>NZ_BCAV01000007.1:0-293375 GCF_001320125.1 Pseudomonas sp. NBRC 111119
CAACTCGCGACCGTGACGGATGAGAAAGGCGCATTCACTGCTGCCCAACGGATGTTCGATCCTGACTCCACTTTCGGCGCGGTACTGTCGACGGTCGCTCCCGATGACGATGTCATGGTCTGCGATGACCTCGGTGATGAGTGGGCTGACTTCATAGGATTTCGCACGGATCCTGCTGCTCCAAGGATCACGTTCTATCACGCAAAGCATGGCGATCTCACGCTCGGCGCCGGCGCGTTTCACGTTTCTGTGAGCCAGGCCATTAAGAACCTGGGCAATCTCGCACTACCCGCTGCCGCCATGGCCAACAAGTTCGCCCTTTGGGATCGGCTCTATAGCAATGGTGGAGTGACGACGCGGATTCATCGTACCTGTCGCGGTACACCCGCGGCCTCCCGAACTGCGGTTGAGTTCTGCCGGAATGCCCCTCATACCTTCAAACGGGTGGCCATCGTCACCTCATCACTGAGCAAAACTGCTGTTGAACAAGCCTTCAAAGACATCGAGGCGGGGCGTACCCCAAGCCCCTACTTCGTCCAGCTTTATTGGTTGCTGTCGTCCTTTTTTGCTGCCTGCACCGAGGTCGGTGCTTTCGGGTGCGTGATATGCCAAGAGTGAGCACGAAAGCTCACACTTACTATCTTGTCACGTTACCAGCATGAGCCTCGGGTTTCAGGCTAAACCGTTCCGTCTTTGAGTTCTAAAGAGCGTATGCACCAAAGCCAATACACCACTGGACGGGTCGTCGATTTTATCGAATGGCTGGCACGCAGGCTGGACGGCGCTCCTATCCATTTTGCAGTCCCGGACACTGCGTCCTATGTCCATCTCCACGATGCCTTGAGCGCGTACCAATGGCCCCTCAGGGCTAAAGCTCCACTTCCGCCATCGGTTCCAGGATTCCCGTATCGACACCCTGTCGTACCTCCGATGCTACGCAATAGCGACCTGGCCACAAACGCTGCCGTCCTTAGGACGCTTCAGCATGAGCTTCGCAAAGCCTACACCGGCGGTGCTGCCAAGCACGTTGAGCTCGCAGGAGCAGTAGCCGCCATTTTTCACTGGGGAGGTGTCTACACCAACAAAAACAACAAAGGTAACAAGCCCTGGCTGCTGCACAACCACGTTGGATTACACGCGATTCTCAACACTTTTGTTTTCGACCACTCACGGGGCGATGACACCACAACCATTGCCAACTTGCGCTTCAACTCGGGCATGACCAAGGTCTACGCCCTTCTGCTTGAAGATTTCATCATCTACGACAGCCGAGTCGCCGCTGCTTTGGCCTGGCTGGTACGCCGCTGGTGGGTAGACGATCTGAGGCAGCCAGTGAACAGCTTGCCATCGTCGCTGAGATTCGGCTGCCTGCCAGGGAACGGAAAAATGGCGCCCTTTAGGAACCCCGATAGATCCGTCTTCACCACACTGAGAAGCGACCCTGCTGACCATTACCTCTGGAACGTGAGGGCCAATTGGTTACTGGGTGCTGCACTTGCCAAGGCTGAGCGGCCTGTCAATTTCCCGGATCTACGATCTATAGAGGCCGCGCTCTTCCAGATGGGACGGAAGGTTTCATGAGAAACACCTTCGCGTGACTCAGTGCCGCGGCGTCTAGGCGCACCCCGTCGGTGACCCTATCACCTCTCCGAGTCCTTACCCCGGATCTTCAGTCTTTGGGTTTGAACTGGACGTAATCTGCTGCCAGTAGGTGCGCCTCCTTACGAGCTCTGAGTCGGTGAATTCAACATCCGCACGGCGCGGCGACTAAAACTCGAACTGGAACTAGCGATTGAGCTTGGAACGACTATGTATTTGACCATCATGAGACCGGAACTCGCGGCTTGCGTTGCGACGTTCTCAGGGGGCTTGAGTGTCCTAAGTAGCCAGCAGTCGGGGCTGAACCGCACAGTGCTCATCATCAAGGCGTCGAAAGAGAGCATCCTAACCGCCAAGCTCGAAGGTGAGTTCAAGTTCTACCTGGCGCCGGCGCAGATCAGCGGACAGCCCTGCATGGCTGTAGTAACGGCTTTTTTTGACAACGCCGACAGCCCCCTCACTATCTTGTCTCCACTGATCGCTGGTGAGCGATTGCCAGAAGCGCTCGAGAAATTACCGAATGCATTCGATGTTTGCTTTTTTGACGAACACAATCGTGAGGTGTTTGCCTGCAACGCTTACGCTGAGCTATCCGCTTTCCGAGCTGCTTTGCAGTCCTGTGCAAAAGCTGCCCGAAGCGATGGTGTTGAGTTGATGCAGCGCGCGCACGAGTGGTTCGCCTGGCGCAGTGACGATGATGACTGCAGAGCCATTCCAGTGAAGCTGAGGCACACCCTATTACCGGTTGACCTCGTTCATTACAACCTGCGCGAAGATGCGCATGGCTATCTGGGGTCTCCGGGTTTCTCACGCTCCACGCTTCAGCGCCCCGAGCCGGGCGCTCAACAAGAGTTAGATATCATCATGCTCCTGCAGCGCGCCTACACACCTAGGCAGATTGTTCACTCACCCGTGAAGGTGGCCGACAACGAGGAACTCGTCGACATTGCAGTGGCTGGGACTCACTGCACCTTGCTCATCCAGGCGAAAGATAGCCCTAACACTGATCAAGGCCTTAGAACTTCACTCGAGCGAAAGCAAAGCAAGTCGGTGAGTCAGCTTAAAGGGGGGCTTTCACAGGTCGGGGGCGCAGTATCGTGCATTCGACGAACCACCGGCCTTGAGCTCAAGCTCGAGGATAACGAGAAGCTCGACATTGATCTGTCTGCCCGCCCTTTGGTGGGTGTGGTCGTGGTGAAGGAGCTTTTTCTCGACAAGTTTGATATCTACAGCGATCTGGCCATCAAAACCATGGAAAAATTCGGGTTGCCGGTAGTTTTCTTTGACTATGCGGAGTTCGAGCGAATGACCCGGTATTGCTCGTCTGAGGCCAAGTTGCTTTCGGCCTTTGATCAGATCCTAAGTGTCGCCATTGAGACCGGCCATTATCCCCGATTAAGCTTCGATACATCCCAAGCTTGACCGTCGCCAGATCCAGGAACGGCATCCTCGACCAATGCTCTGCTCGCCTGTGTTGGTGGCGCGTTGGTCGCTGGGCCGAGCGGATAAGAAGATGACCTACCCATACCTGTGGAGCCAGCCCTAGGCTTGGATGCGTCATGGCTTTTAGCTATTGTTCCGGCCTAATGACTTGGAGAAGGCCTGCGGAACGGAATGACGCCTCCAGTATCGGATACACCGAAGCTAAGCACCTATGCCAAAGGAGAGATATTTGAGCAAAAGGTGTTCGATTTTCTCTCAGGTGAGCTAGCAGCCGGCAGACTCCTCTTCGCGCCTCAGTTCAGTAAGATCTTTCGCAAGAAAAAGTATTTCTCCCGATATCGAGAGAGCTTCATCGTGTTCGATATTGCCATCGAGGTGCGACTTCCGGATAGGGAGGATCCCTCAGTGATCGTGCTGATCGAATGCAAAAATTACGATGGCACCATCCCAATCGACGACGTAGAAGAGTTCAGCTCGAAAATCGATCAGGTCGCGAGCCTTAACGGTAAAGGTATTTTCGTATCCGCAAGTGCTTTCCAGTCGAGTGCACTGAATTTCGCCCGCAACAAAGGCATGGCTGCGGTTAGGTACCTGGATGAAGGCAATTTCAAATGGGAGCTCTCTCGTTCATTGCTCGCGGGAACGATGACTGCCTCTGAGCGCAGGAGTGCAGCAATCCGCAACGCAATGATCGAGCAATCGTACGAGCCAGCACTGCATAGCACCTACGCCACCACTCCTCTCGGCTTCACAAATTCCTGGAGTGGGGTTCTCCAGGGGCTGCTGGCGGCCCCTGACGGCCAGAACGCGAGACTGGAGCATGTGATACAGCACCGGCCCGCTGTTAGGCAGTGGGTTACGTATCTCACGGAGCATCAGATTGAGGCGAAAGCAAATGAGGTACTGCAGGATATCGGTTACACCTGCGGACGTGTGAACCTGTCCAAACTGATCGATCACGAGCTCAAAATTAGCGGATTGGGAGTTACTTTCAGCCGAGCATCTATGTCAGCCCTTGGCGGTATCTCGTTCAATCCACCCCTAATCCAAATCTTCGCTGACGACAAGAACGAACCAAGAGCGCGTTTCACCTTGGCCCATGAGCTAGGGCATTTTTATCTGGAACACGGTCGCTACCTTGAGCGCGAGTTGCTCCACCCTCGAGACTTCGAACTGCAGCAAAGCACCCAAATGCCTACCGCGGATGTGGAGCGACTGGAGTGGCAAGCCAACGTTTTCGCAGCCCACTTGCTCATGCCGAAGACGGCCTTCCTTGAGAGGCTCGCGCGGCTTGCTCTGATTTACGATATCCGTAACCGCGGGCATGGCTTCCTCTACCTCGACAGCCAGCCTGTCAATCACCGCCTCTTTTACCTGGTTTCGGAGAATTTGAGCGTACATTTCGGCGTATCCAAAACAGCCGTACGCTTACGCTTGAGCAGCTTGGGACTTCTAATAGAGACCTCTGCGGCCAATCGATCGCCTTCCATTGCCCAGATTGTCAGCCGAAGGCGATGGTGCTAGTCTCGCCGCGCAAGGTGCTCGATAGGTGCCTGCAGTCCACGCCCGCGAAGCTCTAGCACTATCGTGACAGTTGAAAAACCCCGACCTGAATATCATCAGGTTGCCTTGTAGTGGACGCCAGGCCCGTAAGCAGGAGCTGCACAATGCAGGTTACCTACAGCCACATCAAGCAAGTCAAACGTCTCGCGAAAGCACTGAAAGACACCTACCCCTCCCTCAAGCTCTGTCAGCGTCAAGACAAGGCTGCCATCCAAGAGCTGGGGGTCAGGAACTACCATGAAGCGACCCGCCTGTATGACCAATGGCTCATGCTGCATGTCCACACCTCCCCTGACTCTGATGGCGTGAGCAAATGCTCGTTCTGCGAGTTCAGCTTCGCGGCTGACCTCAAAGAAGATCGCGAAGCCCACCGAGAGGTTCATGAGCGCTTCCATGAGGCGAGCGAAGCTTTGAGCTACAGCCCTGCCCACTATGCTCAGCGTGAAGTGATGAAGCGTGATGGTCGCAACCAGGCGCTCTCCGCAGAGAGCCCTGAGGTACGACTCGAGGGCTTGCTGTTGCTGCTGCGCGGATGGTTCGATCGATCGCTATCGAAGGCGATCTACAGAGACTACTGGCGCAAGCACCCCTCGTTCGACCTCTATGTGTCCATGATCCAAGACACCCTCTCCGGCAACTATGCCGAACTGAAGTCAGTGCTCAAAATCCGCTATGGCTACAATCCCGGCGAAATCGCAGCAGGTGACAGCAACTGGTATCCGAAGACCCGGTAACCCGTGAAGTAGGCCTCATTTTACCGATGAGGCCTTTTACATCTCCATTAGTTAGATGCAGATCCCGTGATCGAGGCGCATGAGCCATTTATAGATCACTGAATACCCTGATGAAGTGGAGAGTAGGAAGCATGGGGCTTGACCGCCAAATTCTACTCTTGAAGTTTTCATCCAATCAGCACTGAGCGCGGAGTTACCAAAGACCTGGTTTGCGACCCAACATATCTGCTGGTACCGAGCAATGTGACTACGATGATCAAGACTCCAACAACTGATCACTTCAGTGTTGCATGGCGCTACGATCTCAAGCATGTTCATGCTTATACCTCAGGATGAGTAAGAGCCATACTATTCCGGTTGAATATCTTCACTCGCTTGTTTCGTTACCCGCCCGCCATCACAGAAGGCGCGTGCAAAAGGTGGATCGGGATGAACTCTATATGACGATTGATTTGGCGAACTCTAGCAAGTTCTGGAACCGTCCCGCCCCGTAGCGATCCAGATGTGTTCCCACAATTCCGCACGCACGCGGCCCTTGTTCGTCACATTTCTTTGAGTCGCCCACCATGTAGACCTGCCCATGTTTCGGATCGGATAAATTCCCGGGCTCAATACCAAGCATTGAACATACACTTCGGTAAATGATTGGGTCGGGCTTCATCACGCCGCACTCCGCGCTAAGGGCATAGGCATCAAGGCCCGGAAGCAACCGCCGCACCTCTCTGCAATAAGGCCCTGCCAGATTTGAACAGACGCCAATTTTTGTGCCCGATGCTCTGAGCAGCTCAATCGCGGCCCAGGCATCATCAAACACCTGGATCGACTGCAGCTCGAGCTCAAGAGCATCCTTCAGCAGAGCCAGATCTCCAGAGCCCAAGTGGATTCCAAGGGCATCCGCGGCTTCGTGGAGCTCAGTGTCATGGGTCATGATCCATTCCAGATCGTTCGAGGATGCCGCGCGCCCTTGCTTTGCACCCAGGCGCACGAGCTGCCGGTACGGATTCTGACGGTTCCGAATCTCGACAACTGTACCGAACACGTCAAATATCACCGCCGCGACCATCAACGCTTCCTAGAAGAAAATGAGAATAGATCATAGCCGACATTAAGATTTTGCGACTAGCGAACGATAACACCGTGCTGAGCCAAATCGCTCACCAGTGTCTTACGACGCAACATACGCGGAATCTTGAAGACAGCCCTGTAACTGTAGAAAAGCGCCATTGGAATGAACAACAGACCGAGACCGTATGTGGCAGTTGCAATAATAACCCCTGCAGGAACCGCGGCCACAGCCATCATAACTCCTTTCAAAACGCTAGACCTAGTCACCAGCTTCATATGATCAAGATCATACTCAACTTTTCCATCCGGTTTCCCGACTGCCACCAAAACGATAGACTTCTTGGTCAGGTGCTTGAAATACCAAGCTCGCGGACTATCAGTCATCATGGCGCCATGGCGCTTGAGGTAGTTGAGCATCACGACCTCCTTAAAGTGAAAGGTGTTTCCCAGGTCATCTTCGCAGCGAACCGTGTCATATAGCGTATCAAGATCGGCACTGGCCTTGACATTAAAGTTCTTGACAGTCAACGTGAGCTTCTTGAGGTCGGACATGCATCTTCCTTAGGCGCATTAATCTACGGAGCAGCAGCTAAATCACCCTAGCAGCCACAAAATTGAGGCGAGTGAAACCCGTGATTTGAATCACTCGTAAAAATCGCCCGCTCTGATTGAGCAAGGGAAGCCAAGTTAACGCGGTTACGCTTTATCCTGTACCAGGCCTGAAATCGATCCACTATGTGCTCATCTCGCTTGTGATCACGAAGTGGTCGTTCCCGCTGATACTGCGCATGAGCTTAAACCCAGCCCTTTCCTCCACAAGCTGCAAAGGGGGTGTAGCAACGGTCATTCCATTCGCGTTGAGGCCAGATAGATCGCTGAAGACCTTGGCTGCATATCGCTGGCCAACGCGCCCAGCCTGGGACAAGTACGCATCAACGATGACGCCCCAGTCCTCGCGCTGTGCCCGAACGACTTCCAAGGGCACATTCGTCTTCAGTTGTGTGCTCTCTCGGAGTTCAAGAAAATTCAGGGCTTTCGCAGAATCCGACATCAAATTTCAATCTCAAAGAATGGGTCAAAACCGGTGCTCTCCCCAGGGTAGCCACCGGGGTTCGACACTACTCTGCAGCCCGTCAACTCAACATCTGTAGCATCATGCGTGTGACCAAACACCCACACATCGGCCTCCTCAATTAGGTGCGGCCAGTCATTGGTGTACGCTGCAGTAAGATGCCCTTCATGCTGATCACCAATCACCACGGGGGATGGTGAGTGATGGGTCACCACTACCGTTTTGCCGTCAAACGGTCGAGCAAGCTGTTGAGTCAGCCAGTCCTTGGCGATGTGGTTCCGGGTAATCAGGTCTTCCGTTCGAAGTCGCCTGTAGCTCAAATCCGCCCTGATGTATTTGAAGTCATTCATGCATTCCCTGGCAGCCCTGCTAGCCGCGAGCGGATCGCTTGTGGAGGTGAAATCAGTCCAGGCAGTAGTACCCAGGATCCTGACGCTATCCAGAATCAAGGCTTCGTTCTCCAGCACGTGGACATGGCTGGCCGCGGCGTCCTTCATTTTTCGCAGCGTGCGATCAATGTGGCCATCGTAGTACTCGTGGTTCCCAGCGATGTACGCGACTTGGCAGTCAAAGGTTTCGCTCGCCCAATGGACGCCTCTGGCCTTTTTGTTGATGTCGCCGGCGAGGATTACCAGGTCAACCCCAGCATCGAGGGGCGGCGGGTCGAAACGGCGGAACTCCGCGTGGAGGTCTGAGTAGATTCTGATTCTCAAAATGCTGACCTTGAGGATTTAGCGGTAAATTGACGCCGACTGGGATACAGAGCGCACGCGTGCCGGGACTACCGGCACAATGGAGTGGAAGCATTCCTGCTTTCCGCCTTCGATCACAACAGGGTGCAAGCGTGCGAATGGGTTCATTTCGCAGCACTATATTGCATGGAGTCGAACCGTGCAATATGGCTTTATCCTCGGCTTTGGGTATTCCAAATGTCGTTGAGAGAACCGCTGGCCGCAGTCTTGAGACTGACACGCACCGCCCGAAACCTGTCTCAAGAAGATTTTCATGGCCGGGTCGAAGCTCGGCACATGAACAACCTCGAGCGCGCGAAAAGCAGCCCCACCCTGTCCTCGCTCGAAGACATCGCCATTGCATTGGACGTTGACCTTGTAGCGCTCGTGGCGGTCGCCAGCGCTCATGTCCGTAGCCAGACCCCGAAGGAATTTTTGAAACACCTGGCCGGCGAGATCACCAAGCTTGAGAAGCTCGGTGTCCTGGTCAAGCTCGACGGCGAATTCACCGACGGCAAGCTTCAATCAGTGCACGGTCGCATTCGGTCAGGCGCCGCCAATCGAGCGGCGGTGCTTCAGTGCAAGGCTGAGGGAAAGACACAGAAGGAGACTGCGGAGCTGCTGGGACTCGCAAAGTCGACAGTGAGCAAACTGTGGAAGACGCCAGAAGCAGTTTATGTCAATAAGGGCGCTTGACCCCAGGCTATGGGTGCGGGTCACCTTGTGAACCCCTTATAGGGATTAGCAGGTGAGCACAGCCAAAATACAAGCACGCAAGTAGGTGATAGCACATGTCAGAACGCTCGGGCTCAGACGTCAGAGAAGGTGACAACACCGGAGTCAACGGCACTATTGAAGCGACCTACTACACGATCTAACATCCGGACAAGCTGGCTTGAATTAATTACTTGAAAACTATCAAGCTCGCTGAGCATCGAATAATCCCAATCATAAAAAAGATGCGCTATAAGCATGCCAGCCTTTGACCAGTCGAACGTATTAGGTCTAGGATATTTGTATGTTTCAAGAGACAACTGGCATCTATCAACCTCAACTTTCCGCCTCGCCAAAGGTATGTCCCCTGACGCACTCCTGTACAAATTTTTGGCTGCTGTTGGCCGAGCCATTTTTTCCTGAATCGCTAGCTGTGCGAGGTAGTGCAGTTTGCAAGGTGGCAAGCCATAGCTAAAGCTGTACGAAATTATCATACCAGTCGCGCTATCAATCAAGAAACAGACTGGCGTGAGAGCGTAGTCGTTAGCGTGCACCGTACGGATGCGCAAACTAGAAACCCAGTAAAGGGGTGCGAGATATTTATACATGCTATTACTCCCACCCTTTCAAAGAAGATACGCCCAACAAATCAGTGCTGTACACCTGCAGCACCGTACGAACGCCCTGCGACAAGTCAAGTCGCCGCCACAATGAAGATCCCGAGGTGCTCAGATATACGTCGTGATCTTGCCGAGCATCCGCGGCCTGCTCGTCGGTAATCCACCCCAATAACAGGCCTATCAGGTAAAAAGCCCGAGCGCGGGCGATCGCAGTGACGCGCAATGGCAACTGATGAAACAGGGAAATTCCATTTACATTATCAAATTCACTACTCGACTGAACGCTGAACTTCAGCACTGACGTGTAATTACCCATGACCTCGGCCCTCAGTGAAAGGCGAAGAAGCGTCAACAGAAAGTTTTCAGCGCTACGCTGTACTGCCTGATCGTGACAACCTTTCATTAATTTATATGCGCGTTCAACGACCATCCTGCCAAGTAGCTGCACTGCACTGTCCTTCTCGAGCCATTTCGTTTCCCGCTCCAGCTCATGACCACGAGCGCTGTCGTACTCGAATACATCCATCGCAAAATCCACTGAGTCATGCAGATAATTTCCAGCACTACGCAGTACACAGCCATGCACCTGACAAAACGGCTTCAATAAGTATCGCCAGCTTCTGAGATACACTGGAAAGCCCGTTGCCGTCACCGATTCCTCCATGCAAGCAAGGCAGTAATCTGATCGAAAGTAGATCGGTATGATTTGAGCCTCAGAGGGACGGAACGTGGATTCGATCCACTCCATCGAGATCTCATAGCATTCTGCAAAGGCCTTGACCCCTGGTAGACTGAAGTCAAAATCATAGTCTTTACCTCTGCCTCCTAGCGCTTCGATGTAGGGTGCGCGTAGCGCTGAGCTTTCCCACGCGTCGGATGGCATACCCCAAAACGCTCGCACTTCAGGCTCAGGCTGGACTTCACGCACTCTGTACATCCAGGATGAAAGCGCTTCATCAGGATAAGGCTCAGGATAAATTTTAGAATAAGGGTTAGGAAAAGGCCCCGGGTAGACCTCAGGTGTAGAGAAACTGGAGGACATAACTTTCGTACTCATTTAAATCATTCGTCGTGCTGAGCGCCGCCACTGCGCCTTGCTGGTGAAGGAAGCGCTCAACTAGTTTCAGCCTGAGTGACCTATTGACGTCCTGAATGTCTAAGCCAAATTTTGGCTCTGAGACTCTAAGGCTTTCTGCAGTAAGGTTGAGCGAGTACTCACAATTCAACCTCCCCCATAGTCGATTCGCGAACCCATGGTATTCTTCATCTGTCAGCCGCTGCCTAAATGTGTAGCGGCGCCAACCAAGCCGCAAGTACCTGTCGAACCTTTTCTGCAGTAGAGCACTGCGCGTTGAAATTACAAACTTGAGATCTCGAATTTCTTCTGAGAGAAGACGAATAACACCGAAAACTGTATCATAGTCATCAATGTCACTCGCCAGGACATCTAGATCATCGACCAAAATCATTTTTTGAGATGAGAGCGACAAAGTCCGTACCAAATTTGGCGCCAGTACCCTTTTTTTGGGATGGTACTTACGCCTGACATGGAATGCATCAGACAAATGATCCAAAAATTCTGATCCGCCAATGTACATATCACCCTGCAGTAGCTGAGTGCTACTAGGGTGGCGCTGATGCAGCGTTCTGAATAATGTCGTGATGCCGCATCCTGAAACACCATCCAGCAGCATCACGCTTGACTCTGTATTTGTTTCTGTATTTGCCTCTGCATTTGATTGAGGGGGTAGGTTTCTGGGCCAGATGGATTGCTCTAAAGTCTTCATCATGACCAGCTGTTCCGTTGAAAAATACGGGAGGACGAAATCGTCCTCCAATACTTCTCGAGCTAGAGCTTTAGCTTGAGAGGGCGTCATTACGCGCAGTCCTTCTCCATACTCACGTCGTGCAGGCCCTGCAAACTCGTTCCCAGTTCCATCGCCATGATGGCATCCACGTCACGGACATGCTTGAGCGTGATGCGTTCGGTACCGTCTGCGATTGCAGCCCAAGCCGATGCCTGCAGAATCTTGACGATGTTGTCGGTGATCCCCAGCGACTTCTCGACAATGGCCAAGCAGAGTTCCTGGTCACGAAAGTCCGTCGGCTTTTTCAGGGGCAGCCGGTGGATATAGCTGAACACGAAGTTCCGAACATCTTGGCCATTCGACCAAGTCTCCAGGTCGTGAACTGCATAACGACGAGCGAGTTGCGGATCCTCCCTTAAGAAGCGGGCGGCGTCAGGCACACCAAAGGCGAATACCGAAAGGCCATAAGTGGAACCGGAAAGGTTCTTCAACAGCGACAGATTGACCTTTCGCTGGAAAGGCGAGAGTGTAAGCGCATCATGCACCTCATCAATGACAATGGCTTTGATGTTCTGGCTTTTGATGAGATGCTGGAGATCCGGACTGATCCTACGGGACTGGCGGGCTCTGCGGCTCGTGTCCAACCCCATCTCGGCAAGTATCAGCTCCTTCAGACCCATGTTGTCCGCGTTTTGGTGCATCGTCACGGTGACAATTCGGTTCACAGAAGTGATATTCCTGCGTCCAAGCTCCTCGATCATGCTCGTCTTTCCGACGCCCCCCTTACCCAAACACAGCAAGCAAGGGGCAACAACCTTCCTTGGCATGGACATGATCATGTCCATCTTTTTGAACAATCGCTCGGCGGAGGGGTGCGGAACGAAAAAATCTTTCAGGCAGGACATAGCCCGATCATGATCGCTCAGTTCAAACAGTTGGTGGCAGCTGCAGTGCACATGAGAAAGATCCATAATTTATCTCCACATATAATATATAAGACGTATTGAGGATAAAAAGACACACTGAAGCCTCAGCTATATCTTTGAGCTGAAGTTTTGGTTGTGTCGATTAGTTAACAGGCTTGTTATTGTGGCGTTTTGTAGCGCCTTGGCAGATGCGTTGCTTAAATGCTGGTTGATTTTTCATTCTGTATCCAACCAACAGCATTATCTGCGCAAGCATGCCCAATTTTGATAACCACAGTTTTAAGCACCTGCTTGCAGGATATTTAAGTTGGAAAGTAACTATTGTGGTTCCTCTACCTCACTCTTGTTTATTGGATCGGTGATTTGGAGCCTGATATTGAATTCAGGGGCTGGGTTTGGGGTGAGTCTTGGCTGGATCTAAGTCTGAGGCGAGTCCCAGTCGCTCATAAGGTCAGGCCAGCTTCAGTAGAGAGTCGGTGGCGCATCAAAGTCGATCTGTTCTGCCGTGCCGCTCCTCGAAAAGCCCTGCCAGGAACGCTCCGCGGCCTTTCGTTCTCCCCCGACAGCTCGAAGTGCCGCACGCCCTTTCCGAACTTTTGAAACCTCGGGTTTAGGAGTTGTGGCGTTTTCGGGCTTTCTGGGGGATGCGATGCTGGCGGGCTTGGCAGTTGCAGCATTGTCAAGGAAGGTATCCAAGTGTTCCGTTTGATCCGTAAGCTCAGGTTCGGCTTGCGTGTTGACTTGAGACCTGGAATTAAGCGACTCGGTATAATTCCGCTGATCGCGTTTGCCCGCCGCTTTGGCAGCTTGGCGCTTACT
This sequence comes from Pseudomonas sp. NBRC 111119, assembly GCF_001320125.1. Lineage (NCBI taxonomy): Bacteria > Pseudomonadati > Pseudomonadota > Gammaproteobacteria > Pseudomonadales > Pseudomonadaceae > Pseudomonas > Pseudomonas sp. NBRC 111119. The sequence continues at coordinate 13,095 of NZ_BCAV01000007.1, forward strand.
TTGAGCAGTCCGCCGGTACTCTTCTTGGACGATTGCATTGCCCAAAGCAAGAGAAGCGGTAGCATCAGCAGAGTAGGTGCCATCCCGCTCACCCTTCTCCTGCCGCTCAACCCTGTACAGGGCATAGTCGTGGCTACGCCGCATCTGATTTCTGTACTCTGGTACACTTACGTAGGTACCATCTCCTTCAAGATCTACGAATATCTTCGAAAGATCATTTGGGTCGTACTTAACTACCAGCTCTTCTCGCACTTTGTTCTGCAGGCACGGTGCATAGTAGAATCGCCCGTGCATTTCGATCCCACCTGCGCGGATGAGCTTCGGCCTTTCTGGGTAAAGTGCGTACCGAAATCCTTCATGCAAAGACTCGTCGATCTGACGAGGCTGTGAATGCTTCCCAAAATGCTCATCCCATTTTTGGGAGGGAAACATCTTTATGGCCGGATGCTTGCGATTGTTATACGCATGAATGGCGCAGACGAAGAACTTCCTAAGTGCAGTAATAGAGATGGATGCCCTAGCCACGCTGTCCTCATCACCTCGCTGCTGTGTATTTGAATAGGTTGTCCCCCTCAAGAAATGGATATGAGATCGCATCATCGTACCTATCAAGCGCTCGATGTGCCCTCCCTGATGTTTTTTACCGACGTCACGGTGTTCAACTCTCACACCGAAACGTTTTAGCCTGGCCTTCAGCACCTCTGAGCGAAACTCAGCCGCATTATCCGCGTGTATGACCTCGGGCACGCCGTGCATAGGCCAGACGCTTGCATCCAGCCCAAGACTGGCGAGCATGGCCGTTTTGGGAAGGACGCAGTTCTCGATCAACATCGCTACCGTTACAGAATTGGGCGGAAGTAAGCTCAGGTAAAACCCAACAATAGCCCTCGTATGTATACAGATAGCAAAGCTAACCCAAGGGCGATCAATCACCGTCCGATCCTGCTCATCCACGACGATCATGTCGACACGGGTATGGTCGATCTGAACCCATTCAAGCGGGCGGGACGTAACCTTGTACCCGGGGCGAGCCTCGAAGACGTCAGCAGCATCAACCTTCCCTAGCTTCATGTTAGCCAGGAACCTCTTGCCCTTCTTCAAAAGCCGCCGTCGTACAGCATGATAGCTAGGCCGTTTGAGACCACGCTCGTCAGCAAGCATTTGGGCGGTCACCCAAACCCGTTCGATGGTTGCTGCCTTCCCTGCGTAGGCCTTGATGGAGTCAACAATCAACCCCTCAAGTTCTCCCCCAAGCTCGGACGGCGTCGGACGACGTCCGGGCATGCTGGACGTAACGGCACTCAGATCACCGCCACGTGCCCTCACTCGCCGGATAATTTTATGGAAGCCTGATGGCTTCATACCGATCGCCCTCGCCGCATCAACAGCGCTGATTTGACCGGAAAGATAAAGCTGAATCGTCGGAATCCGGTCGCTGGCAAGATCGAAGCGAGCAATGGTCTTATCCGAACTATCCAGATTTAGCTTTGAGCTCGATTTGGATTCTGCAATCCGTGAGGGCGCTATCGTTGGCTCAATATTTTTTTCAGATGTTTTATTGCGATTTGTCATTCCGTCTACCATTTGACGAGTTGCCATTGGTAAATGGCACCTGCCCGTTGTTTGTGGGTAGTGGTTATCACTTGCTGGTTTTTAAAGAGCGGCGCTGTGAAAGCCGAGCTAGTTTTACTTCCTAGATCGGCAAGGTCAAGCCCCACTCCGAAAAGCGTGAAAGTTGATTTAGCCATATATTGACTGACAATTTAGGCTATTTTATTTTACTGTTTTCAACGCCTAAAAAATATTGGAGGCCCGATGGTGTCAGGCCTTGAGGGGTTGAGCTGGCCTCATGAAAAATTTGCCAAGCGAGACGAGAAATGGAGTAGTATTATATATATTGACAAAAATCATATCTGCGGCATCGATATATGCGTTTCGCAATTTCGTGAAGTTCGCATCGAAATCACAAATGTTTTTTGTGCAAATTTTTCCTTGGACTCTATCTTCTTGGCCATCGCGGCTGAAAAAGCGTAAGCTAATGCGGACATTTTCCGCAGTTTGCGCAGTTAATGCGGACACTTTCAGCACAAGCGCTCAGTTAAATCGGACACTTTCTGGGAAAAATTTGCAAATAATCTGGACACTTCCCGTCAAAAAGTGTCCTGAGTGCAAATTGGAATGCTGGAGGTCTTGAATTTGGGGGCTTGCGGGGAGTGTCCACGATTCGCAAAGGTCACACTGAGCCCGTTTCCGATCTTTCCTATCATGTCGACTGTGAACGTTGAAACCAAAACGGAGTTCTGTCGCCTCACCGGAAACAACCCCTTCCCAATGAGTTGCCTTCGACAGCTCATGTGAAACCTGAGCTGCTGGCGGCCACTGTCGATTTCAGAACAAAATGCTAAGCGGCTTGGGGTCGCTTTTTTGCGTCCTGGCCTTTCGGAACCAAAACGGAAAACGGTGGCTTACAAGGTCGTCCCCTGGATGCTCGCGCAGCAGCTATCGGGCAAACCCGTGGACTCTTCTGTCCCGCTCAACCTGTCTGTTTGTAGTGACGGCTCGTTGCTCGCGTGGGACAGCCCGCTGCTGTACAACCGTGGTGAACGCCGGGCAGTGGCTGTGCACTCCATTTCTCCCGGCTTGTTGCTGCTGCATAAAGTGCCCAGTCAATATGCCTATGTCACGGTTCACCTGAGCCATGTCCTGCCCGAGTGGCGCCACACCACACATTCGGTCTGGGTCAAAACCGATCGCGGAATTTCAAAGTTCCAGATCCGGACGTTGCGAACGGATGAGGGTCAGTTTCAAACGGTCTACTCCAGCCCTGCCGCTGAGTTCATCCAGCACATGGGGGAAGGCGTCCAGCCCGCTCTTGGTGGGAATGAGATCTCGCTGGCAGGGGCAATCCGCCCTATCCACACACGCCCTCCTGTAGGATCACCCATCGGTAGTGGCGTTGGAACGGTCATTCTCGACCAGAGCAGCTCGGAGTGACGGAGTTCGTAATGATCCAAGAAGGGAATTTCGGAACCAGAGACCAGGTGGCACTGCAGGCTGGGTATTGGTGCAAGAATGCGCCGCTGTGGGATGGATTCCTACGGCTCCCCTCCCCTCTGCACGCGGCCCGGCAGATTGCAGCAGATCACCCGGTGTCTGAGAAGCTGAGGAAGGGGCAGTTCTGAATGCGCACAGTTAGTACATGCCATTGCCACACGGCCATAAACAACTTTTATCGGTGGAAAAATTGAGGCAAGACCAACCCCTAATGATTATCTCTTTACTGATCGCCGCATTATACAAAATGGCCTCCTTATCTCTAAATAAATTAATTCTGTGATTACTTACCCACTGAGCGCCTGCTAAAAAGCAGTACTTTACCATCAGTCACGTGCTATACTGGCAGATTTGGTGACGATTAAAAACATGGCAACTTCGCATTTCAGACATATCCCAAGACGAAATCGAGCCAGAGGCTTGCCATCCAAATTAAGACGACACTCCAAGAGGTTTAGACTTGCCTTAGCAGAAGGAAACATTGAAAAACAAAACAAAGAATCAATTGCTGCCTGGGAAACCATGGTTAAGTTGTTTGAGATACTTCGTGGAGAACAGGATCTAGGGAACTTGACGTCTGAACCGATGCGAACGGCAATCGGACATTTGGTTGTTTGCAATTCCATAGACGATCAGCTTGCCATAATGGAGCAGAATAAAATCGACCGTTCTAGATCAACAGAGCTCAGTCTCCGCGGAGCCCTTAACAAGATCGCCCACTGGGAAAATACGGATTTTCGTGTCGACAAAAGAGGCGCTCATTACATATTGCTGAGTGGTACGCATAAGCAAAAGAAATGGGTGGCTGAAATTCTTATATCCAAATTATGTAAAAGCTGCTCCATTGCAATTGCGGCAATCACCGGATAACAGCGACGCAATGCAGACGGGCGAGACAGGAGAGCTTCGGTCTGAAGCATCTACTCAAAGCCAGCGCTTGTGATAGGACTATCCGAGCGCTGGATACTTAAAAATTCTCTTCAAGATTCAAGCGCTGGGAATACTCACAGTAAAATTCAGACATATCTATTTACAGCACAACGAGGGGCTCTGGGCCTTTTTTTATCCAAAGCTTTAGCTCCTCAAATTCCGCAGAGTTTAGATCTGGGAACAATGTTTTGTTGATGCCAATTGTGGTTTCTTGAATCGTATAACCAGGAAATTTTTCACCCCCACTTGAGAGAGCTACTATCTCTTTAGAAAATCCTTCAAGCCCTGCATCTAGAGTCTTAAAAAATATTCTGCTGCGAGAATTTATGCCGTAAACCCCTTGCATCAGCCTGGCTACTCTCGGGATTGTCATTAAGTCCGCGATAGCATTGTACACTCTTTTCTCAGTTACCACTTTATCGCTTGAAGGAGTCTTGGGCTTCAAAACGTCGAATGCATTACGATTACCATAAAGACTTGCAATTCCGCAAATAGTTATTAAATTACCTCTTTCGACTTGCGATCGATCCGCAATTTCTCCAATTTTCTCCAATATAGGACGCCTTTTGTCTTTTTTTAGTTTTTGAAAAAGGTTTTCCTGCATATACTGAACTAATGGTGCGTACCTTTTAAAGTCACGAGGCTGCTGATCTGAAGCAGCGATTGCGCTAAGAAGCGTTTCGTTTCTAAAGAATTCCTTATCAACCTTTGCATGCTTGAAGAAGTCTGGAAAATAATCGAGCTCTTTATTTATACCATCAAAAGCCTCTGCCGTTGTCTGAGGCAACCCTTTATTTCCCTCAAGCATAGCAAAGATCAAGCTTATAGTTACCCCTTTGCGATCCAAGGATTTAATCCTTGAGATTTGCTCAGGCTTCAGACCCTTAAAATTATCCTTGATTTTTCCGATGATATTTCTATCAATCATATAAATTATTCCGCTCATCCACAGCTCCCTTTTTATTAACTTCCAGTATCCCGCTAATTGTTAGCCTATAAATTCGCCGAAATGTTCTCTTCAGTCTGAACCTTGTAGGTGAATACGAGCTTACAAGCTCCGCCCAGTAGCTGCTGATCAGACGACTTCCTTGATTTCCGCTTCCGCCGGCTCTGCAGGATTGGGTGTGACCAGGTCGAGACTGCCTTGCTCCTGGGTAGACAGTACCTTGGCCAGAAGCGTGTCTGTCGTGAGATTGTCGTACCTGTCCTCCAGGGTTTTCCGTAAGCGCATCAGACGAAGGTTGGCGGTGCTCACCAGAGTGCCGTAGGTGGTAGCCCTCACCTGTCCATAGTTACGAGACTCATCGCCCACTGTTTTGGACGTACTCACCCCGGCGGCGATCGACTGACCAACTACCCAAGCCGTGATGAACGGAGCGCCATTGACGTAGCCCGATGCGGCGATGTCCTGGACATACCCGTCGGCCTGGTTGACCTCCTTGCGGTTGAGTTTGAAGCCGCCTTTCTTGAGCTCGATCAGCAGGATGTTTTGCATCTGGGCGACTGACGCATCCTGAGGATCGAACTGTTCAATACCCACCAGTTGGGCAGTAGCCCGGTCTGGCAACACCACGATGTCAGGCCGTTTCCGATCGTTGATGAACGAAGCTTCCCCATCCCCCCAGAGCTGCTTCGCCACACTTTTCAGGGTCATGTTCGAGCAGTACTCCACTGACTCGAACTCTGGCCCGAACAACCAACGAGACCGTAGTATCAACGGATGCAGCGTGTGGAGTTCATCCGTCTCAGGATCCTCCGCCAGCCTGGTGATCGCCTCGATGACGCTGAGCCGGCCATCAATCTCATCCAGCACACGCAAGGCGTCCTTGACTGACCAATCAGCCAAGAGCGAGTCCAAGCCTTCAATGTCCGTCGCAGGAAGGTTGGCCAGCTTGTGAAGCAGCGATGCCCCGCTCTTGGATTTCTCAAGGTTGATCACGGCTTTCACCGCCGTGGCGAGAAACTCCGGGGACACCATAGGGTGAGCCTGGGCAACTGCTTTCGTGAAGGCAGTGACTTCGAGCTGGGCCCCGTGCCCCAGCGATTTGAGCTCTGACCGATTCTGTACCAACGCATCTTCTGAAGTGGCTTCCACAACCTCAGCTGCCAACTCATCCGCCACCTGGCCAATGCACTCTGCAGCAGCCTTGTACAGCTCCTCGACAGCGGGCGTTGGCTGAAATCCTGTCCAGTCCTCAATCACATGCCTCTCAAAGCCCTGGGTGTCTACGATGACCTTGTAGCGTTTGGCGAACCTTGTGCGGCCATCGAAGTTCGCTACTTGGCCGATAACCCACGAGGGATTGCCAACGAGTCGGTGCTCAACCCAAAACGCCACACCTTGGTGGATGGAGGAATGGTTCTGCTGCGTGGAGTCGATGACGATGACTTTTGCTGTGCGCCCATCACTCAGCTTCAAAGTGTGCGAGCGAGCATGCTGCTCAAGCTTGGCGAGGGTCAGCGGTGTGCCATTGACTCGAATTTGGAAGCTCGGGTCATGAATGAACCTTGCGGCCAGCACCGTGATGATTTCATCCACATCCGGCATCTTGCGGGTAACCGACACGGACAACCGTGTGCCCGAACCTTCTCGCTCACCAAACTCCTCGGAGCGCACCACAAAAGGACTGGGCCCGGATTCGGTACCCACGATGAAAGTGCTGAGCTTGCCATCGCGCCAGGTTTCTACCTGGTACTGGTCGCCGAAGCAAAGTAGGCCATGCCGACCAACCCCGTTGCGACCATAGGCCTTCCTGGATTTGCCGTTCTTGCCCTTGGGAAATTCGACCTTGAAGCTCTGATGCTTGAGTCGGTTGTAGCGAAGCGTCATCCAACGCTTGCTGAACTGCTGAGCTGTCATTCCATGACCGTCATCAACCACGGTCAGCGTCCCGCCTTGCTCAGTGGGTAAAACCAAGTCGACCCTGCTCGCGCCGGCATCCCAAGCATTGGCCACCAGCTCAGTGAGAGCCACCTGCGGCACGTGCGCGACGGGGCCCAACTCTCGGAGAAGATAGTCCTCCTCAAACAACGACAGATGACGGGTTTGGTCAGACATCGATTCCCTCCATGGATTGATGCGCACTGGCCTATTGCCAGACAGCAGCAGATGCGAGCAATCCTACCTGATTGGCTTGCTGAGCTAAATCCGGGAGGGCCACTTTCCGAATGCCCTGAAATCAGCGATCACGCGGTGCCGCACTCACCACTTAGCCTTTTTTTAGATCAGGGGAAAAGCGCTGGGCTAAAGGCCTAAATCGGCGGCGAAATGCTCGTCGCGCCTCCATCATTGACGAGGGGATGGCGCAGGCGTTGAACGAGGTTGCACAGGCGCAACTTGGATACCGAGAGCCTCGCGCATATCGGTGACCGGGGTCTTGTCCAGGCGCCCGCTGGCATTACGGTGATAGTGGTAAAAGCCCGAGCCGCTTTTTTGTCCGAGGCGGCCGAGCCTGACGAGGGCATCCAGGTGGCTGCTCGCCGCCGCCGACATCCGCTGCGGATACGCCGAGCCGATGGTGCGGAAGACATGCGCCGCGGTATCGATACCCACGACATCGTTGAGGTAGGCCGGCCCCATAGGCCATCCGAAAGCCTCCATGACCTGATCGATGCGGACGAAATCGACGCCCTCACCCAGCAGTTCCAGAAACGCCAGGATGTACGGCGTCAGCACGCGATTGACGAGGAACCCTGGGCAGTCACTGACCACGATCGGCGTTTTGCCCAAGGCCAGTACGTACTGCACCGCGGTCGAAAGGCTGGCCTGGTCGGTCTTCTCGCCACGCACCACTTCCACCAGTGGCATCTGCGGTACGGGATTGAAAAAGTGCAGGCCGACCAGCCGCTGCGGACGCCGAAGAACATCGGCCATGTCATGCAGGCGCAACGACGAAGTATTGGTCGCGATAACCGTGTCTGCGCTGACGACCGTCTCCAGTGTCGCCAACACGGTCCGTTTCACACCCAGGTTCTCGGTGACCGCCTCGATGGCCAGATGCACGTCTTCGAACCCGTAATAGTCGAGCAGCGGTGTGATCCGGCCCATCACTGCGCTTGCCGCGACTTCGTCCATGCGGCCGGATGCAACACGCTTGTCGAGCAGGCGACGTACTTCCGCCATCCCCGCCTGAAGGGCCGGCAATAGCACATCCTTGATCTTCACATCGATGCTTTTGAGCGCATTGCTGTAGGCAATCCCACCGCCCATGATGCCCGCGCCCAATACAGCGCTGCGAGAGACAGGACGGGCCTCGGATCGATACTGCCGGAAGGACTTCTTCAACGCCTGATCATTCAGAAACGCCTGAATAAGGCTAGATGCCGCCTGAGTCAGAGCAATCCGCGCGAAGGTCCTGGATTCCAGCGCCAGCGCCTGTTGCCCATCAAGGTGCAGGGCCTCTTGCAGCAGATCTAGCGCCGTACGAGCGGCGGGCAGATGCTCGCCACCGGGGCGCTCAAGGCGCGCCCGTTCCTGCTGAAACAGCGCCGCAACCCGTGGGGGATAGATCGGCACCGGCTGCTGTTTACGCTGCCGCGCCGCTCTCCAATCCAAGTCGCCGCTGACGGCCCGTTGCAAAAGCTCCAGCGCCGCATTGCGCAGATGCGCTGGCTCGGCGGCAGCGTCAACCACTCCCGCCGCCATAGCATCATGCGCACGAACCGGGCGACCGCCAACGATCCAGCGCACCGCAGTATCGATACCACCGACCCGAGGTAAACGGACAGTGCCACCAAAGCCGGGAATCAGTCCCAGCTTGACCTCCGGCAAGCCGATTTCTGCCGTGCTCGACTGAACACGAAAGTCCGTGCTCAACGCCAGCTCCAGCCCGCCACCCAAGGCGTAACCGTTAATAACCGAAACCGTCGGCACAGGCAGATTTTCCAACGCCAGGAACGTCGTATTGGACTTCGTAACGTCAGCGCAAATGTCCTCGGCGCCAAGCGAAAACAAGTCGGCGAACTCGGTAATATCCGCACCTACGATGAACACATTCTTGGCACTACTGACCAGCAGTCCGCGCAACGCCGGGTCTTCGGCGATCGACTCAACGGCCTCGCGAAGCTCTCGGACCGTGGCCTTGTCTAGCTTGTTCACGGGCTCACCGCTGCGCTCGAAACACAGCTCAACCAGGCCATCACCCAACGACTGCAGGAAGAGGGTTTTACCTTGATACATAGGTCCTCCTCAGCTCGCGCAGTAACTGTTGGCCACACTAAGGCGCTGCCGGCATTCATCAACCATCCGCCGCAGTAACTGCTCGCAGGTCGGGATGTCGTGGATCAGGCCCACAACTTGACCGGCCCAGACCAGCCCGGCGTTCAAATCACCAGTCTCTAGCGCCAGGCGGCCTTTCTGCCCGGATACCAGGTGCTGGATATCCTGGAACTCACAGCCGCCTTCGCGCTGCTCGATCCCAACTACTTCGCTCGATACGGGCGTTTTCAGTACCCGCCCGGTGTTGTGCAAGGTCCGGAAAATCAGATTGGTTTCACGCTCGCTGGCGCCCACCAGGGCATCTTTGATCGCCGAGTGAATCGGCGCCTCGACCGTTGCGCAAAAACGGGTGCCCATGTTCACACCCTCCGCGCCCAGCGCCAGCGCTGCCGCCAGACCACGTCCGTCGGCAATACCACCGGAGGCGATGACCGGAATGCTCAAGGCCCGCGCCGCCAGGGGAATCAGCACCAGCCCGCCGACATCATCTTCACCGGGGTGGCCGGCGCACTCGAAACCATCGATGGATACCACATCAACACCGTTACGCTCGGCCGATAGGGCATGGCGCAAAGACGTGCATTTGTGCAGGATCTTTACTCCATGCTGCTTGAATCTGGCGATGAACTCCTTTGGACTGTTGCCTGCGGTCTCCACTACCTTCACCCCGCTGTCGATAATGGCTTCAACGTACTCGGCATAGGGCGGCGGGTTCACCGAAGGCAGGATGGTCAGGTTCACCCCGAACGGTTTCGAGGTCAGGCCCCGGGTCCGTTCGATTTCCGCACGCAAATCCGCAGGGGTCGGTTGTGTCAGGCCGGTGAGCATGCCCAGACCGCCGGCATTGGATACGGCCGCTGCCATTTCGGCACGCCCCACCCACTGCATTCCACCTTGGACGATCGGGAACTGGATCCCCAACAACTCAGTAATCCGGGTCTTCATGAAGGGCTCCTCACAGACGCTCGATGATAGTGACGTTGGCCATGCCGCCGCCCTCGCACATGGTCTGCAGTCCGTAGCGTTTGCCACGGACATGCAGAGCATTGATCAGGGTGGTCATCAGCTTGGTACCCGAGCCGCCCAGCGGGTGGCCGAGGGCGATGGCGCCGCCATGTACATTCAGGCGTGACGGGTCGGCGCCCAGCGCTTTCAGCCAGGCCAGCGGTACAGGTGCGAAGGCCTCGTTGACCTCGTAGAGGTCGATGTCGTCGATGCGCATGCCGGCTTTTTCCAGCGCCCGTTGCGTGGCGGGGATAGGTGCTTCGAGCATGATCACCGGGTCATGGCCGAGCACGGTCATGTGGTGGATCCGGGCCAGCGGCTCGACGCCCAGTGCCTTGAGGCCGCGCTCGTTGACCACCAATACCCCTGATGCGCCATCGCACACCTGACTCGCGTTGGCCGCAGAAATGACACCCCCTTCCTGCAGCAGCTTGACGCTGCCGATGCTTTCCAGCGTGGCATCGCTGCGAATGCCTTCATCTACCCGATGCAGCTCGTTTTGCGGGCCGGCCTCCGCGGTACGCACCTGAAGGTCGAGGATTTCACGCCGGAACACGCCGCTTTCAACCGCGCGGGCGGCCAGTTGGTGGCTGGTCAGGGCAAAACGATCGAGATCTTCACGGCTGAAGCCATACTTTTTCGCCAATTGCTCCGCGCCCGAGAACTGACTGAAGCGCACACCGGGGTAACGCGCCTGCATCGCCGGGCCGACATAGTGGCCATAGCCATGCTCATGGGGCAGCGTGCTGGGCAGAAACATCGGCACGCGGGTCATGCTCTCAACACCAGCGGCGATGACGATATCCTGAGTGCCGGACATCACTGCCTGAGCGGCAAAGTGCAAGGCCTGCTGGGACGATCCGCACTGACGATCCAAGCTGGTGCCGGGCACGCTCTCCGGCAATATCGAAGACATGATGGCGTTGCGAGCAATGTTGTTGGACTGCTCGCCGATCTGGCTGACGCAGCCCATGATCACGTCATCGATCCTGACCGGATCGACGTCCACGCGGGCGACCAGTTCATTGAGTACCTGGGCGGACAGATCTGCGGGGTGCCACCCCGACAGACGCCCATTGCGACGCCCCCCTGCGGTCCGAACTGCTGCGACGATATAGGCTTGGCTCATGTCTCGTTTCCTCATCCCGAACTGACGACCTGCTTCGCAGCAGGCGGTTTCAAGCGCATTAGCGCGATGGGACAAAGCCTATTCAGTCATGCCTGATGCCGCGCCGTTCGTTAGAACTAATCTGCGCCTGGCGCAGAGGGCAGCTTCACCGCCTCGCTGGACGCCTGGGCAAATTAGTTCGTTCGGACCCATTCATGGCGCAGTCATTTCCCTAGGATCCGCTCTACCACTCCTCGACCTTGCGCGTCGCAGGCGTGCAACAGAACAACAACAAGAGCGATCACATCATGAACATGACCCTCCGTTCCGTTCATCTGCCCGTGCTGGCAGCCTCCACGCTGCTGCTTGGCGCCTCCCCTCTTAAAGCTGACGAAGGGCACTGGTGGCTGCGCACAGGTCCGGCATTCGTGGACTTCAAGAATGACGTCACACTCAAGGCACCCCTGCTCGGCGGCGAGATACCCGGCGCCAGCGCCGACGTAAAAGACAACGTCACCGTTGCCGCCGAGATCGGCTACAGCTTCAACGAGAATTGGGCGCTGGGCCTGACCATCGGTTACCCACCGACCACCGAGTTGAAAGCCGGAGGATCGCTGAAGGGGCTCGGCAAACTGGGCAGCATCACCTATGGTCCGGCCGCGCTGACAGCCCAGTACCGCTTCACCAACTTTGGCAAACTTCAGCCCTATATAGGCGCGGGCTGGTCGTACATGCTGGTGCTGGATTCGAAGGACAAAGCGGTCAGCAACCTGAATGTCGATGACGTCAACGGCGCCGTATTCCAGGCGGGCTTCGAGTACCGAAACAGCGACAGCATGGGCGTGTTCCTCGACGTCAAACGCTTCTACCTGGAAGCCGAAGCAACCGGCAATGCGCCTGCCAGCTTGGGCGGCATTCCGGTGAAAGCCGACATCGTGCTAGACCCCACGGTGTATACCGCCGGCGTGGTTTTCTACTTCTGATGCGCCACAGGCACCGGCCGCCTGCCGGTGCCTGGCCATCCTTACGAACGCTACGGTAACCTGCTGCCCCATCATGTGACAGGTGGGCATGATGCATTCCTCTTGGCTGAAGGGTTTGATAAGCAGTGGCATCAGTTTGGGGTAACCGAACGGGTGATAATGCAAGATCCTATAAAGTCGGGGAACAGGCTTGCAGGGAGGTCTGGTTTAAGTACAACCACTGCATCTCTCAAAACGCTCGATGCGCCATTAAATAAACCAAGCAGCTCATAAGATACCTACTAAACAACCTTGTGATCAGACTCGCTTTGAAAACACAAAGAGTTGAAGCTGCAATGATTAGTTGGGCAATCCAACCAATCATCAACTCCACCCCATCGGGTCAGATCGCGTCGTTCTGAGCGTGGACGACACTCAGTTCACCCGAAACAGCTTGTCATCGTGGTGGCACCTCCCCTTCGGCACGGCATAACCTGCCTAATTTCGGCGGTTATTGAGACTCATTAAGTCGCTCAGTTTTGGGGTTGCGCTTGAGCACACCATTGCCTCAACAGCTCGGCGCCTTCTCGGTGAACGATATCTTCCAATCTTCGAAAAGCAGTCGGGTCACCCCAAGGCAGTAAGCATGGGCCAAACCTTCAACCAGTTTTTGGACGTGACACGATCTTGATAGATACCATTTTTATCTGTAGCGAACCTTCCTGCTGGCCGGATTACCATGTCGAAAAGATCATCCAATCCCAACGGGGCAGTGATTTCATATGTGCCGTCCCCCCGCATTCTAATCGCTACAGCTGTGGCAGTTTCTGGCCAGTAACGCATTGCATCGGTCGCCGACTGATACGGCTCATCGCCGTTCTTAACATGCATTCTCGCTTGGTTTTTCACAGACCACGGCACCTTCGGGTCTAAGTAGCTAAGAACGGCCTCCAAGGCTTCATCTTGCTCAGGCGTGCAACGCGTGGCATCAAACCAGATGACATCAACGTCTGTTGAGACCCTAGATGAACTGCGACCGTGCAGATGATCCCAAACCGCGTTCCGGACGAAACCTGCGCCTACCCAGCAGTCGGGCAAGTTCAAGGACCGCACTATTTCGAGCACCCTCCGCCGAATGGGGTCATCCGAAATAATTGCTTTGATTCTCGAGCGATTGTCCACTTGAGACGTCACGTGCATGTCACTGGATGTGGATGCTGGTTGATCATGGCTTCATTCGGTGGCGTTCCCTCAAGACCGATCGTGCCAGGGTACTGGCCCGAGGTGTGGCTTGGGACAGCGCCCTCCTCCATCAAAATCCTCATTAGCTTTTCATCCCGATCAACAGGTTAACCACTCGATCGGCCAATTTTCCATAGGGTGGCAACAACATGTTGATACCGCGTATCGGGCCTTGGTACAGCACCGGGCGCAGTTTGGAGAACGCCAGGAAGCCTTCGTAGCCGTGATAATGGCCCATTCCGCTGTTCCCAATACCACCGAACGGAAGGCTGTGCACACCCACATGCAGCAGGCTGTCGTTGATCGTTACGCCGCCGGACAAGGTGTTGTAGATGTACCAGTCGGCCAGATCGCGATCGCGGGTATAAGCGTAAAAGGCTAGCGGCCGTGGATGGCTATTAATGTAGGCCACCACTTCCTCGCGGGTTTTGTAGGTTTTGATCGGCAGTATCGGCCCGAAGATTTCGCGCTGCATCACGTCCATGGCTTCGCTCGGGTTGAGCACAATATGCGGCGCCATGATGCGCCGAGTGGCATCCGGCTTCTGGTTTTCCAACAAGGGCACGATGCGCGCGCCTTTGCTTTGGGCGTCGGCTAGCGAGGCCTGCAGGCGGTCGTAGGCGCGCTGATCGATGATCGCCGTGTAGTCCCCGCGGTTGATATCAGGGTAATGCCGGGCTACGTAAGCCTTGGCCGCGGTGATAAAGGCCTGAACTTGGCCCTCTGGAACGAATAGATAATCGACGCTGGTGCATACCTGCCCGGCGTTGAACATCTTGGCCCAGAGAATACGCTGTGCGGCGGTTTCAATGGCGAAGTCCGGGGCAACGACCGCCGGCGACTTGCCGCCCAGCTCTAGCGTTACCGGGGTCAGGTTGCGTGCAGCATTGGCCATGACGGCGCTGCCGGTGGCCGACGAACCCGTGAAGAAGATATGGTCGAACGGCAGCGCAGTGAAGGCGGGACCATGGCCACCGCCGTCCGCGAAAAACGCCAACTTGCCCTGTGGGAAATAGCGCGGGGTCAGCTGGCGCAGTAACTGGGCCAGGTGGTTTGAGTTTTCTGACATCTTGACCATGGCCGAATTACCGGCTGCGAAGATGCAGGTCAATGGGTGCATGGCCATGGCAATCGGGAAGTTCCACGGCACCACTACACCGACCACACCGATCGGTTGCGGAATGAGGCGTGCCTTGGCCAATGGCAACTGCAGCGGGTCGATGTGACGCTTTTGCGGCTTCATCCACTTATTCAGTTGTTTGATCGCCGATCGTAGGCCGTCAAGGGTCACGGCGATCTCGGCGAACAGCGTTTCAAAGCGCGACCGGCAGCCGTAGTCACGGTTGACTGCTTCGACCAGTTGCTCACGGTTATCCGCGACCATGCGCACCAGTGATTTGAGGTCAGCCACGCGCTGTGCGTGGTCGGGAAAGCGGTTGGCCTCGAAATGAGCGCGCTGGCCTTCCAGGCACTGGACGAACTCGGCGGGGATATTGATTTGAACGTTCATGAGGGATTCTTGTGATCGCATGCAGTGGTCAACAATTCCCGGACACAGAATTGAGTTTTTCTTCCGCAACCGCCGGCGGCACGAAACCGCTGTACAGCGAGCATTCTCGCCTAAAAAGGTATCCGGGGTTAGTAGATCACTGCCTTTATCACCGAGTGGCCCATCCCTCACATTTGCGCTTGCAGGAACAGCGAAAAGAGCTCTGATTGCGACTTTATACCGAGCTTGCTGTACATGTGCTTGCGATGAACCTTGACAGTTTCCACGGAGATCTCAAGCTTGCCGGCAATTTCCTTGCTGGAGTACCCACTGAGCACCAGCTGGCCAACCTCTAGCTCCCGCCCCGTCAGGGGCGTGTTGATCTGTCCTACGCGGGATTCTATCCTGCTCTGCCAATGCGGCGCGGGCTCCGTGGCGGCGTCAAGCAGCTCCCGTTCAAAAGTCATCCTCTGGCGCATCAGCGCAGCAACCCACGGTCGCAACAACTCGAGCAACGTCACCTGTTCAAGGGTGAATCGGCGCTTGCTCCCGAGGGAAAGGCAGAGCGTGCGCTGCGAATCCAACTGCACGTTGAACTGAAGCTCGTCGGCGACGACATTGAGTCTGAAATAGCGCTGGTAGTAGTCGGTCTGGTCAAAACATTCGGGGGCTACGTCAGATAGCCGGAACAATCCATTGACCGCTGATTCACGGCTGGCTACGTAGAATGGATCCAGCAAATACAGGCCATTCAGGTAGTCCTGAAACAGAGGATCCGGATTTCCATCCTCCGTAGGAGACTCAGCAAAAACCACCGGACGCCCAACCGTAAACACCAGCGCAACCCAGCTATCGCATGCGACGTACTCGCCAAGCAGTCTTGCAAGCGCCGCCCAGAAATTGTCCTTGTCCAGGGACTCGATCATTTGGCCCATAGATCGGTGCCAGGCAATTTCGTGCAGTGTTAAATTCATGCTCTACCCCTGTGGGGTTACCTCCCGGGCGTAATACCCGGCGTAGTGATGACCCCCCATAATCCGGGCTAGCTTACGCTGACAGACCCTGCACCGGGATCGTTTTTAATGCTTCATGCCGCCAGAGCATGGAAATTGAGGCTGCTAGTCGAGGATCAAAATGAAGGTCGAGCTTATCCAATTGGCGGGCAGTGATGGCGACACTGCGTACAACCTACAGCGCACAGTCGAGGCGATTAACAGCTGCGGAGCTGATACCGACCTTATCGTTTTCCCTGAAACCCAGCTAATGGGGTTTCCATCTGCTGAGAACATAACACGCATCGCTGAACCCTTAGATGGACCTAGCCTAGTCGCAGTTCAGCAAGCGGCTAAAGCAAGGAACGTGGGTGTCGTAGTAGGCACGGCGGAAGCGGGAGACGACGGTAAGTTCTACAACACCACTGTATTGATCACCCCAGAAGGCGTGGCGCTGAGCTACCGGAAGACTCACCTTTGGTCATCCGACTGCGGCGTATTCACCCCAGGCGATCGCTTTGCCACCGCCGTGTTCAAAGGCGTCCGAGTCGGTTTGCTGATTTGCTTTGACATCGAGTTCCCAGAAACAGCCCGAGCGCTGGGGCAATTGGGCGCAGAGCTGATCATCGTCACCAACGGCAATATGGATCCTTATGGGGCGACCCACAAAGCCGCGATCACTGCACGCGCTATGGAAAACCAGGCTTTCGCAGTTATGGTCAACCGAGTCGGAGAAGGCGACGGCGGCCTGCTATTCGCTGGCGGCAGTGCAGCAGTCGACCCCTACGGCCAACTGCTGTGCGAAGCGGGTCGCAGCGAATGCCGTATGACAGTCAACCTGGACTTGTCAGAATTGCAGTTGTCCCGCCGCCATTACACCTACGTCGCGCAACGTCGCATCCAGTTGCCCGGTAAGCACGTCGAGCACGACACCGGACTTCGCGAGCTGATCATCCCCGCCTGAGTGCTCCGCTATCCAAACCTTTGAAGAAGCATGGCTGCCACGGACGGCGCAACGTTCGACTCTGAATAACAATCACAAACTGGAGCAAGCAGTAATGGCCAAACTCAAGCGGACACTTTCGCTGGGCTCGGTGGTGCTATTCGGCATCGCCTACATGACCCCTATCATCGTCCTTGGCACTTTTGGGATTCTGGCTGATACGACCGACGGGATCGTCCCCGGGGCCTACCTTGCCGCTTCCATCGCCATGCTGTTCACCGCGTTCAGCTACGGCAACATGGCGCGTGCATTTCCCGTCGCTGGCTCGGCATACAGCTACGTGCGTAAATCTATAAGTCCACAGCTAGGCTTCATCACAGGTTGGGCAGTCTTGCTCGATTACCTCTTCCTTCCCATGGCGATATGGCTAATCGGTGCAGCCTACCTGCACTCTGCCTTTCCGAACGTCCCCCAGGCTCTCTGGGTATTAGCATTCATCGGCATCACCACAACGATCAATGTGATTGGCCTGCGTTTGGCGAAAACGGTCAATGGTTTGCTGATGCTAATTCAGCTACTGGTACTCGTGGCGTTCGTTGTCCTGGCCGTGCACTATGTATGGGGTGACCCGACCAGGCCTCTTTGGACACTTGAGCCCTTCTTCAAAGAAGGCGCTCAACTTCCACTCATCATGAGTGGTGCGGCGATCGCCTGCTACTCCTTCCTGGGCTTTGATGCCGTCAGCACACTGACCGAAGAAACGAAAGACCCACGCAAGAACATCCCCACAGCGATCATGTTGATCACGTTGATTGGCGGGGGCATCTTCATCGCTTGCAGCTACTTCGTTCAACTCGCTCACCCATCGGCCGACTTCGCCAACGCAGATGCGGCGGCTTACGAAATTGCCAAGAACATCGGAGGCGATGTCTTCGTTAGCATTTTCCTTCTAGGACTGATCGTAGGGCAGTTCACCTCCGGCCTTTCAGCTCAGGCCAGTGCATCCCGATTGCTGTACGCGATGGGCCGTGATGGCGTGCTTCCGCGCTCGTTTTTTGGCAGGCTCAGTGAACGTTTCAGCACACCTGTTCCCAGCATCATTTTGTGTGGCGTAGTCGCCCTGCTCGCTCTGCGCATGGACGTGACGACGTCTACCTCGTTCATCAACTTCGGCGCCTTCCTCGCCTTCAGTCTCGTAAACCTAGCCGTGATTTTCCATTACTGGCTCCCGATGAAAAAGCGCGGTGGCAGGGCGGCGCTGATGTACTTGGCGTTTCCAGTGGTAGGGCTCGCGTCTAACCTCTGGCTGATGGCGAGCCTGGATCATTTGGCAATCTACCTCGGCATAGGTTGGCTTTGTCTCGGCATGATCTATCTCACCGTGCTGACTCGCGGTTTCAAACACCTCCCTCCAGAGATGAGTTTCGAGGAAGCCTAGGTCTGATCGGACGCCCTGCCTTTGCCAGGAAACGGCAGGGCGTGTTCCGGCGCATCTGCCATCATTTCCTCATTGCAGTCACTGATCGCTGAGTAAAAACCTACCACCTCGTGGACTAGCCCCCCCTGCAGATGACATCGCCCATAAGTTGAATGAGAGCGTCTGAGAGGGCGCTAGCACTGGTCATAACGTCTTCGCGCATCGGTGAACCTTTCTGACTGCCCTATCACCCATGTCCACAGAGGAATCATCTGGACCAACAATCCCATCCCAAGGTCGGTCAACGCATATTCAACACGCAACGGCTTCTCCCCGAAGTCATGGCGGGATATCAGCCCATCGCGCTCCAGCTGGCGCAGGGTATGTGTGAGCATGCGTTGAGTCACGCCGTTCAACTGACGGCGTAACTCTGCATGGCGCAGGGGGCTTTTTACACCCAGCGCGTGCACCACGCCCAGTGACCACCGATTACCGGCATGACCGAGAATATCTCGCTTGAGGCCATCTTCATCGTCCCTAAGTGCGCGGCAGGCCTGTTGCGAAAGCCGGACGATTTCCTGAGCATCCAGACCGCTCGGTATCACCGGTGTACCTACTTTCTGCTCATCGATACCCATGACAAGATCCCTGACTTCGGATGGAGTACGTCAAAAAGAGGTTAACCATGATGACTACTATTTCAAACGTCAAACAAGGCATTCTGGTATTAGGTGCCGGCGAGCTGGGGCTTGCCGTCCTACGAGGGTTGGCAGCGAGATTGACCGAGTCGTCAGGCATTACCGTGCTGCTGCGCCAGGCCACCGAGGAGTGTTCGTCAGCTGATAAACATCACGATATCCAAACCATCAGGGGGCTGGGGATTGCCGTCGAGACACTGGACATCGCCACTGCTACCGTCGAGGAGATTGCTGGCGTGCTGGGACGTTTTGACACAGTCATCAGCTGCGTGGGGTTTGCCGCAGGCCGTGGCACGCAACTGAAGCTCACTGAAGCCGCGCTTTCATCTGGGGTGAAGCGCTATATTCCATGGCAATTTGGCGTTGATTACGATTTGATTGGGCGTGGCAGCCCTCAAGATCTGTTCGACGAGCAACTGGATGTTCGCGACTTGTTACGTGCCCAGGCCCGAACGGAATGGGTCATCATTTCTACAGGTATGTTCACCAGCTTTCTGTTCGACCCTGCTTTCGGGGTGGTTGACCTGACCGCAGGACAGGTGAATGCACTAGGCAGCTTCGACACACAAGTCACGGTCACAACCCCTGAAGACATAGGTACGCTCACCGCAGCCATTGTTCTGCATACACCACGGCTTGTTAACCAGATTGTATATACCGCTGGTGACACCCTCACCTATGGTGCTCTGGCAGACTTGGTGGAGCGCGTCCTCGAACGGAAAATACAACGCAGAGAGCTTGGTATTCCTCAGGTGTTGGCGGAACTTGAGCAACGACCAGACGACCGTTTACGAAAATACCGGGCAGTTTTCGCACTCGGCCAAGGTGTGGCGTGGGACGTGGCAGCAACCTTTAACGCAGTCCATGGAATACCCATGACCAGCGCTGAACAATGGGCTCGAGCCAATCTTCGCAGTCGCGAGGGGATGTTGTAGAGGTGCAGCGCACTCGTCCATCAAAACTTGGTCAGCTTTACACCCTGATCAATAGCGCGGCACTGGGCCGGGGTTCATCGCCAGATTATTCGAACTGCCGCTTGCCAATGGCTGAATACCGCTTGCGGCTCAGCCATAAAAAACAACGTCGCTATCAGCGACAGCAGTAAAGCGATGATCACCAGCGGCACCCGCACCAGCCCCGCCAGCCAGCGAGGCACTCCCCATCGACTCGATGCAGTCAGGCCGCCCAGCAGCAGTGATATGACCGACAACAGCAGTGGAATGATAAAAGGGGCATTAACGTCCGAATTCCCAAGGAGACCTGCAATGCAAACCACAGGCAATACCATCCTGATCACCGGTGGCGGCAGCGGTATCGGCCGTGCGCTCGCTGAAGCCTTTCTGGCGCTGGGCAATGAAATCATCATCGCCGGGCGCCGCGAGGCCGTTCTCAAGCAAGTGGCCGAGGCTAACCCCGGCCTGCACTACGTGGTACTGGACACCAGCGACCCAGAATCTACACAAAAAGTTGCCAGGCAATTGATCATCGATTACCCGCAACTCAATGCAGTGATCCATTGTGCCGGCATCATGCGTGGCGAATCCCTACGCGACGGCGCTACAGAACTGGAGGCTACGGTCGCCACCAACCTGGTGGGCCCGATCCGCCTCGATGGCTTGCTGTTGCCGCACTTTTTGACCCGACCCCACGCCGCCATCGTAACGGTTTCCTCAGGTCTTGCCTTCGTGCCACTGGCACTCACGCCCAGCTACTGCGCGACAAAGGCAGCAGTGCATTCCTACAGCCAATCGCTGCGCTATCAGCTCAAGGACACGGCGGTGAAAGTTCACGAGTTGGTGCCGCCCTACGTGCAGACCGAGCTGATGGGCGAACGCCAGGCCAATGACCCCCATGCCATGCCGCTGAAGGAGTTCGTCGACGAGGTCATGGGCATTTTCCGGAACTCGCCTGATGCCGAGGAAATCCTGGTCGAGCGCGTGAAACCGCTACGGTGTGCGGAGGCGAATGGCGGATATGCCGAGTTCTTCAAGCAGTTCAACGACCAGATGGTCGCTGCGCGGGTCGGCGAGTAGTTGAGCGCAACATGGGCACAGCGGCGACTGGAGTCTTGTTAACTCAAGTCGCCACTGGTTTTACTGAATCGTGACGGTGCCAAACAATCCGGAACACCAGTGCTGAAATACAGTTACCGGCTAAACACCACGGTACTTTTCACGCGTTCATCGACCGAAAGCGAGAACACATCTGGCCGTGCATAGTGCCCAACCACATCGAAGTCATACCGAGCCCGGGTCAATTCCTCGATCTCAATCTGCGCTGTCAACAACCCCTCCTCCCCGCGCAACGGCCCGGCAAGTACGTCGCCCAGTGGCCCCACAATCACACTGTTGCCTTGGATCAGTGGCCTCTCCTCGTCCCAATGCGGCACCTTCACACCCAGCTGCTTCGGCGAAGGCTGCACCTGGCAGGCGCTGACCACGAACATCCGGCCCTCGTGAGCAATGTGGCGCATCGACGCCTGCCATACATCCCGCTCGTCCACCGTAGGGGCGCACCAGACCTGCACGCCCTTGGCGTACATTGCGGTGCGCAGCAGCGGCATGTGGTTCTCCCAACAGATCGCCGCGCCCACCTTGCCGAATGGCGCCTCAAGCACAGGCAGGGTCGAGCCATCCCCCTGGCCCCAGATCAGGCGCTCGGTTCCAGTCGGCATCAGTTTGCGGTGCTTGGCGACCAGCCCGTGCTCCGGTGAGAAAAACAACGCCGTGCAGTACAGGGTATTACCGCCCCGCTCGATCACACCCACAACCAAATGAGCACCGGTGCGTTCGGCAAGCCCGGCCAGCTCGTCAGTTTCCACGCCCGGCACATCGATGGCGTTCTCGTAATAACGCTGGAAGCTTTCCCGCCCCTCTGGCAGCCGATAGCCCAGGTAGGTGCCAAAGGTTTCACCTTTCGGGTAACCGCCAAGTACGGCCTCTGGCATGACCACCAGATTGGCGCCCGCCCCTTTGATCTGTGGCTCGTAGGCCAGGATGGCCTCGAGTGTGCTGGTTTTGCCCTCAGGCCGGGAGCCAATTTGCAGTGCAGCAACGGTAGTGGTGGCCATGGTCGTCATCTCGGGTGTTAGGGCTGGAATATGGGTATAGTCCGCCCAGGCCACCTATCAATCAATCCGCAGGGCTGACTAACTGATATGAGCAGTATTGATATCTTGGGCATGGATCTCAACTTGCTGAAAGTGTTCGAGGCCCTGTACGAAGAAGGCGGTGCAAGCCGCGCCGCGATCCGCCTGGGTATCACGCAACCCGCCGTCAGTGCTGCGTTGACGCGCTTGCGTGTGGTGTACGCAGACCACCTGTTCGAGCGGACCGGCCGGGGCCTGCGCCCCACGGCCAAGAGCGAAGAACTGCGGCCGGTGATCGCCAGCGCCCTGGAAAAGTGCCGTCAGAGCCTGTTGCTCGCCAGCCCCGATGGCGACGGGTTCACGGGGCGCACCCTGACGCTCGGGCTCTCCGATGACCACGAACTGGCCATCGGCAGGCAACTGGTCGACCTGGCCAAGCGCAGCGCGCCGGGGCTCAGGATCATCTTCAAGCAGACCCACAGCATGGTGGCAGGCGATGCCTTGATGGGCAGGCATATCGACCTGGCCTTGACCGCAGGTACCCTCGGTTCGCGGGCGCTGGGCCGCAAGGTGCTGGGCACCGGCGGTTACGCTTGCCTGATCGCCCGGCAAGCCGATCAGCAACCGGTTGAGCTGACACTGGACGGGTTTCTCGAGCGCAACCACCTGCTGGTGTCGTCGGGTGGGTACGTAGGCGTGGTCGATGAAGCCCTGGCAGCGCTGGGCAGGTCACGCACGATCGAGGCCTCCACCACCCACTTCGCCGCACTGCCCAGCCTGCTGGCAGGTACCAATTGCGTGGCCACGCTCCCAAGCCATGCAGCCCATGCCTTGGCGAAGAGCAGTGCGGTGGTCTGCTGCCCCTGCCCCGTCGACTTGCCCAGGTACTCGGTCGAATTGGCTTGGCGGGTGGACAGCGCGCGGGATCCGGTGGTGCAAAAGGTCAGCGGTTTGATCAGCGAGGCTCTGCAGGCAATCAAGTTGCACGACGTGCTGCTCGGTCATCACTGAGCGCGGAGTCATGCTGGAAGCGTTTCTCGAACCACGGTGATGAAACTATTGCGCCTTGATCCCACTCAATCGGCCAATACGGCGGCAGTTCCGTCGTCTCTCGATCGTTGATCACGAAACAAGGGCTCCCGCATGATCGCTCGCTGGCGTTGGGCACTGGCACAAACCACAAAACGGCTATGGTTTCGCGCCACCCTGTTCTCATTCATCGGTGTGCTCACCGCCTTGCTGGCGATCGCCTTCCGCGACTTCGTGCCGCCCTCGCTGCCGGCCAAGGTCGGTGCGGATTCGGTCGACAAGATCCTCGGCATCATCGCCTCCAGCATGCTGGCCGTGACTACGTTCTCCCTCAGCACCATGGTGTCGGCCTATGGCGCCGCCAGCAGCGGCGTGACCCCGCGGGCCACCAGCCTGGTGATGGAAGACTCCACCACCCAGAATGCGTTGGCCACGTTCATCGGCTCGTTCCTGTTCAGCCTAGTGGGCATCATTGCCTTGAGCACCGGTGCCTATGGCGCGCAGGGCCGGGTGGTGCTGTTTGCGGTCACCATCGTGATGGTCATTCTGATCGTGTACACGCTGCTGCGCTGGATCGATCACCTGTCCAAGCTCGGCCGGGTCGGTGAGACCATCGACCGTGTGGAGGTCGCCACTATCACGGCGCTGGAAAACCGGGCGCGCTGGCCGTTTCTGGGCGGCGAAGCCTACCCCCGCGATTTTGCCCTGCCCGCCCATGCCAGCACCCTCGTGAGTGCTGGCACCGGCTATGTCCAGCATGTGGATGTGAATGCCCTGGCGCTTGCGGCCAAGCAGCATGGTGTGGCCATTTACCTGGAAGTGCTGCCCGGCAGTTTCCTGCACCTGGGTGCAGTGGTTGCGCACATCGTGGGCAAAGGCAGCCAGCAGGTCAGCGCTGAGTTACAAACTGCGGTACTGGCCGCGCTAACCATCGGCTTGCGCCGCACTTATGAGCAAGACCCGCGCTTCGGGCTGTCGGTGCTGGCAGAGATCGCATCGCGCGCGTTGTCGCCCGCCACCAACGACTCAGGCACCGTGATAGACGTGATAGGCCGGGGGGTGCGCTGTTTCACCCAGTGGGCTCAACAGGCGCCTGAGCAGGAAGCCGAACACCACTGCAGGGATGTATACGTGCGTGCGCTGGTTGTTGATGACATGTTCGATGACTTTTTCACGTTGATCGCACGCGACGGTGCGGGCCTGCTTGAGATTGATATCCGCTTTATCAAGGCACTCGCCAGCTTGGCGGCTATTGACGCAGACAAGTTTGGGCAGGCCTGCGCCATGCATGCCGCCCTGCTGGTCAAGCGCGCTGAACGGGCGCTGCCGCTGGAGGAAGACAAAGCGCGGTTGCAGGCGCTGGTCTTATCGTTACAGCTGTCGCATACAGCAAATAAACAAACCGTGGACGTTCATTTCACTTAATTTTCACCCCCTCTGCGCGATCCTGAAGCTATCCCTACGTGTGATAGACCTTGCCCGCCTAGCAGCGGGCTTTCTTTTGCCCGCGATTTGACCTGCCTGCCCTTCCCGATCCCTTCTGATGACATGCCCGCGCTTGCAAACGGCCGTTCGCGTCGTTACATAAAATCTAAGCGGTAATGATTCGCAATCGCTATCATGCAGTTCTCCGCCGCCAGGCTGGATCCCGTCATCCCCTTTTCCTCAAGCAGGTCGACTCATGTACGTCCCAAACTTCCCGCGCAAATGCGCGTTGCGCGCTGTCTGGCTGCCCCTTGGGCTTGTTGCGAGCGTTGCATCCCCCATGGCCTTGGCACAGCAGAGCCTGGAGATCCCCGTCCCCACTACGCAACCGGCCAGCGCCAAGGGGGCACAGGGAGCGCTGGAGCTGGAAGAGACAGCGGTATCGGCCAGTGCAGACGCATCCAGGGACGGCCTTGTGCCTGAGTACGAGGGTGGCCAGGTGGCCCGCGGTGGGCGGGTGGGTATCCTGGGCAACAAGGACTACATGGAGACGCCGTTCACCTCCACCTCCTACACCAACCAGCTGATCCAGGACCAGCAGGCCCACAGCGTCGCGGATATCCTGCAAAACGACCCTTCGGTGCGCATCGCCAGGGGGTTCGGCAACTTCCAGGAGCTGTACATGATGCGCGGCTTCCCGCTGTACTCCGATGACATCGCCTACAACGGGCTGTACGGGCTGCTACCTCGGCAATACGTGGCCTCGGAATTCATCGAGCGGGTTGAAGTGTTCCGGGGTGCCAGTGCGTTCCTCAACGGCGCAGCGCCCGGCGGCACGGGCATTGGCGGGGCTATCAATATTCTGCCCAAACGCGCACCGAATACCCCGCTCACCCGGCTGACCGTAGGCGCGGAAAACCGCGGGTTCGGCACGGTGGCCGCCGACGTGGCCCGACGCTTCGGTGAAGAGGACCGCTTTGGCGTACGCGTGAACGTGGCCAAACGCGGCGGTGAAACGGCGGTGCAGGACCAGGACCGCTCGCTGGACATGTTCGCCCTGGGCCTGGATTACCAGGGTGAGCGCCTGCGCCTGTCGGCGGACCTTGGCAACCAGTACCACTTCATCGACAACCCGCAGCCCAGCGTCACCCCCACCGGCCGGGTGCCCAGCCCACCGGATGCCGACAAGAACTACGGGCAACCCTGGACCTATTCCAAAGAAAAACAGACGTTCGGGACCTTCCGCGCCGAGTACGACCTGTCTGACGCACTCACCACCTGGGCGGCGGTGGGCATGCGCAAGGGCGAAGAAAAAAACGTGCTGGCCAACCCGTCTTCCGATGCAAATGGCGTGACACGCTCCACGCGCTTTGACAATTACCGGGAAGAAACCGTGACCACCGGTGAGGTGGGCATGCGTTACAGCCTGCAGACCGGCCCCGTGTCGCATCAATGGGTGGTATCCGGCGCGATGTACGACACCAAGGACCGCAATGCCTGGGCTGGCAACTTTACCGGGTTTGCCAATGACCTGTACGACCCCTTCACCGTGGCCAAGCCAGGCAACACCAGTTTCAGCGGCTCCATGTCCGACCCACACATCACCTCGCGTACCCACACCCAGAGCCTTGCCATCGCCGACACACTCGGCTTTTTCGATGACCAGTTACTCGTTACCCTCGGCGCACGCCGCCAGGGCCTGGACGTGACCGGTTACGACTACAACTCCGGTGACAAAACGTCCCAGTACAACCGCTACGAGACCACCCCTGTAGCCGGTGTGGTGTATCAGCTCAATGAGCAGTTCTCCGTGTACGCCAACTACATCGAAGGCCTGACCAAGGGCGACACGGCGGGTGCCACCACTACCCTGCCCGACGGCTCGAAGGCGCCCGTCCTCAATGCTGGCGCCTCCCTGGCACCTTATGTGGCCAAACAGACCGAGCTTGGCGTGAAATACGACGGCGGCGGTTTGGGCGGTAGCCTGGCCGTGTTCGAGACCCGCAAGCCGGTGGGTATTGTCGAGAACCAGATATTCAAGGACGGTGGCGAACAGCGCAACCGCGGTATCGAACTTTCGCTGTTCGGCGAGCCAACCCCTGGGGTGCGGCTGCTGGGTGGGGTGACGCTGCTGGACGCTGAACTGACCAAGACCCAGAACGGCCAGAATGATGGCAACGAACCCATTGGCGTGCCCAGAACCCAGGCTAACGTCGGTGGCGAATGGGACGTACCCGGCGTGAATGGGCTGACTTTGACCAGCCGGGTGGTTTATACCAGCCGCCAGTACGTGAACAACGCCAACAGCCTGGAAATCCCGTCCTGGACCCGCCTGGACCTGGGTGCGCGTTACGGTTTCAAGGTGGACGACAAGGACGTGACCCTGCGTGCACGCCTGGATAACGTTGCCGGGCGTGACTATTGGGCGTCTGCGGGTGGCTACCCGGGTTCCAACTACCTGGTACTGGGAGCGCCACGCACCTTGTCCCTGAGCGCGTCAGTCGACTTTTGAGCAAAAACCATCAGGTGGCAGGAAGTAAAAATAGGCGCATAAGAATATGAATATTGATTCTATTTAGGAATAAATAATTTCCTTATTCTGGTCGTCCCAAGCGCCGGCGTGTTTAGTGCCGGCGCCCTCCTTACCGTCGACCGCGCCATGAACTTCAAACAGCTCAGCCACTTTGTCGCCCTCATCGAACACCGCAGTTTCGTGCGGGCGTCCGAAGCCTGCAACATCACCCAGCCAGCTTTCAGCCGTAGTATTCGAGGTCTTGAAGAGGCGCTGGGCTGCCAATTGGTCGATCGTCACTCGGGCCGCAACTTTCAGCCTACGGTACAGGGCGAGCGGGTGCTGCAGCATGCCCGCAGCGTGCTGGAGGGCATGTCGCGCCTCACCCGCGAACTGCACACCGGGGCCGGGCTTGAGGCCGCCGAAATACGTGTGGGCTGCGCACCGTTTGCCGGCGAACGGCTTGTGCCACCCGCTATTGCGCGTTTCTTGGGCCACTACCCGCGCATGCAGGTACGCCTGGAGGTGGCGCACTGGCAGGGATTGGTGCGAGGGCTGAAGCGTGACACGCTGGATTTTCTCATCACGGCCTCGGAACCCTTCACGCTGGATGAGCAGTACGAGGTAACCCCATTGCATCCCCAACGCATGGCACTGGTTTGCAGGGCGGGCCACCCATTGTTGCAACAGCCTGGCCGACTCACAGCCGGACGGTTGTTCAGCTTCCCGGTCGCGCTGCCAGCCGGTGCACGCCCGGTGCTCGGCCGCATGGCCCGGGTACTGGGGGTTCAGCCCCCAGCGGTAGCCTTGGAAAGCGATACTGCCATCGGGCTGCTGCGGGTGGTGGCAAGCAGCGATCTGATCGGGCTCATGCACGTGGCCGGCTTTGAAGCGGAAATGGCCGCGCTCGGCGTTCAACCCCTGGATCAACTGGAAGAGGGGTTGCGCCCGTTTGCCCGCTATGCAGTCATCCAGCGGCGCGAGCAGCGGCTGAGCCCGGCTTGCGAACGGCTGCTGGAGTACATCAAAGAGGCTGACGCCAGGCCTGCTGCATTCGGCCCTGCGTTGAAACTGGCGAACTGAGAGTGCCGACCTTGGAATGAGAGTAAATATCATTTATATTGTTACTTTATATCATTTCAAGGACCTTACTCATGAAGCCTGGCATCCACCCCAACTACCGCCCTGTCCTGTTCCATGACGTTTCTGCGAATGCGTTCTGGCTGGTCGGTTCCACCATCGATACCGACAAGACGCATACCCACAGCGACGGCGTCACCTACCCGTACGTCACACTCGACATATCCAGTGCCTCCCACCCCGTCTATACCGGTCAGGAACGCAAGGCCAAGACCGAAGGCCGCGTTGCTGGCTTCAACAAGCGCTTCGCGGCATTCACCGGTAACTAACCGCCCCTGCCCTGGCCATTGCCCTCAGGCACGCCAGGGCCGTTCAATCGTCACGCAGGTGGCGCTCCTTTCTTTCCTGCCGTTCCTTGGCTTCGATGCTGAGTGTGGCCGTTGGCCGCAACAGCATGCGGCGCAGCCCGATAGGCTCGCCGGTGTCCTTGCACCAGCCATATTCCCCGCGTGCGATGCGCTCAAGCGATTCGTCGATCTTGTCCAGCAGCTTTTTCTCCCGCTCCAGCAGGCGCAGCTGCCACTGCCGTTGCTCCTCCACAGTGCCCAGGTCGGAAGGGTCGCTGCTGGGCTCGTAGTCACGCATCTGTTCGAACTCGTGGTCGATGCGCTGTTGCAAATCGGTACGCTGGGCGAGCAGCAGGTCGCGGAAAAACGCCAGTTGGGCGGCGTCCATGTAGGCCTCGGCAGGCATGCCCAGCAGTTCTTGTTCCGTCATGGTGTTATCTCTTGGTTCTGGGTGTGGTGAGGTCAGCGACGCGAGGCAGCGAAGGCCAATGGCAGGCCCTGGCAGCTGTCGTGCAGGCGCTGCTCATGCCAGGCAAGCTGGCCGGACACCAGGGTGGTGGTAACCCGGTGGCGCAGGCTGTGGTGTTCGAACGGCGTCCATCGGCAGTGGGCAAGGACAGGGTCGAGGCGAACTGGCCGCGGCACGGCCAGCCGTTCGACCAGTGCAAGGTCCGCCCAGTAGCCTTCGCGCAGGTAGCCGCGGTGCTGGATGCCGAACAGATCGGCCACCGCGTGGCTGGTCTTGCGCACCAACTGTGTGAGGGGTAACAGGCCTTCCTCCACCAGCTCGAACAGGGCCGGCAAGGCGTGCTGCACCAGGGGCAACCCGGAGGGTGCCGACGCATAGGGGCGTTGCTTCTCAGCCCAGGCGTGCGGTGCGTGGTCGGTACCTATCACATCGATGCGGTCGTCGAGCAATGCCCGGCGCAAGGCATCCCTGTCTTCGCGGGCCTTGATGGCCGGGTTGCACTTGATCAGGTGGCCCAGGGCGGCGTAGTCGCTGTCATCGAACAGCAGGTGGTGCGCACAGACCTCGGCGGTGATCAGCTTGTTCAGCACCGGGCCAGGCTCGAACAGCGCCAGCTCCCGTGCGGTGGTCAGGTGCAGCACATGCAGCCGTGTGCCGTGGGTGTTGGCAAGCTCCACAGCCAGGCTGGACGAGCGCCAGCACGCCTGGGCGTCACGGATCAGCGGATGCATCTCGGGTGGCACATGGTCGCCGAAGCGCTCCCGGTAGCGTGCTTCATTCGCCAGAATCGAGGGCGTGTGCTCGCAATGCGCCAGTAGAAGGGTCGGCACCTGCGCGAACAGCCGCTCAAGCACCTTGGGGTCATCCACCAGCATGTTGCCCGTGGATGCCCCCATGAATACCTTCACCCCTGCTACGTGGCGTGGGTCCAGCGCAGCCACGGTGTCGAGGTTGTCGTTGCTCACGCCAAAGTGGAAGCCGTAGTTGGCCATCGATGAGGCGGCCGCCCGGCGCTTCTTGTCCTCCAATGCGGTGAGGGTGAGCGTGGCCGGGTTGGTGTTGGGCATGTCCATGAAGCTGGTGATACCACCGGCCACGGCGGCGCGGGATTCGCTGGCGATGGTCGCCTTGTGGCTGGCACCCGGCTCACGAAAGTGTACTTGGTCATCGATCATACCGGGGATGAGCCAGCGCCCTTCGGCGTCGATTTCCACCTCGGCCGAACCGTTGCAGATGCTGGAGGCAATCTTTTCAATTCGGCCATGGGCCACCAAGACATCAGCGTCGAACACAGCCCCTTCGTTGACCGCCCTGGCGTTACGGATAAGGACGCTGCTCATGGCACCGACCCCGCCGGGTTGCCCTGCACCACCACCTCATCACCGTCGATGACGTTATAGAAACAGCTGCGTCGACCGGTATGGCAAGCCCCCGCAACCTGGTCGACCAGCAGCAGCAAGGCGTCCCCGTCGCAATCCAGGCGCACCTCTTTCACGTGCTGGACGCTGCCAGAGGTCAGGCCTTTGCGCCAAAGGCCCTGACGCGAACGGGACCAGTAGCAGGTACGGCGGGTGTGCAAGGTCTCATCCAGGGCGGCGCGGTTCATCCAGGCCAGCATCAGTACCTCGCCGGTGTCGTGTTGCACGGCGACGGCAGGCACCAGCCCCTGGTCGTTCCAGGGGATATGGCCGATGACATCGTGCAGGGGAAAGCGGGCGCCCGCTCGTGCGTGCTCGAGGGTAGTGAACATAGGCTGGGACCTGAGTAAAATGCATGTGTTATAACATAACATATGTTGTTATCTTTTCAGCCCCCTCCCCTTGCGTTAGTCATAAAAAGGTAAGCCTTCATGAGCCAGACCCCCCCATCACCTGCCACCCAGGCACCCTACGCCGACACAGAGATGGCCTGCCTGGCAGGCGCCAAGGCAGCCCTGTACAGGTGGGCCGAAACCGTAGCCACGCGTGATGTGGACAAGGTGCTGGCGCTGTATGCTGCCGACGCGATCCTGGTCCCTACCCTGTCCAACCTGGTACGCGACTGCGACGACAGCCGCCGTAATTACTTTGAGAACTTCCTGGCCAACGATGGCCTGGTGTGCGACATCCAGGTGTTCAAAAAACGTGTCAGCCGCAAGTTGGGCACCGTGGTGGTGGGTGGGCTTTACACGTTCGTCTACCGGGACGGTGGCGAGCACTGCACCGTACCG
The DNA here is from genome assembly GCF_001320125.1 of Pseudomonas sp. NBRC 111119. Taxonomy (NCBI): domain Bacteria; kingdom Pseudomonadati; phylum Pseudomonadota; class Gammaproteobacteria; order Pseudomonadales; family Pseudomonadaceae; genus Pseudomonas; species Pseudomonas sp. NBRC 111119. Next base: position 44,312 of record NZ_BCAV01000007.1, read on the forward strand.
GCGCGGTTTCTGTTCACCTTCGAGCGCATCGATGAAAGGTGGCTTATCACTGGGCATCATTCGTCGATCGAAGCGTGAGTTGCCGCCTTGAACAGCCTTTACTTCCGTAGACGATCTTCCTCCTCTGCTGGCCCGTAACTGGCTTTCACTGCCTGAGACAAAGTCTTAATGCTTCAAGGCTATTTTTCTCTTTCAGCGACAGGAATACCCTGACTCTCTTTCCTATTGCTCAAGGCCAGCCTCATGAAATCTGTCGTTTATTCGCAACCCGGTCTACCGATCGAGCACGCACAATCGCTGTATGACGCAGACCTGCCCACCCCAACGCCAGGCGCCCGTGACCTGCTGGTGGAAGTGAAAGCGATTGCGGTGAACCCGGTCGACACCAAGATCAGGGCCAGCCGTGGTGGCGACACGCCGCAGGTGCTGGGCTGGGACGCCGTTGGCGTGGTGCGCGAGGTGGGCGCTGACGTTTCGTTGTTCAAGCCGGGCGATGAAGTGTTCTACGCCGGTGCCATTGATCGCGCGGGCTGCTACAGCGAGTTTCACCTGGTCGACGAGCGCATCGTTGGCGCCAAGCCGCACAGCCTGAATGTTGCGGAGGCCGCCGCCCTGCCCTTGACCGCCATCACGGCCTGGGAACTGCTGTTCGACCGCCTGCGCGTCGAAGAGCAAGGCGGCCAGGGCCAGCGCCTGCTGGTCATTGGCGCCGGCGGTGGCGTAGGTTCGATACTGGTGCAACTGGCCAGGCGCCTGACCCAACTTACCGTAATCGGCACGGCCTCACGCCCGCAAACCCGACAATGGGTGAAGGACCTTGGCGCACACCATGTGATCGACCACAGCGCGCCGCTGGCGCCGCAGTTGCGCGAATTGGGGCTGGAGGCCATCGACCACGTGATCAGCCTGACCCACACCGACACCTATCTGGAGCAGTTGGTGGAGGTGTTGCGCCCTCAGGGTCAACTGGCCCTGATCGATGACCCGGCACAGCTGGATGTGATGCCGCTCAAGCGCAAATCGTTGTCGCTGCACTGGGAACTGATGTTCACCCGTTCGCTGTACCAGACCGACGACATGATCAAGCAGCACCAATTGCTGTGCCGTGTCGCGCAACTGGTCGATGACGGGGTGCTGAAGACCACCTTGGGCGAGCATTTTGGCAAGATCGATGCGGCCAACTTGAAACGCGCTCACGCAGTGATCGAAAGCGGCAAGGCGAAGGGCAAGATCGTGCTTGAGGGGTTCTAACCCTTATTCGATGCAATAGCGCTCGCTATGTACGCGCTCGACTGCAGCCACGATTTGCGCCACAGCCACATCGATGGGCCCGTCGTTGTGGCACAGCAGCCAGCCGTGCTCTTGAGCGGCGAGTGTGAACGCGGCCGTGCACGCGGCCTGCTCCTCCAAGGTATGGATCACGGTGCTGCCCAGCCCACGGGTGCGTGAGGCAGCCCTGGCCCAGGAAACCTGCGGGGCCGTGACCACGGCGATGTGCAGGTCGGGTACCTGTACACCGTATTGCCGGTTCAGTTGCAGAATCTGGCTGAACGGCAGGGTTCGGCGAAACGCTGCATCAGACGGGTACCAGCGGTCAATCAGGATGATGCTGTCCTGGGGTTGCCGGGGCAGGACGTGCCGCGTGATCCAGGCCCGGCTGTGCGCCAGGCGCTCGCACACGCGTAGCTCCAGCTCGGCGCCGGGGTGCCGGGCAAGCTGATTGACCAAGGCCATGGTGTCGCCCCGTGCCGGGTCGCACTTGCGCTCACAGAGCCTGATCACCTTTCTGCCGCCTGCCCTCAGCGCTTGGGTCACGGCCTCCAGCAATGTGGTCTTGCCGGTGCCTTTGGGCCCGTCCATGGCAATGAAAAGCGGTCGGTTCATCAAGGTTACCCGTTGAGCAGTGGGCGGCATGAGACCACCGAACCCCGTGTTCAGACAAGCCAACCGTCCATTCAAACAGCTGACCGTCAAAAAAACCGCTAGCCCTGCAACCGCCAGCTATGCCCGGGCCAGCCGGCCTGCTAGGCTGACCAAGGCGGCCCAGCGGGCAGCCTTTACATTTTTCACAGGCCTGGCTAATGACCTCCGACCCACTGGTAAACCTGAGCAACTGCGACCACGAGCCCATCCAGATTCCAGGCAGCATCCAGCCCCATGGCTGCCTGCTGACCTGCGACGCTTCCGCAACCACCCTGCTGCGTCATTCGCTGAACGCCCCGCAACTGCTGGGGGTAGAGGGTGACATCAACGGCCAGAAGCTGGACGTCGTTCTCGGTGCCGAACTTGCTCATACCCTGCGCAATGCCCTGGCACGCCTGCGCGAAGGCTCCCGCCCCGCGCTTCGCTTCGCAGAAGTGCTGCCCAACGGCGTGGCTGTGGACGTCACCGCCCACCTGTACAAGGGCAATGCGCTACTGGAGTTCGAGCTGGCCGGCCAAAGTGGCGCCGAGCCCGTCGAGCTGGCCCGCACCCTGATTGCCGAGCTGCGGGAAATCGACAAGACCAACCGCCTGTTCCGTGATGCGGCGCGCTTTGTGCGGGCGGTGCTGGGCTATGACCGGGTGATGATCTACCAGCTGGACAGTGACGGTGCCGGCAAGGTCATCGCCGAAGCCAAGCGCAGCATTCTGGAGAGCTTTCTGGGGCAGTACTTTCCGGCTTCCGATATTCCACCCCAGGCACGCTCGCTGTACCTGCGCAACCTGATCAGGGTCATCCCGGATGTAGGCTTCGAGCCAGTCGCCATTGAACCTGTGCTGGACGCTTCAGGTGAGCCCCTGGACCTTTCGTACGCGCACCTGCGCAGCGTCTCCCCCGTGCACTGCGAGTACCTGCACAACATGGGTGTGGGCGCCTCGATGTCGATTTCCGTCATCGTCAAAGGTGAGCTGTGGGGGCTCATTGCCTGTCATCACTATTCGCCGCGCACGTTGAACATGGGGCAGCGCGTGGCAGCGGAGATGTTCGGTGAGTTCTTCTCGCTGCACATCGAGACCCTGCACAGCCGGCAAAAGCTGGAAGCCGCCGTGCAGGTGCACGAAACCCTCGACGTGATGCTGCGTGATGCCAACCATGCGGCAGATATGGACATATTCTTCCAGGGGCGTCTGCCGCGCCTGATGGCGCTGATACCGTGCGACGGCATTGGCCTGTCGTTGCAGGGGCGCTGGTCGTCCGCCGGCACCGTGCCGCCAAAAACCGCGCTGCCCGAACTGTTGCGGTTTGCCGACGGCATCACCGAAGGCAGAACCTGGGCATCCCACCGCCTGGCAACGGCTCACCCGGCGGCTCAGGCGTACTTCACCGAGGTGTCCGGGGTGCTGATACTGCCTATATCGCAGCGCCCGCGGGACTACATCATCTTCTTCCGCAAAGAGGTGGTGGAAACCCTGGACTGGGCGGGCGACCCCAATAAAACCTACATCAGCGGCGCCTTGGGTGACCGCCTGACCCCACGCAAAAGCTTTGCCATCTGGAAAGAAACGGTCCACCAGCAGTCATTGCCCTGGACGGAGCAGGACCGCCAGTTCGGCGATGCCATCCGCACTGCCATCGTCGAAGTCGTGCTGCACAACAGCGAGCTGCTGGCCAGCGAGCGGTCCAAAGCTGAGGTGCGCCAGCGCATTCTCAACGAAGAGCTGAACCACAGGGTCAAGAACATCCTGTCGCTGATTGGCGCGCTGGTTGCCCACCCCACCTCCGAAAGCCAGACGCTACAGGGTTATGTGGCCACGCTGCAGGGGCGGATCCAGGCACTGGCGCTGGCGCACGACCAGGTGGTGCGCGGCGACGGCGGTGGGCGGCTGGCGATGCTGCTGGACGCGGAGCTGTCGCCCTACCGCACCGCCAGTGGGGTGATCGAGCTGCAGGGGCCGAATGTGATCCTCGATGCACGGGCCTATTCGGTGATGGCGTTGGTGCTGCATGAACTTGCCACCAATGCGGCCAAGTACGGGGCGTTATCGCGCCCGGGCGGCACCCTGTCGGTCACCTGGTCACTGGATGAGGCAGGTGCCTGCACCATCGAGTGGCAGGAACGCGGCGGCCCGCCAGTGCGCGCGCCGAGCCGCAATGGTTTTGGCTCGGTGCTGATCAGCCGCAGCATCCCCTTCGACCTGGGCGGTACCAGCCAGGTCGAGTATTGCCCGGAGGGGCTGCGCGGTTGTTTCACCATCCCCGATAAACACCTGGCGCTTGGCGAGGCGGAGGCTGCGGCGACAGCCGGCACAACGGCGGCATCGTCCGGGGAGCGCTTTGCGGCTCGGGCGGGTTTGAACGTGCTGATTCTGGAGGATCAGCTGGTGATTGCCGTAGGCCTGGAGCAGATTTTGACCGACGCGGGTGTGGACTGCGTGATGACGGCGAGTTCCGAGCACGAAGCCATGCAGTTGCTGACAGTGCGCCAGCCGGATGCAGCCATTCTGGATGTGAATCTGGGGCGGAGCACGTCGATTTCCGTGGCTGATGAGCTCACGCGCCGTGGGATACCCTTCCTGTTTGCCACCGGTTACGGCGACGGCATCAGCATCCCCGCGCACCTGAAGCACATCCCGGTCACGCGCAAGCCCTATGACACCAGCACTATCCTGGCAAACCTGCAGAGCTTGTTGAGGCCACAGTAACCCTGTGGGAGCGGGTTCACCCGCGAAGAAGGCAGCGCGATATATGGCACCGGCTTCGCCGGTGTTCGCGGCTAAAGCCGCTCCCACAGAACCCCATAAAATCAATAGCTTATGTGAGCTTCATCAGATCAGATCTAGCTGGCCATCCGGGTGCGGGGCACCCGGAAAGAGGCAGGCGGCGAGCCGTGTACACCCGCCACCTTGATCTCAGATAGCCAACGCGCGCTCGCGCAGTTCGCTGTTGAGAATGCGGTCGTTCTCGCTGTAGTCGACCGGGCAGTCGATCACATGCACGCCTGGGGTCTTGATGCAGTGTTCCAGCAACGGCAGCAAACCTTCAGCGCTTTCCACACGGTGGCCATTGGCACCGTAGGCCTCGGCATACTTCACGAAGTCCGGGTTGCCGTAGTCCAGGCCGAAATCGGTGAAGCCCATGTTCGCCTGCTTCCAGCGGATCATGCCGTAGCCGTCATCGCGCAGAATCACCACGGTCACGTGCATGCCCAGGCGTACGGCAGTTTCCAGCTCCTGGCTGTTCATCATGAAACCACCGTCGCCACACACCGAAATCACCGGGCGGTCCGGGTACACCAGGTGCGCCGCCATGGCCGACGGCAAGCCGGCGCCCATGGTCGCCAGGGCGTTGTCCAGCAGCACGGTGTTAGGCTTGTGGGCCTTGTAGTTGCGGGCGAACCAGATCTTGTAGATGCCGTTGTCCAAGGCCACGATGCCTTCGGACGGCAGCACGCGACGGATGTCGGCCACCAGGCGCTGCGGGTAGACCGGGAAGCGGTCGTCGTCGGCGCCTTCGGCAGTCTGCGCTTCGTTGGCCTCGCGAATGGCCATCAGGCGCGTGAAGTCCCAGTGGCTGGTGTCGGTCAGGGCCTCGCCAATCTGCCACACGGCGTTGGCGATATCGCCGATCACTTCCACCTGCGGGAAGTACACCGCATCCACTTCAGCCGAACGGAAGTTTATGTGAATAACCTCGGTGCCGCCGCGCACCATGAAGAACGGCGGCTTCTCGATCACGTCGTGGCCGATGTTGACGATCAGGTCGGCTGCTTCGACGGCGCGGTGCACGAAATCACCCGAAGACAACGCGGCGTTGCCCAAGAAGCGTGGGTGACGCTCGTCCACCACCCCTTTGCCCATCTGCGTAGTGATGAACGGGATACCGGTCTTGTCGATCAACTGCTTCAAGACCTTGGCGGTCATCTTGCGGTTGGCGCCGGCGCCGATCACCAGGATCGGGTTGCGGGCGTTTTGCAGCTTCTGCACGGCTGCCTCGATGGCCTTGTGCTCAGCCAGCGGGCGACGGTGCAGGCTGGGGGGAATCGGCAGGCTGTCGGTCTGCTCGGCGGCGATGTCTTCCGGCAGCTCCAGGTGCACGGCACCGGGCTTTTCTTCTTCTGCCAAGCGGAAGGCTTCACGCATGCGCGCCGGGATGTTGTCAGCCGAGGCGAACTGGTGGGTGTACTTGGTGATGGGGTCCATCATGCCGCACACGTCGATGATCTGGAAACGGCCCTGCTTGGACTTCTTGATCGGCTTCTGGCCGGTGATCATCATCATCGGCATGCCGCCCAGGTAAGCGTAGGCACTGGCAGTGACCAGGTTGGTAGCACCGGGGCCGAGGGTAGACAGGCTGACGCCGGTCTTGCCGGTCAGGCGGCCATAGGTGGCCGCCATGAAGCCTGCGGACTGCTCGTGGCGGGTCAGTACCAGCTTGATCTTCGACTTGCGCAGGGATTCGAGCAGGTCGAGGTTTTCCTCACCAGGGATGCCGAATACATACTCGACACCTTCGTTTTCCAGACATTGCACAACGACATCGGCGGCCTTGGCCATTTAGGGTACTACCTCGAAATCTTGGAGGAATTGCGGCTTGTTAAAGCGGCGTGACTGAGATGTTGCAGGATGTCTCAGTGCCGCGCATCGTAGGCCTTCGCGTTAATAATATTAAATATATTGTTATGATGCTCAGCATCACAAAACGTTATGAATGGTGAACCGCGCCGATGAACCTCAAAGCACTGCGCTGCTGCGTCGAAATCGTACGTCAGGGCAGCTTCACCAAAGCGGCCCAGCACCTGCACATCGCCCAGCCAGCATTGAGCATGGCGGTGACGCGCCTGGAAGAGGAACTGGGCGTCAGCCTGTTCAACCGCACCACCCGCAAAGTGGTGCTCACGGCCGAAGGCGAGCAGTTTCTGCCGCGCATTGCATCGGCACTGCGGGAGATGGACGTGGCCCGCCAGGAACTGCGCGACATGGCCGACCTCAAGCGCGGCGAAGTGCGCCTGGGCATCCCGCCGATGTTCGGCCTGCACTATGTGCCCGGCCTGATGAACGCCTTCCGCCGCCTCTACCCTGGCATTGCCATGACCGTGTTCGAGGGCAGCGCCGAGGACATCGGCCAGCGCCTGGAGCAACGTGACATCGACCTGGCCTTGCTCGAATCCAGGCGAGTGCCCCCTGACAAACAGTCGATCCTGCTGGGCAGCGACGAGATGCTGGCCTGCATGCACCCGGATCACCCCTACGCCGGTAAAGACAGCCTGACGGCCGAGGACCTGCGCAAGACCGACATGGTGGTGTTCGACCGCACGTTCGTGCAGCGCCAGCTGCTGGATGCGTTTTTTGCAGAACACGGCATCACCTACCAGGTGGCCCTGCAAAGCAACTTTGTGTCGCTGGTGGTGCAGGCGGCACTGGACAACCTTGGCGTCGCGACGTTGCTGCGCTCGGTGCAACTGCGCACCCCCGGCATCGTCGGGGTGCCGTTCAAACCCGCGCAGCAGATGAGCTTTCGCCTGTGCTGGCGGGCCGGGGAGTACCTATCGCTGGCCAGTAAACGGTTCATCGACTTCGCCGAGCAAAGCCAATACCTGGAACGTTGAACGGCAAGAGCACATTTGTACCCCGGCCTGCACTTCCCTCCTTTTGCACGGTCAGACCCTAGGCCTTGCCGTTAGACACGCTCGACGTCAAGGCCCATGATTCTCTAAGATTCAACTTTATCGTTTCAGCTTGTTGCATTAAGGACCACGATGTCAGTTCAGCAATTACCCCCGCTGCCCACCAAAGGCACCGTCGCCAGGATGGAAGCCGCCATGGCCCTGGGCAGCTTTGCCATCGGGACCGGCGAATTCGCGATCATGGGCCTGATGCCTGATATCGCCAGCAACCTGCAGTTGAGCGAGCCCCAGGTTGGCCACGCCATCAGTGCCTACGCATTGGGAGTGATGGTGGGCGCCCCGACCCTGGCGATATTGGGAGCCAAGTTGCTGCGCAAGCACATGCTGCTGCTGTTGATGGCCCTGTATGCACTGGGCAACCTGGCCACTGCTTTTGCGCCCTCCTTCGGTGGCTTGGTGGCCTTCCGCTTCGTCAGCGGCCTGCCCCACGGCGCCTATTTCGGCATCGCCGCCGTAGTCGCTTCGAGCATGGTGGCCAGCAACCAGCGGGCGGGGGCCGTAGCACGGGTCATGATGGGCCTGACGCTGGCCATGCTGCTGGGCAACCCGGTCGCCACCTTCCTGGGCCAGTACTTCGGCTGGCGTTCTGCGTTCGTGCTGGTGGGCGTAATTGCCCTGTGTACCATCGCCATGGTCTGGCGCTTCGTCCCCCAGCGGCACGATGAAGTGCGCAGCGACCCGCGCAAGGAACTCAAGGCCTTCACCCTGCCCCAGGTGTGGATGGCGCTGGCCATCGCCTCCATTGGCTTCGCCGGCATGTTCTGCGTGTTCAGCTACCTGGCACCCACCATGCTGGAAGTCACCCGGGTAGCCCCGCAGTGGATCCCTTTTGGCCTGGCCGCATTCGGGCTGGGCGGTATCATCGGCAACATTGCCGGCGGCAAGCTGTTTGACCGGCTGCAGTTCCGGGCGGTGGGGCTGGTGCTGGCCTGGTCCATCGCCGTACTGCTGTTCTTTACCTTCGCTGCACACGCCCTGTGGAGCCTGCTGCTCGGCGTTGGCCTGGTGGGCACCATGATCGCTTTGGCAGCCCCGTTACAGATCCGCCTGATGGACATCGCCCACGAGGCGCCAAGCCTTGCCGCTGCCTCGAACCACGCGGCCTTCAACCTGGCCAACGCCCTGGGCCCCTGGCTGGGCGGTATGGCCATCACGGCGGGCATGGGCTGGACCAGCACCGGTTTCATCGGCGCGGCTACCGCCCTGGCAGGCCTTGGGCTGTACTTCATCGCCCGGCGGATGAAGGGCGGCCACTGAACCTTACCAGCGTCAGGCAGCCGCCCAGGCGGCCTGACGCGCCAGTACCGACTCGGCGCGCTCCCCCACCAGTTCGGCATACACACCCGGGGCTGTGGCGCCCTCGGTACTGATCACAAGCAGGCGTGCTTCAGGGCCAAGGGCCAGGCCCGCTGCAACGTCGGGTGCTTTTTCAAGCAAGTGCATGGCGCCTGCCAGCCCGGCCACGGCCGACTCACCCGCCAACACTGGTATGTCACCTTCACTGCCGGCTGCCAGGCGACGCATGGCAGCTATCGCTTCGGCATCACTGATGGTCATGAAGGCATCGACGCTGGTTTGCAAGAAGCGCCACGCCAGCGGTGATGTTTCGCCGCAGGCCAGCCCCGCCATCACCGAGTCTACCGACCCGGTAGCCTTGGCCGGTTCACCGCGCAACCCGCTCTGGTACAGGCAGTCGGCCTGTTCGGGCTCAACCACCACGAACACCGGACGGTGCTCCGCGTAGAGTTCCCACAGGTAGCTGACAACGCCTGCCGCCAGGCCGCCCACCCCACCTTGCAGAAAGACATGGGTGAACGGTGGCTGCCCGGCGTTGGCTTCGACGACCTCTGCAGCAATGGTGGCGTAGCCCTGCATCACATCCCGCGGGATCACCTCGTAACCTTCATAGGACGTGTCGGACACCACGTGCCAGCCGTTGCTGGCAGCCAGCGCCGCGGCGTGTGCCACCGATGCGTCATAATTGCCGGCAATACGCACGATCAGGGCACCGTACGCGGCAATGGCCCGTTCACGCTCGATGCTCACCTGCGCATGCAGCACGATCACACAGCGGCAACCTATGCTCTGCGCCGCCGCCGCCAAGGCCCGACCGTGGTTGCCATCGGTTGCACTGACAACGGTGAACGCGCTGAGCAACTGAGCGTGGTGCCCCGCAAGCACGCCGTACGGGTGCATGCGTTGCAGGGGGAAGCTTCCCAGTACCAGGCGCAGCAGCGCGATAGGCGCACCCAGTGCCTTGAAGCTGCCCAGTTCCGAGCGCACAGATTCATCCTTGACCGCTACCTGCGCAACACCCAGTTCAGCGGCAAGGCCGGGCAAGCTGTACAGCGGGGTGGGCTTCTGGTTCAGGCGAGCCCACCCGCCCATCCAGTGGCGGCTCTGTTGGGCGATGGCAATGCTCATCACCGCTTGAAGGGCACGTGGGTAAGGCTGGCGGCAAGCGTTGGGGTTACGAACGAACATGCAGTACGGCTCCTGCTGGCAAGCCAGCGATGGCAACAGTCAGTGAAATGCCCACACAGGCGTGGCTCAGGCCCTGCTCAGGCGCTGGACCACCACGTCCAGCAGCACGTTGGCGCCCTGGATCAACAGCGCGTCATCGGTGTGCTCATGCGGGTTATGGCTGATACCGCCCTGGCTGGGCACGAAGATCATCGCTGCCGGTGCCGTGCGGGCGATCATCTGCGCGTCATGGCCTGCACCTGACACCATGCGTCGATAGCTCAAGCCCAGGCGGGCCGCTGATTGCTCGATGGCATCCGCCAGGCCTGCGTCGAACACCACTGGCGCAAACCGCGCCAGGCGCTCGCTGCTGATGCTGACCTGCTCGCGTTCCGCCAGGTCGGCCAGTAGCTGTTGAAGACGCGCTTCGGCAGCCGCCAGGCGGCCTTCGTCAGGATCACGCAGGTCGACCGTGAACGTTGCCTTGCGCGGGATGACATTGATGACGTTGGGTTCGAACTGCATGCAGCCGACCGTTGCCAGCGTGGTTGGGCAGTCCGTTGCCAGGTCACGCAGCGCTGCCACCACCGCACAGGCGACGAACCCGGCATCGTGCCGCAATGCGGTGGGGGTGGTACCGGCGTGGTTGGCGTGGCCCTTGACCTGCACCTGCTGCCACGAAATACCCTGCAGGCGCTCCACCACGCCAATCTCAACGCCTTCTGCCTCCAGAATGGGGCCTTGCTCGATGTGCAGCTCGACATATTCATGGGCAGCAATCGCCCCTGGCACAAGCGGGCCGGCGTAGCCAATGCGTGCCAGTTCGTCGCCAAGGCGGGTACCGTCACTGCCTACGGTGTCCAGCGCTTGCTGCAGCGCCATCCCGCCGGCATGCACCAGCGAGCCCATCATGTCGGGCTGGTAGCGCACGCCCTCCTCGTTGGTGAACGCCGCGACGGTGAGCGGGCGCTCGGGCAGCCGCCCAGCCACCCGGTAGGCGCGCAGTACCGCAAGGCCCGCCAGCACGCCGTAGCAACCGTCCAGGGCGCCGGCGTTGGTGACCGTGTCGATGTGCGAGCCCATCATCAATGGTGCTTGCCCGGCGCCTTTGCCGCGCCCAGGCAAAGTGGCGAAGATGTTGCCAATGCGGTCCACCTGCACGTGCAGGTCAAGGGTTTTCATCCAGCCCACCAGCATGTCCCGCCCGGCCTTGTCTGCATCAGTCAGCGCGATGCGCGTGCGGCCGCCCTGGTAAGGGTCTGCGCCCACCTGGCCAAGCGCGTGAAGCTGCCGCAGCAGCAGTGCGCCATCCAGGCGCAGTGCAGGTTTCGTGTCCATACCGTTCTCCGCCAATGAGGATTTATTCGAATGGGGAGATTTTATTCACTGCCAGTGCAATAAAAGCTTGATTATCGAGCGCTTGACGCACTTTCATTACGCATTACCTTCACTTTGCCCCGGACGCGCGTCATGCCCCTCGATCACTTCGACCTCGCCTTGCTCGATGCGGTACAGCAAGACGCTACCACCTCGCAAATGCAGCTGGGCACCCAAGTCAACCTGTCCTCGGCCGCGGTCAACCGCCGTCTGAAAAAAATGACCACCGATGGCGTGATCACAGCAACGGTGGCCCAGGTGGACCCCGTGCAACTGGGCTACGTACTGACCGTGATCACCGAGGTTGAGGTGGAGAACGAGCGCCTGGACCTGCTCGATGCCATGAAGCGCACCTTCCTGGCCTGCCCACAGGTGCAGCAGTGCTACTACGTCACTGGCGCCTATGACTTCGTGCTGATCCTGCTGGTGCGCAATATGGAGCAGTACACCCAGCTCACGCGTGAGCTGTTTTTCGAGAACAACAACGTCAAGCGCTTCAATACGCTGGTGTCCATGAGCAACGTCAAGACCGGTGTGCGCGTGCCGACGGCGTAACACCCTGGTTCGCCACCTTCGGGGAATTTGCCTACAAGCCCGATGTCGGTACGCTGACCCCTCATTAGCGCCCCTGAAGGAGACAACGATGCAATACGTGAAGCTGGGTAGCACCGGGCTGGACATCTCCAGGCTGTGCCTGGGCTGCATGACCTTCGGTGAACCGGATGCCGGCACCCACCCCTGGACGTTGGGTGAAGAGGCCAGCCGGCCGATCATCCGCCACGCGGTGGAGCAAGGCATCAACTTCTTCGACACCGCCAACAGCTACTCGGCCGGCACCTCGGAAGTGATCGTGGGCAAGCTGCTGAAGGAATTCACCCGCCGCGACGAAACCGTCATCGCGACCAAGGTGTTCTACCCGGCTAACATGTGGCAAGGCGCCAGCCGGCCCAACGAGCAAGGGCTGTCGCGCAAGGCCATCATGACCAGCATCGACGCCAGCCTGACGCGCCTTGGCACCGATTATGTCGACCTTTACCAGATCCACCGCTGGGACTACCACACGCCCATCGAGGAAACCATGGAAGCCCTGCATGATGTGGTGAAGGCCGGCAAGGCCCGCTACATCGGCGCCTCATCGATGTATGCCTGGCAGTTCGCCAAGGCGCAACAGGTGGCGGCCAGCCACGGCTGGAGCCGGTTCGTGTCGATACAGAACTACCTCAACCTGCTGTACCGCGAAGAAGAGCGCGAGATGATCCCCCTGTGCCTCGACCAAGGTGTTGGCCTGATGCCCTGGAGCCCCATGGCGCGCGGCCGCCTGACCCGGCCCAACGGCCAGCAGACCGAACGCACGCGCACTGATATTTCCGGCCAGTCGTTCTATGAAAAAACCGAGCTGGAGGACGGCCGGGTCATCGACGTGGTCGAGCAGATAGCCGGGGAACGCGGAGTGCCCATGGCACAGGTGGCGTTGGCTTGGGTGCTCGGCAAGGCCGGTGTGTCGGCGCCGATCGTCGGCGCCTCCAAGCCCGCGCACCTGGACGACGCCCTGGCCGCGCTGGCGCTGCACCTTGGCGAGGATGAAATCGCGCGTCTGCAGGCCCCTTACGTGCCCCACGGGGTAACCGGGTTCAAATAAGCCTGGTGCACAGGGCCCGCTGGCGCCTCGCGGCCAGCGGGCTGTTCAGCCAGACATAAAGCATTACAATGCGCGCCCCTGTTAGAGCCGCGTGTTGTTTAGCCATGAAATCATTGCGTTACGCCCTGAACCTCCTGCTGCTTCTAAGCTTCGCAGCTTGGGCAAACCCGCCCTCCACCTTCACCGAAGCCAAGGTTGTAGCCAAGCAGCGGGTCTATATGGACCAGGCCAGCAGCCCCATGGGCGAGTTGTATTGTGGCTGCCAGTGGACCTGGGTGGGCAAGTCTGGCGGGCGCATCGACGCAGCCTCCTGCGGCTATCAGACACGCAAGCAGCAGAACCGCGCCGAGCGTACGGAGTGGGAGCACATCGTGCCTGCCCATACGTTCGGCAACCAGCGCCAGTGCTGGAGAAACGGCGGCCGTGAGCATTGCGTAGACACCGACCCGGTATTCCGCGCCATGGAAGCAGACCTGTTCAACCTGTACCCGGCCGTGGGTGAAGTGAACGGCGACCGCAGCAATTTCAACTATGGCATGGTCGCCGGTAACGCCGGCGAGTACGGGCGGTGCACCACCAAGGTCGACTTCGTGCAGCGCGCCGCCGAGCCCCGTGATGAAGTGAAAGGCCTGGTAGCACGCACCACGTTCTACATGTTCGACCGCTACCGGCTGAACATGTCGCGCCAGCAACAGCAACTGCTGATGGCCTGGGACAAGCAACACCCGGTTTCGGCCTGGGAAAAGGAACGTGACCGGCGCATTGCCGCAATCATGGGGCACGCGAACCCGTTCGTGACCGGCGAACGCCAGTGGACCGCCAATTACCAGCCCGTGGGCGATGGCGTGGTACAGGCTGTGCCAGCAGCGCGCCAGCCAGCAGGCCAGGCCCGTGCCGGCGCAGTCGGCGCGGTGCTCGGCAACCGCAACAGCCATGTGTATCACCTGGCCTCTGGCTGCCCGGGCTATCACCAGGTCGCGTCGAAGAACCAGGTGAACTTCGCCAGCGAAGGCGAGGCGCAGGCCGCCGGTTATCGCAAGGCCGGCAACTGCCGCTGATCCGCCAAGCCCGTCACAGCCAGGGCCCGGGGCTCAGCCATTCACCAGGTTGGCTGGCCGTTCCCCCCGCAGCGCGCTGAGCAGGTTGTCTACCGCGCAGCGGGCCATGGCCTGGCGGGTTTCTTCGGTGGCCGAACCGATATGCGGTGTGGCCACGACCTTGTCCAGTTTCAGCAACGGCGAGTCGGCCGCCAATGGCTCGTGCACGAACACATCCAGGCCGGCGCCGCGCAAACGTCCGGCCTGCAACGCCTCGGCCAATGCTGCTTCGTCCACCACGCGCCCCCGGGAGATGTTCACCAGAATGGCCTCAGGCTTCATCAGGGCCAGCTCCCGCGCACCGATCAGCCCTTCGGTACTGGCACTCAGCGGCACGGTGAGGCACACGAAGTCGGCCTCGGCCAGCAGCGCGTCCAGGTCGCGCCGGTGGGCGTTGTATCGCGCCTGTACCTCAGGCTTGGGCCGCTGGCTGTGATACACCACCCGCATACCGAAACCCGCCGCTGCGCGCCGGGCCAGGGCCTCGCCAATACGCCCCATGCCCACGATACCCAGCGTCTTGCCGTGCACGTCGCAGCCGAAATGCGCGGGCCCCAGGCTGGCCTGCCAGTGGCCCTCGCGCACCCAGTTGGCCAGCTCCACCACGCGCCTGGCTGTCGCCAGGATCAGCGCAAAGCCCGTGTCTGCGGTGGTTTCGGTGAGTACGTCCGGGGTGTTGGTGAGCATTACCCCACGCCGGTCGAGGTCGGCGATATCGTAGTTGTCCACCCCTACCGACACGCTGGCAATCACCTCAAGGTCGGGCGCGAGGTCCAGCAGGCTGGCATCCAGGCGCAGGCTTGCGCCCAGCAGCCCATGCGCGCCCGGCAATGCCTCGCGCAGCCTGGCCAGCCCATCGGGCTGGGCCAAGTCTACGAAGGTCACCTCCACGTGCTGCTCAAGGCGCGCGAGCAAGTCTGGTGAAAGGCGTTTGTACAGCACGATGCGCTTGTTCATGATCGCTTCCTAATGGTTCATCGCCAGCCGCGGGCGCTGACGCTTGGCCCGGCCGGAGGTGGTTGAATTGTTGAGGGCCGCGGTGAGTGCCACGGCGCACAGCAGTGCACCGCACATGAACAGGTACGAAGCGCCCGGGCTGCCTGTGGCGCCGTTCAGGTAACCCACCAGCCAGGAGCCGCCGAACGACCCCAGCGCCCCCATGCTGTTGATCAGGGCCATGGCGCCCCCGGCCACGTTGGCCGGCAGGATTTCCGGCACAATGGCGAAGAACGGGCCGTAAGGTGCGTACATGCAGGCACCCGCCACCACCAGCAACCCATACGACAACCAGAAGTGCTCGCTGCCCAGGGCATACGAGCCATAGAAGGCAATGGCGGCGATCAGCAGCGGTGGCCACACAAAGCACTTGCGTTTCTGCAGGCGGTCCGATGCCCACGACACACCCACCATGGCCACTACTGCTGCCAGGTAAGGCACCGAGGCCAGCCAGCCGGCTTCGACGATATCCACGTTGGCAGCCTGCTTTAGGATGGAGGGCAGCCACAGCACGAAGCCGTACACGCCAATGCTCCAGCAGAAGTACTGCAGCGACAGGATGATCACTTGCCGCGACCGGAACGCCTCACGGTAGTTCTTCACCGGCGGTATGCCCTGCTGCTCGGCAGCCAGTGCGTGCTGCAGGTCGCGCTTCTCGGTATCGCTCAGCCAGGTGACCTGGGCCGGCCGATCGTCCACCAGGTGCCACCAGCAGAACGCCCAGATCACCGCCGGCAGCCCTTCGATGATGAACATCCAGCGCCAGTCGAAATGCTTGATGAGGTACCCCGAAACCACCGACATCCACAGGATGGTCACCGGGTTGCCCAGCATCAGGAACGTGTTGGCCCGTGAGCGCTCGGCACGGGTGAACCAGTGGCACAGGTACACCAGCATCGCCGGCATCACGGCCGCCTCGACCACGCCCAGCAGAAAACGGATGCCGATCAGCATGTAGACGTTGCTGACCATGCCCGTGAGCGTGGCGAGCCCGCCCCAGAGAATCAGGCAGACAAAGATCAGCTTCTTGACGCTACGCTTCTCGGCGTAGATGGCCCCAGGCACCTGGAAAAAGAAGTACCCGAGAAAGAACAGTGCCCCCAGCAGCGACGACAGCACGGGGGTGATGCGCAGGTCTTCGGCCATACCGGAGGCCGCTGCGAAGCCGTAGTTGGCGCGGTCCAGATAGGCAAGGCTATAGGTGAAGAACACGATGGGGATGATGTACCACCAACGGCGTGGGGCCAGGCTTTTGCTGTTCATGGGGTGGTTCTCCTGAGCTTGTTGTTTTTGTCGCGACAGGTGATTGGTTGGAGCAACTTCAGGGCTGGGGCAGCCGTTCGTAGGCCTCCAGTTCGTGGCGTCGGGGCAGGCCCTCCATATCGCCCCGCGACTGCACGGCGCGGCTGCCGCACCAGTTGCCACGGGCAACCGCCTGGCCGATGTCACGCCCTTCGAGCAGCGCGCTGAGCACGCCAACGGCAAATGCATCACCCGCACCCACGGTGTCCACAACCTGGGGCGCGCGCACGGCGGCGACCTGGCCTTCGCTGTTGGCACTGCGGAAATAGGCGCCCGCGTCCCCCAGCTTGATCACCACCAGCTCGACGCCAAGGTCCAGGTAGAAGCCGGCGATGTCGGCCGGGGTCTGCTGGCCGGTGAGCAAGCGGCCCTCCTCAAGGCCCGGCAGCACCCAGTCGGCCTTTTCTGCCAGTGCATTGGTCTGCTGCACCATAGTGCGCAGGTCCGGCCACAGCGAAGGGCGCAGGTTAGGGTCGAAGGAGACGCTGCGCCCGGCACTGCGCATGGCATCCACCAAGGTGTGCGACAGGCTGCGGCAGCCTTCGGACAGGGCCAGCGGAATACCGGTAGCGTGCAGATGCCGGGCCTGCAGCCAGCCCGGCTGCAGCAGGCCCGGGGTCATGTGACTGGCCGCCGAGCCCCGGCGGAAGTACTCCACCGCGGGGTCACTTCCATCGTCGCAGCGGCCCTTGAGCTGAAAGCCGGTGGGGTGAGCCGGGTCTATCTGTACGTCCGAGCAGTCCAGGCCTTCGCCGCGCAGGTTGTCCAGCACAAAACGGCCCAACGAGTCGTCCCCTACCCGGCTCACCCATCGTACGCTGAAGCCCAGGCGTGCCAAGCCAATGGCCACGTTGCTGTCGGCCCCGGCAATACGCTTGTTGAACAGGCTGACACTGGCGAGGTTGCCTAGTTGCTCGGCCACGAACATGGCCATGGTTTCACCAAAGCACAGCACATCGTGTTTAAGCATGGCTCACCTCCTCGGCCGGTGCGCCCAGCCCCAGTACGGCCAGGTGGCGCACCTGATCGCGGGTCACCTGCAGCAGGTCATCGCCCACCAGTGGGTACTCCACGGCACGCACCACACCGGGGCTGAACTGCGCCAGCAGCCGGTCCCAGGCCTGCAGGTCGGCCACTTGCGGTGGTGCCGCTGCCAAACGGCCGTCGGCAAGCTGCCGAACAGCTTTGCAGTGCACGTACTGCACCCAGCGGCCCAGCTGGCTGGCAGCCTGTTCCACGGCTTCGCCCTGCCACTGCCAGTTACCGATGTCGAAGGTCATGCCCACCCCGAGCCCCGCTTCATCCGCCCGTTGGAAGAACGCCAGCAGCGCTGCGATGCGGCCACCTTGAGACGTCTGGTCGTTTTCTACCAGCAACCTTGGCCCCTGGGCTGGCACCAGCTCACGCAAGGCCGTCAGGTCGCAGCCCGTGTGGTAGTGCCCCAGGGAGACCTTGACCGCTGCTGCACCCAGTTCGTGCGCAATGTGCAGTTTCTGGGTCACCCGTATATCGGGCTGGCCGTCTGGCGCCCACAGCTCCAGCGGCGTGGAATACACACAGTCCAGGCCGGCCCCGGCGATGACGGCGCCCAGGGCAAGTGGGTCTGGCACGCAGGAGAACAGCTCCTCGCGCAACTCCACCCGTCGGGCGCCGGCCCGTGCCAGCAGGTCGATGAATTGCTCCTGGCCACGCTGGCGAACATAGTCCGCGCCGTAGCTGGAGAGGCTGATTGAAACGGGGATCGGGTGCATTGTTATTGTCCTTGTGAAACCGGTTTCATTTTTTGCCAGCAGCATTCGCCGAAGTGGCGGCTGCCGGTGGTTAGCGTGGGGAGGTCGAGCCTCGTATCAGCAAAGAGGCTTTGAAGTCGATGCGCCTGGCCCTGCCGCTGTCGCCCCGCAGCCGGCCCAGCAGGCTGTCGAAAGCCGCCATGCCGATGCGTTCGGTGGGCTGGGCCAAGGCTGTGATGCCGCTGCCGACCAGGGGGTACCAGTCGAGGTCGTCCAGAGCGATAAGGCCAACGTCTGCAAACAGGTCACGGCCTGCTGCACGCAAGCTGCGAGTAACCTCCAGGGTGGCGACGCCGTTGCAGGTGAAGATGGCCTGCGGGCCATGGCCGCTCTGCGCAAGGAATGCTGCGAGGCCCGCATCGAGGCCAGGGCCTGTGTGCAGGACCTGCTGGCGCATGCCTGGACGTTGACCGACACAGGTGCCGACGGCCCGAACCCGCTCCGCCCGCGAACTGGTGCCGTCCAGCGGCTCGGTGACGGCCAGGATGTCCCGGTAGCCGCGGGCATGCAGGTGCTCGATGGCCTGCTCCACGGCGTCGAGGTTGTCCAGGCCAACCAGGTCGACCTTCAGCTCGGGCAGTTGTCGGTCCACCAGCACCATGGGCATGTCCCGCATGAGGTTGAGCAACTCGCCAGGCTGATGGCCGAGGGTGTTCACGATCAGCCCCTCGACGTTGTACGACTGCAACGCCCGCAGATGATGGCGCTCCTGTTCGTCGTCACGGTTGGTGTTGCACACCACCAGGCTGTAGCCGTGCTGGCGGCAGGCGGTTTCAACGCCATGCATCACCGCCACTGAATACGGGTTGAGGATGTCGGCAACCAGCATGCCGATCAACCGCGTCTGGCCCCGCTTCAGGCCACGGGCCATCTGGTTGGGCCGGTAGCCCAGCTGTTCGATGACCTGGGCCAGCCGCGCGGCGGTGGCGTCGGCCAGCAACTGCCGGTCGCCGCCGATATAACGCGACACGGTTGCCTTGGATACCCCGGCAACACGGGCGACTTCGCTGATGGTGACCCGTTCGCGGGCATGGGCAGGCGCGTCGGTCATGGCAGTTCCTGATCATTATTGTTAGGGCGATGAAACCGGTTTCAATACACCAAAAACCGGCTCGTTCGTCAATCTGCCATCTGTCGGGTCGCGCCTGGCCCGGGCCTAGTGGTCCGTCACCTGCCCCAGGTCATCGCCTGATGTCTGGCGCATGTCGCTGGTGCGCAGGTCAGCTACATCGCCGGGCTTGACGGTTCCTGCATGGTTGCCCCAACTGGTGCGGATGAAGTTGACCACGGCTGCCACCTGCTGGTCATTCAGCCGCCAGGCGTAGGCTGGCATGGTGAAACTGGAGGGTGCCGTTTGGGTTGCCGGCAGCGTGCCGCCCTTGAGCACCAGGTGAATCAGCGAGGTGGCATCGGCGGTTTGCACCACAGGGTTGCCGGCCAGTGCCGGGAACACGCGGGTGTAGCCCTTGCCGTCGGTGCGGTGGCAAGCCGCGCAGTTGTCGATGTACACCGCAGCACCTGCCTTGCTGTCATCGCCCTGCCATAAGGCATCGGCCACCTTGCGGTCGTATTG
This sequence comes from Pseudomonas sp. NBRC 111119, assembly GCF_001320125.1. Lineage (NCBI taxonomy): Bacteria > Pseudomonadati > Pseudomonadota > Gammaproteobacteria > Pseudomonadales > Pseudomonadaceae > Pseudomonas > Pseudomonas sp. NBRC 111119. The sequence goes on from NZ_BCAV01000007.1 coordinate 64,155, forward strand.
ATGCGGTTTGTCGTTTGGGTTGCTAGGCGGCAAGGTTTTCAGGTAACGGGCAATGGCGGTCAGGTCGGCATCGGTCATGTACTGCATGCTGTGCTCAACCACGTCACTCATGCCACCGAATACCGCGCTGTTGTCACTGCGGCCGGTCTTGAGAAACTGCACCAACTGGGCCTCGCTCCAGCTGCCCAGGCCATCCTTGTGGTCACCGCGCAGGTTCTTGGCAATCCAGCCCTCCAGCGGCGCGCTGCCGGCCAGAAACGCTTCACCTTCCTGTGGGTTCAGGGCTTTCTCCTGCATGGTCAGTGCCCGTGGGGTGTGGCACGCGCCGCAGTGGCCCAGGCCTTCGACCAGATACGCCCCGCGGTCGATGACCGGGTCACTGGCCTGGGCAGCCTGCCAGGGCTTGGCATCTGGTGCGAACAGGCCACGCCAGATCGCCAGCGGCCAACGCATGCTCAGCGGCCAGGGGATGTCGCTGTCCCTGTTGGGCTCGGCCACCGGCTGCACGCTGTGCTGGAAATAGGCATACAGCGCCTGCATGTCGGCTTCGGTGAGGCGCGCGTAGGACGGGTACGGCATGGCCGGGTAAAGCGTGCTGCCGTCCTTGGCGATGCCGCGGCGCAACGCTTGGTCGAAGTCCTCGAAGCTGTAGCTGCCGATGCCTTCGGGCGACGGCGTGATGTTGGTGGAGTAGATTGTGCCGATGGGGGTTTCCATAGGCAGCCCGCCCGCAAATGGCTTGCCGCCCTTGGCCGTGTGGCAGGCCACGCAGTCGCCCGCGCGGGCCAGGTATTCACCTTGCTGCACCTGTTGCGGGTCGGGCTGCGCCGCTTGCGCGCAGAGCCCGGTGCCCATCAGCAAAGTCGCGATCAACATTCTGTTCATGTTCATCGCTCCTTAAACCGCCACCAGCGGGCCGGGGTTCTTCAGGTACTGCTCCCGAATGGCCCGGGCAGACCAGTACGTCAGCGCGGCCACCAACCCGGTCGGGTTGTAGCCAAGGCCTTGAGGGAACGCAGAGGCGCCCGGCACGAATACGTTGTGTACATCCCAGCATTGCAGGTAGCGGTTCAGTGCACTGGTGGCAGGGTCGGTCCCCATGATCGCACCACCGTTCAGGTGGGTGGTCTGGTAGCTGGCGGTGTTGAAATGTTCTTTCACCTGCTTGCCCAGCACGGCGATGGATTTAGGGTTCATTGCCTGGGCGATCTTGCTCAGCTTGTCGACCATGAACTGGTTCATGCGAATGTCGTTGTCCTGCCAGTCGAAGGTCATGCGCAACAGCGGCAAGCCGTAGGCATCGCGGTAGGTGGGGTCCAGGTCCAGGTAATTACCCCGGTAGGACTGATGTGCGCCATGGGCGTCCATCGACAGTTGATGGGTGTAGTAGTCGGCGGTGGCCTTCTTCCAGGCACTGCCCCAGGCAGGAGTACCCGGGGGGTTGGCGACACCGGCAATCGGCCGCGAGCCTGCCTGGTTCACCCACATGGGTGAGCCGCCGACAAAGCCATGGGGGCCATGGTCGAAGTTGTCGGCATTGAAGTCGTCGATGGCAACGCCGTTGCCACCTGCACCGATGAAGTTGTTGGTGTGCACGTCCTTGTCGAAAAAGGCTTTCACCGTGCCCATGTTCTGGTAAGCAAAGTTGCGCCCGACCACACCTTCGTTCTTCACAGGGTCGTAAGGCTTGCCGATCCCGGACAGCAGCATCAGGCGCACGTTGTTGAACTGGAACGCGGCCAGGATCACCAGGTCGGCCGGCTGCTCCAGTTCACGGCCCTGGGCGTCGATGTAGGTCACGCCGGTTGCGCGTTGCTTGCTGTCGTCAAGGTTCACCCGCAGCACGTGGGCATTGGCCCGCAGCTCGAAGTTAGGCACTTGGCGCAATGCCGGCAGAATGTTCACGTTGGGTGAGGCCTTGGAATACATGTAGCACACGTAACCGCTGCAGAAACCGCAGAAGTTGCACGGTCCCATCTGCGCCCCATAGGGGTTGGTGTAAGGGCCCGAGGTATTGGCCGACGGCAGGTTGTAGGGGTGATAGCCCAGGGCCGAGGTGGCCTGCTCGAACAGCTGGGCGGATACCACGTTCTTCTGCGACACCAGCGGGAATGGGTTGGAGCGGTCCGGGGCGTATGGGTTGCCCCCCTTGCCCCGCCCTACCACTTCGCCCTTCACGGTCCAGGCTTGACCGGAGGTGCCGAAGACCTTCTCGGCAAAATCAAAATACGGCTCCAGTTCTTCATAGGTAACGCCGAAGTCCTGGATAGTCATATCCTGGGGGATGAACGACTTGCCATAGCGCTCTTCGTAATGGCTGCGCATGCGCAACTCGATCGGGTCTACACGAAAGTGCACACCGGACCAATGCAGACCCGCACCGCCTACCCCTTTGCCCGGCAGGAAAGCGCCCAGTTGCCGGTACGGCAAGGCTACATCGTTGACCGTGTGGCGTATGGTGACCGTTTCCTTGGACAGGTCCAGGAACAGTTTCTTGCGCACGCTGTAGGTGAGCTCGTCGATCACCTGGGGGTAACTGCCGTCTGGGTAGGTGTCCTGCATGGGGCCGCGCTCCAGGGCAACCACCTGCAACCCTGCCTCGGTCAGTTCCTTGGCCATGATGGCGCCGGTCCAGCCAAACCCGACGATCACCGCATCCACTTTCTTCAACGTGTTTGCCATGGTTCAGGCCCTCTCCCCACGAATGGACACCGGTGGGAACGGGTAGCGCTCGTTGCGCTCGGCCCAATCCATGAAATCAGCGCGGGCACCGGGGAAGCCGATCTGCTTCCAGCCGACCATGCCTTTGTTACCGCCATGCACGGGGTCGCAGAAAAAACCCTCTCGGGTGTTTTGCAACAGCAGGCTGAAGAAGGCCTTGGCAGGTACGTCCTGCAACACCAATTCGCCCGCCTCCAGTGCGGCGAGCACACGGTCCTGCTGGGCGGCGCTTTGTTCATGGAACGGCTTGTTGCCCTGGGCCTTGCACCAGCCCAGCACACCGGCGATGCCTAACCTGTAGATCTGCTGCGGGTTGAGCTGCAACTGGTAACCCAGCTCGGGTGCGGCGTCTGCATTGAAGGGGCCTTGCATGTACCACAAGGCACCGCTGGCGTAGGGAGTGCCCATCTGCCGGTCGATATACTCGGCGGCACCGGCTTCCAGGGCGCCGGCGCCCAACGCGTCAGCCGGGATCAGGCGGCTCACCGCGGCTTGGAGGAAAGCGTATTCGTCCACGGTGAAAAATGCCGGCTGGTACTGGGCGGCGTCGGTTTTTTCTGGCACGTTGGGGCTGCGTGCTGGCTCGGCTATCACCGCGCTGGCGCCCAGGCCCAGGCCGGTACTGGCGACCGTTACCACAGGTATCAGGGTCAAGGTCTTGCGCAGGAAGTCCCTGCGGGGGTTGTCCGGTACGTGCTCAGACATTTCTAATCCTCATCATCGGTAAGCGGCCTCGGCCGGGGCCAATGATCAAGACCGCTCACTGACGAACGGCGTTCAGAAACATTTTGAGTTTAATGTCGCATTGACACCAATAGGTTTGCATGGACCGCGATATTGACTCCGCGGAGAGACTTGACCACTGATGATTCAGTCCGACCTTGACCTGTTCGGCCCACAGCCGCATCGCCTGGCCAGCCATACAGTGCTGTTGCCAGGCTTCGCCCTCCCCGACCTGGAGGCGATGCTGGACGCCCTGCGCCCGGTGCTGCGGGCTGCGCCGTTCCGGCACATGCGCACCCCCGGCGGCCTGCACATGGCGGTGGCGCTGACCAACTGTGGTGAGCTGGGCTGGGTCAGTGATGCCCACGGCTACCGCTACAGCCCCACCGACCCCGTCAGTGGCCAGCCATGGCCGGCGTTGCCCGATGTGCTCACTGCGTTTGCCTCGCGCAGCGCGGCTGTCGCCGGCTTCGACGGGTTCGTTCCAGACGCATGCCTGGTCAACCACTACCAGCCAGGCACCCGCCTCACCCTCCACCAGGACCGCGACGAGTGCGATTTCGATCAGCCTATCGTGTCGGTTTCCCTGGGGCTTCCGGCCGTGTTTCTATTCGGGGGGCAACAACGGGCTGACAAGACCCAGCGCATCCCGCTCAGCCATGGTGATGTACTGGTTTGGGGCGGCGAAGACCGTCTACGCTTCCACGGTGTGCTGCCGATCAAGCCCGGGGTTCACCCGCGCATGGGCGAGCGCCGGATCAACCTGACCTTCCGCAAGGCGGGTTGTGGATAGTGCATTAGCCGAACATGTGCCACCAGGCACCATCGTCAGCTCACTGGAGACTGTCATGACCCAGCATCACGCCGTCCCGCCAATTTCCACCAGAGGCACACGACCATGAAGATGCCAGGCCGCGCCCCCAATGCATCGGTGCAACTGGATTACGTGCGTGACACGCTGTTCGGCCCCGTAGCACTGAGTGTTGAGTGCCAATGCCAGCTGGCACCGCTGAGCCTCCAAGGGCGGCCTGCGCTGCGCATGCACATCTGCCCGCCGCTGCCAGACAAGGTCGACAGGGCGCACAGCGTTGCATTCATGCTGGACGGGCGCAGCTACCACGGCGTAGTGCGCGACAAAGGCAAATGCGGAGACGGCGGCCTGAACCTGCTGCTGGAACTGCGCTAGCGGCTAAAGCGCATTACATAACCCGGGCGTGATCAGGCAATCGCCTTCGCCCGCGCAGGGCTTTTGCAGCGCAGCGCATGCAACTGCCCAACCAGGTTCACCAGGTCGCGGCAGCTGTTGAGGCTGTGCAGCGGTACACCGCTCAGGCTTACACCGCGCTCGAAGTTCTGGCCTTGCGCAAGGCGGATGGTTAGGTTGTTACCGTCAGCGCAGCTGATTTCACAACGATCAGGCAGGCAGGCATGCTCGATCATCTGCCGCATTTCCAGCATCGAAACGCCTATCAACGACATGGTACGACCCTCTCTGGCGATGGCCTGTTAAATGTAATTACGCCTGTATCAGGCTGAGCGCCAATTGATAATGAGCATCTTTGGCCATACGTCGATGCGCTGCAGTGATGAGCATGCAGGGGTTCATCTAGCACCTTAACTGAAGAACCCCTGGGGTGAGGTTAGGTTCGGGCAGAATCACCACCCTGCGACGAGCGGTGCATCAATGCGAGGCGCCACCGCGATCGCCCTGCATCTGCCCGAATTTGCCGGCCTGGAAAGCCTCGAAAGACTCGATGATTTCGGCCTGGCTGTTCATCACGAACGGGCCGTAACCCACAATCGGCTCGTCGATCGGCTCGCCACTGAGCAGCAGAACGCTTGCAGTTCCTGCTGCTTCAAGCTGCAGATCCTGCCCTGCCGGGTCAAACAGCACCAGGCTCGAAGGCCCCGCCTGTTGCGCCCCGTTGATGGTGACCGTGCCCTGCAGCACCACCAGCGCTGCATTGCGGCCAGCGGCGACGGGTAGCGTGACGCTCGCCCCTGCCTGTAGGCGCATGTCCCATACATCCATCGGCGTGAACGTGCGTGCAGGGCCCAGAGCGCCCTGGTAGCTGCCGGCGATCACGCGCAGGCTCCCGGATTCGCCGCCCAGCGGCACCACCGGAATATCCTGCGCCAGCAGGGTCTGGTAGCCCGCTGCCGCGCGCTTGTCACGGGCCGGCAGGTTTACCCACAGCTGCACCATCTCCAGCGTTCCACCCGTTTGCGCAAACCGCGGCGAATGAAACTCTTCATGGATGATGCCGTCGGCGGCCGTCATCCACTGCACATCACCGGGGCCGATGAAGCCGCCAGCCCCTGTCGAGTCGCGGTGCTCAAGCTCGCCCTGGTACACGATGGTCACCGTCTCGAAGCCACGATGGGGGTGCTCACCCACCCCGCGCCGGGCCTGGGTGGGTGAGAAGGTGTGAGGGCCGGCATAGTCCAGTAGCAAAAACGGGCTTATACGGCTGGCCAGGTTGTCGTAGGTGAACAGGCTGCGCACCGGGAAACCATCACCCACCCAGTGGGGTTGGGGGCTGCGGTGGATACCGAGAATCGTTTTCATGGGGAGGTCCTCATTGGCTGAGAACACCTTAGCAATGGTGCCTATGGCTGAGTAGCCTGCCGCCATGGCATGCATCGTCCCACTTATGGGACAGTGCCGAGCAAAAAACCTGTCGCCAGGTCAGCAGCATGGCCTGGGTCTTCCTGCATGAAGCAATGCCCGCCCGCCACTTGCCGAGCACTCACGTGCCTGTTGAGGCTTGCCAGCCGGTTTGCCGAGACCGGCACGAAGGGGTAGGTATGTTCCCCGTACAGAATGAGGGTGGGGACGGCAATGCGTAACAAGCTTGGCCACAAGCGCCGGGGGAATGAGCTGAAGATCTCTACCTCGCGGCTGGGCCGGCACTTGAGCACCACGCCCTTCTCGCATTCGCCCAAGGCATGGTCGATGTAGGCTTGCAGCGCCGCATCGTGCCAACCCTTGAAAATACCCCGCCCCTGCAGCGAAGCGTGCGCCGAAGGCCGGTCCAGCCAGAAGCTGCGCCGCCGCGCGGCCTGGCGTGCCATGGGGTGTTGACGGTGCAGGCCAACCACCCTTGCTGCACCCAATACAGCCAACATGCGCTTGCTGAACAGCACCGGGTCCAGTAATACGGCGCGCTGGAACAGCTGGGGCTCAGCCGCCAGCATCAGGCTGGTAAGCACGCCGCCAAAACTGTGCCCGAGGGCCACGCGGGGTACTTCGCCATACTCGCCCCGCCCGCCTTCGAAGGCCTCGACGGCCAGCGCAGCGGTACGGTTCCAACCGCGAAACACGCCACCGTGGTCGCTGTCGCCATGCCCTTGCGCGTCACTGAGCCACAAGTCGAAATGGCCGGCCAGGCGCGCCAGCATGGGTTGGTAAGCCAGGCTGCAAAAGCCATTGCCGTGCAGAAAATGCAACAGCGGTCGCCCACTGGCTTCTGTGCGCCAGCCACGCAGGGTGAAGCCCTCGTCGCATTGATGGGACCATGGAATCAGCTGCATCGCGGCGCGCTACCTGTAGTGCTAGTGAAATGCCGATTCTACAAACAGCAATGGGTACAGCGAAATCACCAGCAGCAGGGCCATCAGGACATTGAACAGCATCAGCCAGCGCGGGTTCTGCAACACGCTGCGCAACGCGCTGCCAAACATCACCCAGATGCCGACGCTGGGCAAATTCACCAACGCAAACAGCGCCGCGATCACTACCACGTTGGTGACGTAGCCTTGAGCGGGTGTGTACGTGGTAATCGCCCCCACCGCCATCACCCAGGCTTTGGGGTTGACCCACTGGAAAGCAGCCGCCGGCCAGAAGCCTATTGGCTTCCTCCCATTGTTGGCCGCTGCGCCCACAGGCCCGGCGTTGGCAATCTTCCAGGCCAGGTAAAGCAGGTAGGCCGCCCCCGCGTAGCGCAGCACGGTATACAGGGACGGCCACGCCTTGAACACTTCCCCCAGGCCAAGCCCCACCGCCAGCACCATCGCCATGAAACCGATGCTTACGCCCATGGCATGCGGGATCGTGCGGCGCACGCCGAAGTTCACCCCGGAGGCCAGCAACATGGTGTTGTTGGGCCCCGGGGTGATGGACGAAACGAAGGCGAACAGGATAAAAGCAGCGAGCAGGTCGACAGAGGCAAACATGGCCAGGCATTCCAGTAGGTGCGGTATGCCGTCACACTACCGGAGTCCGCCACCCGAGCGACCGGTACAGTTACCTTTAATTAATGAGATACACCTCACTGTATTGCCAATCTCGAAACAGGGGTATTCACCATGAGCGTGGTTATTCGCCCGGCGGTGCGCACCGATGCGCAGCAAATTTTGACCTTCATCACCGAACTGGCGGCGTACGAGCGTGCCCGGCACGAAGTGCTGGCCACCCTGCAGGACATTGAACGCAGCCTGTTCGATGAGCACAGCACCGTGCAGTGCCTGATCGGCGAACGTGACGGCCGGGCCATTGGCTTTGCCGTGTATTTCCAAAGCTATTCCACCTGGCTGGGGCGCAGCGGCATTTACCTCGAAGACCTTTACATCACCCCGGATCAGCGCGGGGACGGTGCCGGCAAGCAGATGCTCAGGTACATCGCCCGGGAGGCCGTGGCCCATGGCTGGGGCCGCCTGGAATGGAGCGTGCTGGACTGGAACGAGCCAGCCATCAAGTTTTATGAGTCGCTGGGCGCGCAGCCGCAGGATGAGTGGGTGCGCTACCGCCTGGAAGGGGAGCAACTGCAAGCGTTTGCCCGTGACGGCTTGCCGGTTTGACAGGCAATTGACGGCTGGCCCACCTCGTGCTTTTCTAGTGCCCTGCGCCAAGGTGCCCCTATGGGGGTGAAACGGGAAACCGGTGCGTCACAGGCCTGCAACAGGGCCTTGACCAAGCCGGTGCTGCCCCCGCAACGGTAAGCGAGCGAAGCGTCTGTACCACTGTGCCATCACCGTTGGCATGGGAAGGTGACGTTTTCAAGGAGCCAACCTCCTCCTCGCCAGCCCGGAGACCGGCCTTGCGCCTATGAACACCCCGCGGTGGGCGGGCGCTGTCGCATACCCCTGGGCGCCGCCCGGGGCTGCCGCGCTTGCCCGTTGCCCACAAAAAGCAGAGGAACGCGTCATGCCCGTCACCAGCGCCAACACCCCAAGTATCACCACCCCCGTCACACTCAGCCAGCGCATTGCTGTTGCGGTAGGCGCCAGCCTGCTGGGGCTGTGCCTGGTCTACTTTGCCGGCTTTTCGCATATCGAAGCTGTACACAACGCTGCCCACGACACGCGCCACAGCGCCGCCTTCCCCTGCCACTGAGTAACCGCCAATGATCACGCGTATCGCCCGTACCGCGGGTTTCAGCGGGTTGCTTGCGGCCCTGTTGCTCACCCTGCTGCAAAGCTTCTGGGTCAGCCCCCTCATCTTGCAGGCCGAAACCTACGAAACCGCCGCCCCCGCCGAACAGCACGCCCATGGCGAGGGCGCAGCGGCGCACGAACACAGTGCTGAGGCCTGGTCGCCGGAAGATGGCTGGCAGCGAGTATTGTCCACCACCGGTGGCAACCTGGTGGTCGCAGTGGGCTTCGCCCTTATCCTCGCTGCCCTCTACAGCCTGCGGGAGCCCAAGCGTGTTGGCACCGGTGCGCTTTGGGGCCTGGCCGGCTTCGCGGTGTTTTGCCTAGCACCCACGCTAGGCCTGCCGCCAGAACTGCCGGGCACCGCTGCAGCGGACCTGGGCCAGCGCCAAGCCTGGTGGGTTGGCGCCGCCAGCGCAACAGCCCTGGGCCTGGCATTGGTAGTGTTCGCCCACCACTGGCTGCTGAAGGTGCTTGGTGTGGTGCTACTGGCAGTGCCCCACCTGATTGGCGCACCGCAACCCGAAGTGCACGAGAGCCTGGCGCCCGAGGCGCTGGAAGCTCAGTTCAAACTGGCCTCGTGGCTGACCAACGCTGCGTTCTGGCTGGCGTTGGGCCTGCTCACCGCGTGGCTGTACCGCCGCCACAGCCAGGCCTGATGCCGGCAGTGTACGCGGGGTTTGGCTGCCGGCGGGGGTGCCCGGTGGGCGTTTTGCAGGCGCTTCTGCTCGCCGGCCTGGCCGAACGGGGCCTCGCCTTGAGTGACCTGCGCGGCATCGCCAGCATCGCACTCAAGGCTGGCGAACCCGGCCTGCTTCAGCTAGCCGAGCGCCTCGGCCTGCCACTGGCGCTGTACCCTGCGGTGCAGCTGCAGGCCTACGAGCCGCTGCTCAGCCATCGCTCTGCCGCTGCGTATACCCACAGCGGTTGCTGGGGCGTCGCGGAAAGCACGGCCTTGGCGCTGGCCTGCCAGGCGGCAGGGCACGCCGAGCTACTGCTGCCGCGCCGGGTCATGGGCCCGGCAACACTGGCCATCGCAGGCTAGTCTGTTCATCTCTTTACATCCAAGGACTTTCATGACGGTTTACTTCATCGGCGCCGGCCCCGGCGACCCGGAACTGATCACAGTCAAGGGCCAGCGGCTGATCCGCCAATGCCCCGTGATCATCTACGCCGGTTCCCTGGTGCCTGCCGCCGTGCTGGAAGGCCACCAGGCCGAAACCGTGATCAACAGCGCTGCGCTGAACCTGGAGCAGATCATCGCGGCCATGCAGGCAGCCCACGCCCTGGGCCAGGACGTGGCCCGGGTGCACAGCGGTGATCCAAGCCTGTATGGCGCCATCGGCGAGCAGATCCGTCATCTGCAGGCGCTGGGCATCGACTATCAGATCATCCCCGGCGTAACCGCCACCGCGGCCAGCGCCGCGCTGCTGGGGTGTGAACTGACCCTGCCAGAAGTCGCCCAGAGCGTCATCCTGACACGCTTTGGCGAAAACTCCCCGATGCCGGCCGGGGAACGGCTGGAAGACCTGGCCCGCCACGGCACCACGCTGGCCATTCACCTTGGGGTCAAGCACCTGGCGCGTATCGTCGAGCTGCTGCTGCCGCACTATGGGCCACAGTGCCCTATAGCGGTTGTGCACCGTGCTACCTGGCCCGACCAAGACTGGGTACGTGGCACGCTGGCGGACATCGTCGCAGGCGTCGCGGCCAAGGGCTTCCGCCGGACTGCGCTGATTCTGGTCGGCCACGTGCTGGGAGAAACGCCGTTCGCTGAATCCGCCCTGTATCGCGCCGGGCACGCACACCTGTATCGGCCAGCGGGGTGAGTGTTGCAAGGCACTGCAATCCGGTAGCAGACTGACCAACCCCTTTCTGTTACCGGACCCTCCCCCATGCTGGATTTGCGCCCCAACTGTGAATGCTGCGACGTCGACCTGCCCGGTGACAGCACTGACGCGTTTATCTGCTCGTTCGAGTGCACGTTCTGCCGCAGCTGCGCCGAAGGCCGCCTGCAACACCGCTGCCCCAACTGCGGCGGGCAATTGCTCAGCCGCCCTGCCAGGGTGGGCCAGGCATTGGCGAAGAACCCGGCCTCCACACTGCGCGTCAATAAACATCACCCGGCTTCCGCCTGAGACCGGCAGGTAGGCTCCGGCGCCTGCCTGGGCGCGCGCCGCCGCCTCGTTTTGTAGGATTTTTCGACAGCACGGCCAAGGTTTATCAACACTTCTATACTCGGCATTACCAAACTTCCGTAATGGTCGTATCTTGCTGCGCTTCTGATTGACTCACTTGCAGAAGTATTCCTGGGTGCTCCAGGAAATGCACCACACCCTCACAGGAGTTTTCCTAATGACTACCGTGCTGATCGTCGACGATCACCCCATCGTCAGGCTATCCCTGCGCATGCTCCTTGAGCGTGAACGCTTCCACGTCATCGGCGAAGTCGGTAATGGCAGCGAAGTTGCGCAGGTAGCCCGTGAACTGAAGCCTGACGTGGTCATCCTCGACATCGGCTTGCCCGGCCTGGATGGCATGGAGGTGATCAAGCGCCTGCAGGCCATCGAGCCGGTGCCCAAGATCATGGTCCTGACAGGCCAGGCCACCGATCTGTATGTTCGGCGCTGCCTGGATGCCGGCATTGGTGCCTTCGTGACCAAGGAAGAAGACCACGACGCCCTGCTGTTCGCCCTCAAGGCGCTGGTGAAGGGCTATTCAACATTCCCGCAGATGTCGGTCAACAGCAACTCGCTGGAAAGCGAGCCGGTACGCCTGGCCAGCCTGTCGAACCGCGAAATGGAAGTGCTGCGGCGCCTGGCCCGTGGCGAGAGCAACAAGAACATCGGCAGTTGCATGAACCTCAGCGCCAAGACCATAAGCACCTACCGGGGCCGCATCATGGAAAAACTCAAGACCGAGTCGCTGGTTGAAATGGTCGACTTGGCCAAACGCAACAGCGTTTACTGAGCGGCGGGCGGCCATGAAACGACTGCTGGCTGGCGCTCTGCTGCTGCTCGCCCTGTCCGGCCCTGGCTGGCTGCTGGCCGCCAGCGAACCCCGCCAGCTGCTGGCCCGCTCGGTGAGCGTCACGCCACCCATGACGCTTACCCACGAAGAACGCCAGTGGCTGCAGCAGCGCAAGCGTATCGTGCTGGGTAGCTCAAGGCCCGACTACCCGCCGTTCGAGATCAACGTCAGCCCCCACGACTATGAGGGCATCAGCGCAGACTACGCCGGCATCATCGCCGAGCAGTTGGGGACGCCTATCGAGGTGCTGCGCTTCGACAGCCGCCACGAAGCCATCGCTGCGCTGCACGACGGGCGAATCGACCTGCTGGGCAGCTCGAACGGCTTTGAGGCCGCCGATGCGCAGCTCAGCCTGAGCGCACCTTACGCCGACGACTTGCCCGTGGTGGTCACCCGCGAAGGCCGCAACCTCAAGGACACGCCCGACCTGGCTGGCCTGCGCCTGGCCATGGTGGACCATTACCTGCCGGCCAACCGAGTGCGCGCACTGTACCCCAGTGCGCAGCTAAGCCTGTATCGCTCTACCCAGGCCGGGCTGGCTGCCGTGGAGCTGGGTGAGGCGGATGCTTACCTGGGCGACGCCATCAGCACTGACTTTCTCATCGGCAAGACCTTTCAAGGCACTTTGAAGATTGACCACTTTTCCCAGGTGATTCCCGAGGCGTTTTCCTTTGCCATCGCCCGCGACACCCCCCACCTACGGCAGTTGGTAGACAGAGCCCTGGCGCGCATTGGCGAGAGCGAGCGCCTGAACATCCTGCGGCGCTGGAGCAGCGGCAACACCAGCCTGCTGCTGCAGCGCCACCTCAGCGCCCTGTCTGCCGAAGAGGAAGCCTGGATCATCGCCCACCCCGTTGTGGATGTGTTGATCAACCCGGCGCTGGCCCCCCTCACGTTCAACGACGCCGAACAACGCCCCACCGGCATCACCCTGGAGCTGCTCAAGCAGATCGGCCTGCGCACCGGCTTGCAGTTCAACCCCGTCGAGGGCGCATCGGCGCAGGATATGGTCGAACGGCTGGCACGCGGTGAGGCGCAGATGATCGGGGCCTTGGGCTATGGCGCGCAGCGATCCCGGCAATTGCGTTACACCCGGCCCTACCTGGTCAGCCCGCGGGTGTTGATCACCCGCTCTGATGACGCCTCCTCGTCGCGGGTCAAGGACCTTGGCCAACAGCGCATCGCCCTGGTGCGGGGCTCACCCCAGCGGGACATGCTGCAACGCCGCTACCCCCACGCCACGCTGATCGAGCTGGACAGCCCCCTCGACCTCATGGAAGCACTGATCAAAGGTGCTGCGGACGTGGCACTCAGTAGCCACATCAATGCGGCCTATTACATCAGCCACGTGTTCAAGAACCGCCTGAAGATTGCCAGCGTCCTGGACGAAGACCCGGCCATTGCTGCGTTCGCAGTCGCGCCGGATCAGCCGCGGTTGCAGGCTATTCTCGACAAGGCATTGCTGAGTATCCCGCCCGAGGAACTTGAGCGGTTGATCAACCGTTGGCGTACCAGCACGCTGGTCAGTGACAGCCCATGGCGCAACTACCGGGACCTGGCGCTTCAAGTGCTGGTACTGGCTGCCCTGCTGCTGGCCGGGGTGGTGTTCTGGAACAGCTACCTGCGCAAGCTGATCAACCAGCGCACCGAGGCACAGCACGCCTTGCAGGCCCAGTTGGCCCTGAGCCGCGGGCTATTGGAGCAGCTGCGGCACGCCAAGGAAGAAGCCGAACAGGCCAGCCAGACCAAAAGCACGTTCCTGGCGACCATGAGCCACGAAATCCGCACGCCAATGAATGCTGTCATCGGCTTGCTGGAGCTGGCCTTGGAAGACAGCCGAGACGGGCGTTGCGATACCCAGACCCTGCAAACTGCCCACGACTCGGCCCTGGGCCTGCTGGCGCTGATCGGCGATATTCTGGACATCTCGCGCATCGAGTCGGGGCACATCAGCCTGCAGCCGGTGCCGACCGACCTGGTCGAGCTGGTACAGGCCACGCTGAGGGTGTTCGAAGGCAACGCCAGGGCCAAGGGGCTGCACTTGCACGGTGCCCTGCCGGCCCTGCCGGTGTGGGTCTCGGCAGACCCGCTGCGCCTCAAGCAGGTGCTGTCGAACCTGCTCAGCAATGCCATCAAGTTCACCGAGCGCGGCGAGGTTCAGGCCAGCCTGGTGCTGGCGGGCTCAGCCCCAGAAGGCCAGGTGCAGGTCGAATTGTGCGTACGCGATTCAGGGATCGGCATCAGCCCTGCCGACCAGGCCCGCCTGTTCAACGCCTTTGTCCAAGCCGACGGGCCACGTGCCCGGCAGGGTGCAGGCCTGGGGCTGGTGATCAGCCGGGCACTGGCAGAACTGATGGGTGGCACGCTGGCCCTGCACAGCGTCGAGGGCGTTGGTACCAAGGTGCAAGTCAGCCTGGCCTTGCCCGCGTGCGCTGCGCCGACAGCAACGGAGCCGCCGCACACAGCGCCGCAAAACAGCGGCGCTCCCCTGGACATACTGGTAGCCGACGACTACCCCGCCAACCTGCTGTTGCTCGAAAGGCAACTGCGCACGCTGGGCCACCGCGTCTCCCTGGCGCAAAACGGTGAAGCGGCGCTGGAGCGCTGGCAGGCAGCACACTTCGACCTGGTGATCACCGATTGCAGCATGCCGGTGATGGATGGCCATGAACTCACCCGGCGCATCCGCGCCATGGAGCATGAGCGCGGGCTGCCACCCTGCCGTATCGTGGGTGTAACCGCCAACGCACAGGCCGAGGAACGGGCGCGCTGCCTGGCCAGCGGTATGGATGACTGCCTGTTCAAACCCATCGGGCTGCGTACCTTGAAAGCCCACCTTCCCCAGGCCGACGCCGTGGTCATGGCCACCCCTGCGACCACCCCCGGCAACAGTTTCAACCTCGCAGAACTGCACCACCTGACCCGCAATGACGCCCAGCTGACCCGTCATCTGCTCGAGCAACTGTCCCAGAGCGTAGCCGAGGACCTAGCCACGTTGCGCGGTTTGGCGCCCGACGCCGCCGACGACTCGCTGCGGGCCTTGGTTCACCGGATAAAAGGTGGCGCCAAGATGATCCGCGTGCGCACCGTGGTGGCTCGCTGCGAAGCGGTGGAGCAGGCTGTGGCCAACGGGCAGCCCACACGCGAGCAGCAACAACTGCTGCAAGCCAGCCTGCAGACCCTGCTGGATGAACTGGGCAGCGCGCTCAGTGCAACTGCAATGTCGAGGTGATCTCGTCGATGGCATCCACCACGTGACGTGAGCCTTGCTGAATCTCCATGATCACCGTGCCCGCCTCGTTGGCCAGGGCAACGCCATGGCCGGTGCGTTCAAGGCTCGACTGCATGCTGGACACTGCGATACCTGACAGTTCACGGTTCTGCCTCACCACATCGACAATTTCCAGGGTGGCCTGGCTGGTCCTGGCCGCCAGGTTGCGTACCTCGTCGGCCACCACGGCGAAGCCGCGCCCATGCTCACCGGCGCGCGCCGCTTCAATGGCAGCATTCAAGGCCAGCAGGTTGGTCAGGTGCTTTCGCGCACCATCAGCTCGAAGCCCAGGTCCTGCTGGCCCGGCGCTACCGCTTTGCCATCAAGCAGCGCCAGCAAGACCTGGGCAGCGCTCCGACCAACGGCAGCTCTAGGGGTACGGATGGACGTGAGCCTGGGCACCATATGCGCCGACGCCGGCAGGTCATTGAAGCCGACCATGGCCACCCGCTGGGGCACCTGCACGCCCTGGCGCAGCGCCTGCAGCACCGCGCCCTGCGCCAGGTCGTCGTTGCAGAAGAAGATACCGTCGACATCCGGCGCCTGCTCCAGCAACTGGCTGAACAGCTCGCCGCCCAGCGCGATGGAGGACGGCTCAGGCGTCAGCACCTCCCGTTCGGCTACGTGAAGGCCGGCTTCAGCCAGGGCCTGGCGAAAGCCCTCGGCGCGCTGCATCACCCTTGGGTCCAACTGGGCTGCTATGAAGCCAAGCCGGGTGCGGCCACGCTCAATGAGGTGGCGCGCTGCCGCCCGGCCAGCCTGTTGCTGCGAGAAACCGACGAAAAATGCCTCTGACGTTTCGTCGAGTTCCATCATGTGCACGCAAGGTACCCCACTGGCCGCCAGCATCTGGCGGGCAGGCTCGCTGCGCTCGAAGCCTGTAAGCAACATGCCGCACGGCTGGTAGGCCAGGTAGTTGCGGATCAGGTTTTCTTCTTCGGCCAGGTCGTAGTGGTAGTTGCCGATCAGCACCTCGAGCCCACGCGGGCGCATGACCTCGTGGATGGCCTCCAGGGTGTCGATGAACAGTTGGTTGGACAACGACGGGATCAGCACCACAACCGACTGGCTGCGTGCCGACGCCAAAGCACGGGCAGCCGGGTTTGCCACGTAACCCAGGCTGGCGGCGGCGGCGGCCACCTTGGCCGCCAACTCCGGCGCCACGGTACTGACCCCACGCAGGGCACGGGATGCGGTAATCGGGGAAACCCCGGAAAGCCTGGCCACTTCTGCCAGGGTAGGACGGCCGGTGGTGCGGGAGCCAATGCGGGACATGATGTTGTAATTTTACTACTTGCAAGGAGTGGGAACGGCCTCTAAGGTAGCGCTGTCCCAGGAAGCAGGCAACGTGTCTTTGGCCATCGCGCCGCACGCGCTTGCAGATGGGCGTCCATACTGCGTTTGCACAAGACCAATAACACCGGGGAGGTGGCGTTTCGTCCTCGACGAGACAGCGCTATCTCACCCCGCAGGAGGTACTGATGAACTCTTCCCTGCCCGCCATTGTGGTAATGGGAGTGGCCGGCTGCGGCAAAAGCAGCATTGGCGCTGCTATCGCTGCCAGAAGCGGCGGCCGCCTGATCGAGGGCGACGCCTTCCACCCCGCCGACAATATTCGCAAGATGAGCGCCGGCATTGCGCTGGATGACGACGACCGCGCCGGCTGGTTGGTCCGCCTGGGCCAGGAACTGCAAGCCAGCGCCCAAGCAGGCGAGCGGCCTATCCTGACCTGCTCTGCGCTCAAACAGCGCTACCGCGACACCTTGCGCGCAGCCATGCCGGGCCTGGTGTTCGTGTTTCTGGAGCTGTCCCCCGCCCAAGCGGAACAACGGGTACTGGCGCGCCCCGGGCACTTCATGCCCGCCAGCCTGATCGACAGCCAGTTCGCGGCGCTTGAGCCGCCCCACGGTGAGCCACGCACGCTGGCACTGGACGCCACCCAACCCATCGCCGCCCTGGCCGACGCCGTAGACACCTGGCTAAAGCGCTGCGGTGATCAGGTATTGGCGCAAAGCGCCTGACGCGGCGTTTGCCTGATCACCAGAGACAGCGCTACCCCACCCTCGCCATAGGGTCGATTCAACAACAGCATTGCCAAAACAACGATAAGACCGAGGCCTTCACATCATGTTCGGACTGGCTACTGATACCTTCCTGCTGCTCGACGCGCTGGTCACCATCGTCGGGCTGATCCTGCTCATCACCCACTTCAAGGTTCACCCCTTCGTTGCCCTTACCTTGGCCGCAGGCTTTCTGGGCCTGACCTCCGGCATGCCGGTAGCCAAGGTCATGAAGTCGTTCCAGGACGGCTTCGGCGGCGTATTGGGTTTCGTCGGCATTGTGCTGGCGCTGGGCACCATGCTCGGCAAGCTGATGGCCGACTCCGGGGGGGCTGACCAGATCGCCCAGACCCTCATCCGCGCCTTCGGCAAGAAGAACGTGCATTGGGCCATGATGTTCGCCGCCTTCCTGGTGGGCATCCCGCTGTTTTTCGAAATCGGCTTCGTGCTGCTGATACCGCTGGTTTTCATCGTGGCGCGTCGCTCCGGGGTCTCGCTGATCAAGATCGGCATCCCGTTGCTGGCCGGCCTGTCCGTGGTGCACGGCCTGGTCCCGCCCCACCCGGGCCCGCTGCTGGCCATCGGCATCTTCCATGCGGACATCGGCAAGACCATCTTCTACGGCCTGATCGTAGCGCTGCCGACCGCCATCATCGCCGGGCCGCTGTTCGGCAACTTCATCTCCCGCTACATCCCGGGCCAGCCATCCCAGGAGCTGATGGACCAGATTGCCAAGGAATCCGACCAAGGCAACCTGCCCAGCTTCAGCGTGACCCTGATCACCGTGTTGCTGCCGGTGGTACTGATGCTGCTCAAGACCTTCGCCGACGTGGTACTGCCCGCCGAGCATATCGTGCGCCAGTGGATGGACCTGATCGGCCACCCCATCACCGCGCTGCTGGCCGCACTGCTGCTGGCTTTCTACACCTTCGGCTCGGCCCGCGGTTTCAACCGCCAGCAGATCATGAAGATGCTCGACCACAGCCTGGCGCCCACCGCAGCCATTGTGCTGATCGTGGGTGCCGGGGGGGGCTTCAAGCAGATGCTGGTGGATACCGGCGTGGGCAACGTGATCGGGCAGATGGCTGTGCAGGCCGAGATTTCCCCGATTCTACTGGCCTGGCTGGTAGCGGCGGTGATCCGTATCGCCACCGGCTCCGCCACGGTGGCAACCATCACCGGGGCCGGCATCGTCGCGCCGGTGATCGACCTGGTACCCGGGGTGAACCGTGAGCTGCTGGTGTTGGCCACGGGCGCGGGCTCGCTGATCCTGTCACATGTGAACGATGCGGGCTTCTGGCTGGTGAAGCAGTACTTCAACATGACCGTCGCAGAGACCTTCAAGACCTGGAGCATGATGGAGACCATTCTGTCGGTCGTCGGCATCATCTTCATCATGCTGCTGTCGCTGTTGGTGTGACCGTTGATCGGGGTAATGGCACCTTGACGCCGTGGGCAGGGCCAAAGCTTGCGTAACCGCCCTGCCCTAAGCCAAGGAGACTGCCATGACCCGTTCGAGCTTCCTGCTGGTCGCATTGCTGGCCTCGCCGTTGACGTTCGCCGCTGGCACCGGCCCCACGTACCCGGACGACCCGCACAGCCAAGCGCCCAAACCCGGTGTGGACAGCACCTTGAACCCGATTGAAAAGCCCGTGCCTACCGACACCGACCCTCGCCTGCAAGGGCATGACCCGGACAGCCCGCCTGCCATACAGAACGACAACCGCGACTTGCCGGGCATGGACGCTACCGGTTCGGAAGGTGCAGGCAAGAGGGGCCAGGGTGCAGCGAAACCCTGACAACGGGTTGCATCACGGTGAATGAGCCGGACTTATCATTCGCCGTGATAATAAAGTTCAGCCCGTTCGATTCGTGCCCTACGCGTAACACACTCACACTCCGCCCATTACTAATAGGTTGGCGGAGTTCTCCATGGAACCATCACTCAAATCCCTGCGCTTGCCCCTCACTGCCCTGGCAGTCGTGGTGGTCAGCGCATGCGGCCGTACCCCCGACACCGCGCAGGCTCCGGCAGCGCCGAAGGTCACCGTCGCCAAGGTGATCGAACAGCCGATCAACGAGTGGGATGAGTTCACCGGGCGCCTGGAAGCGCCGGAAACCGTCGAAATACGCCCACGGGTTTCGGGGCAGATCGACCAGGTGGCATTCACCGAAGGCGCCCAGGTACGCAAGGGCGACCTGCTGTTCCAGATCGACCCGCGGCCGTTCCAGGCCGAAGTACGGCGCCTGGAGGCCCAGGTTCAACAGGCCAAGGCCACTGCCATTCGCAGTGCCAACGAAGCCCGCCGTGGCGAACGGCTGCGTGACAGCAATGCCATTTCTGCGGAATTGGCCGAGTCGCGCAGCAGCGCGGCCGCCGAGGCACGCGCCGGGGTCGACGCCATCCAGGCGCAGCTCGACCTGGCCCGCCTCAACCTCAGCTTCACCCGCGTGACCGCACCCATCAGTGGCCGGGTCAGCCGCGCTGAATTCACCGCCGGCAACATCGTTACCGCCGATGTCACACCGCTCACCAGTGTGGTTTCGACCGACAAGGTGTACGCCTACTTCGATGCCGACGAGCGCGTCTACCTCAAGTACACCCAGCTGGCCCGCGACGGCCAGCGCGGCCAGGCCACGCCGGTGTACCTGGGGCTGACCAACGAAAACGGCAACCCACACCTGGGCCAGATGAACTTCGTCGACAACCAGGTCAACCCGCGCACCGGCACCATCCGTGGCCGCGCCGTGTTCGACAACAAGGCCGGCGGCTTCACCCCGGGGCTGTACGCCCGGCTCAAGCTGGTGGGCAGTGCCCAGTACGATGCTGTGCTGATCAACGATGAAGCCGTGGGTACCGACCTTGGCAAGAAGTTCGTGCTGGTCATGGACAAGGACAACAAGGCAGCGTACCGCGCCGTCGAACTGGGGCCCAAGCTCGAAGGCCTGCGCATCGTGCGCAGTGGCCTTGGCAAGGACGACCGCATCGTGGTCAAGGGCCTGCAACGCGTACGACCGGGCTCCCAGGTAACGCCAGAGGAGGCGCCGATGGCCAGCGAGCAGACGCTGGCTGCACTCGCTCAGCAGCGCCAGGCCCTGGAAGCCAGCAACCCCACGCCCAAGGTGGCAGGCAATAACGCTAAAGCTGCCAGTGCCCAAGCACCGCGCGGTTAAGGGAACACACCGATGAACTTCTCTAAATTCTTCATCACCCGGCCTATCTTCGCCGCGGTGCTGTCGCTGGTACTGCTGATTGCCGGCTCGATTTCACTGTTCCAGCTGCCGATCAGCGAGTACCCCGAAGTGGTGCCGCCTACGGTGGTGGTGCGCGCCAACTTCCCCGGTGCCAACCCCAAGGTCATCGGCGAAACCGTCGCGGCGCCGCTGGAGCAGGCTATCACCGGGGTGGAGAACATGCTCTACATGTCTTCCCAGTCCACCGCCGATGGCAAGCTGACGCTGACCATCACCTTCGCCCTGGGCACCGACCTGGACAACGCTCAGGTGCAGGTGCAGAACCGCGTGACCCGCACCCAGCCCAAGCTGCCAGAAGAAGTGACCCGCATCGGTATTACCGTCGACAAGGCGTCCCCGGACCTGACGATGGTGGTGCACCTGACCTCACCGGACAACCGCTACGACATGCTGTACCTGTCCAACTACGCCATCCTCAACATCAAGGACGAACTGGCGCGCCTGGGCGGTGTGGGCGACGTGCAGCTGTTCGGCATGGGTGACTACTCGCTGCGCGTCTGGCTGGACCCGAACAAGACCGCCTCGCGCAACCTGACCGCCAGCGACGTGGTGGCCGCGATCCGTGAGCAGAACCGTCAGGTGGCGGCAGGCCAGCTGGGCGCACCGCCCGCACCGGGCTCCACCAGCTTCCAGCTGTCGATCAACACCCAGGGCCGGCTGGTCAACGAAGAAGAGTTCGAGAACATCATCATCCGCGCTGGCGCGGACGGGGAAATCACACGCCTGAAGGACATCGCCCGGGTAGAGCTCGGTTCCAGCCAGTACGCCCTTCGCTCGCTGCTGAACAACCAGCCGGCGGTCGCCATCCCGATCTTCCAGCGCCCGGGCTCCAACGCCATCGACATCTCGGACGAGGTGCGGGCGAAGATGGCCGAACTGAAAAAAGACTTCCCCGAGGGCATGGACTACAGCATCGTCTACGACCCAACCGTCTTCGTCCGCGGCTCCATCGAGGCGGTGGTGCACACCCTGTTCGAAGCGCTGATACTGGTGGTACTGGTGGTGATCCTGTTCCTGCAGACCTGGCGCGCCTCGATCATCCCGCTGCTGGCAGTACCGGTTTCGCTGATTGGTACGTTTGCCGTCATGCACCTGTTCGGGTTTTCGCTCAACGCGTTGTCCCTGTTCGGCCTGGTACTGGCGATCGGTATCGTGGTGGATGACGCCATCGTCGTCGTGGAGAACGTCGAGCGCAACATCGGCCTGGGCCTGAAACCGCTGGAGGCCACCCAGAAAGCCATGAGCGAGGTCACCGGCCCGATCATCGCCACCGCGCTGGTGCTGTGCGCAGTGTTCGTGCCTGCGGCCTTCATTTCCGGCCTCACCGGGCAGTTCTACAAACAGTTCGCGCTGACCATCGCCATTTCCACCGTGATCTCGGCGTTCAACTCCCTGACCCTGTCTCCGGCCCTGGCTGCGGTGCTGCTCAAGGAACATCATGCGCCCAGGGACCGCTTCTCGCGCCTGCTCGACAGGTTGCTGGGTAGCTGGCTGTTCGCGCCGTTCAACCGCTTCTTCGACCGTGCCAGCCACCGCTATGTGGGCGGCGTGCGCCGGGTCATCCGCTCCAGTGGCATTGCACTGTTCGTGTATGCAGGGCTGATGGGCCTGACCTACCTGGGCTTCTCGTCGACCCCGACGGGTTTCGTGCCCGCCCAGGACAAGCAATACCTGGTGGCCTTCGCCCAACTGCCGGACGCCGCCAGCCTGGACCGCACCGAAGCGGTCATCAAGCGCATGAGCGAAATCGCCCTCAAGCAACCCGGCGTGGCCGACTCGGTGGCCTTCCCTGGCCTGTCGATCAACGGTTTCACCAACAGCCCGAACAGCGGCATCGTGTTCACGCCGCTCAAGCCGTTTGACCAGCGCAAGGACCCGAGCCAGTCGGCTGCAGCCATTGCTGCCGCGCTTAACGCCCAGTTCGCCGACATCCAGGACGCCTACATTGCCATCTTCCCGCCACCACCGGTACAAGGCCTGGGCACCATCGGCGGTTTCCGCCTGCAGATCGAAGACCGCGGCAACCTGGGTTATGAAGCACTGTATAAAGAAACCCAGAACATCATCGCCAAGAGCCACGACGTGCCAGAGCTGGCGGGCTTGTTCACCAGCTACCAGGTGAACGTACCCCAGGTGGACGCGGCCATCGACCGGGAAAAGGCCAAGACCCATGGCGTGGCGATCACCGATATCTTCGACACCCTGCAGGTGTACCTGGGCTCGCTGTACACCAACGACTTCAACCGCTTCGGGCGCACGTACCAGGTGAACGTCCAGGCTGAACAGCAGTTCCGCCTGGATGCCGAGCAGATCGGCCAGCTGAAGGTACGCAACAACCTGGGCGAAATGATCCCGCTGGCCACGTTCCTCAAGGTCAGCGACACATCCGGGCCTGACCGGGTAATGCATTACAACGGTTTCATCACCGCCGAGATCAATGGCGCCGCAGCCCCCGGCTACAGCTCTGGCCAAGCCGAGGCGGCCATCGAAAAACTGCTCAAGCAGGAACTGCCCAACGGCATGACCTACGAATGGACCGACCTTACCTACCAACAAATCCTGTCGGGCAATACGGCGTTGTTTGTGTTCCCGCTGTGCGTGCTGCTGGCCTTCCTGGTGCTTGCCGCCCAGTACGAAAGCTGGAGCCTGCCATTGGCGGTGATCCTGATCGTGCCCATGACGCTGCTGTCGGCCATCACCGGGGTGATCGTGTCGGGCGGTGACAACAACATCTTCACCCAGATCGGCCTGATCGTACTGGTGGGCCTTGCCTGCAAGAACGCCATCCTGATCGTCGAGTTCGCCAAGGACGAACAGGCCAAGGGCCTCGACCCGCTGGCAGCCGTGCTCGAAGCATGCCGCCTGCGTCTGCGCCCGATCCTGATGACATCGATCGCCTTCATCATGGGTGTGGTGCCGCTGGTGTTCAGCTCCGGGGCCGGCTCGGAAATGCGCCATGCCATGGGTGTGGCAGTGTTCTCGGGGATGATCGGCGTGACGGTGTTCGGCCTGTTTCTCACCCCGGTGTTCTTCTTCCTGATCCGCCGTTTCGTCGAACGTCGCCAGGCCCGCAAGGCCCAGCACGCGCCTTCGCTGGAGAGCCACGCATGAACCTGCTCAAACCCTTGACCCCAAGCCTGCTGGCATTGGCCCTGGCAGCCTGCGCCGTGGGGCCGGACTACAACGCCCCGGCCACAGCCCCTGCGCAATTGGCGGGGGGCAGCCAGGCCCAGGGCTATGACCGCAGCCGCTTCGAAACCCTGTGGTGGAAGCAGTTCGACGACCCGGTGCTGAACCAGCTGGTTCAGGCTTCGTTGCAGGGCAACCGCGACTTGCGGGTAGCCTTTGCTCGGCTGAAGGCTGCGCGCTCGATTCGTGAGGACGCCGAGAACGACCCGTTCCCGGTTGTCACCAGCCGCGCCAGCAGTGAGATTGGCAAAGGCCAGGTGCCAGGCCAGACCGAGCGCCGGGTCAACACCGAGCGCTACGACCTGGGCCTGGACATGGCGTGGGAACTTGACCTATTCGGCCGCATCCAGCGTCAGATAGAAGCCAGCCAAGCGCAGGAAGACGCGGCGGCGGCAGACCTGCAACAGTTGCAGGTCAGCCTGATTGCCGAGCTGGTGGATGCCTACGGCCAGTTGCGCGGGGCACAACTGCGGGAAAAGATCGCCTTGGCCAACCTCAAGACGCAGCAGCAATCACGCACCATCACCGAAACGCTGCGCGATGCGGGGGTGGGCAACGAGCTGGATGTGGTGCGTGCCGATGCCCGCCTGGCCGGTGTGGAAGCCAGCGTGCCGCAACTGCAAGCGCAACAGGCCCGGGCACGGCACCGTATTGCCACGCTGCTCGGCCAGCGCCCCGAAGCGCTCAGCGTTGATTTGGCGCCCAAGGCGCTGCCTGCCATCGCCAAGGCCCTGCCGGTGGGCGACCCCGGTGAGTTGCTGCGCCGGCGTCCGGATGTCCGCAGTGCCGAGCGCCAGTTGGCCGCTGCCACGGCCAACGTGGGCGTTGCCACCGCCGACCTGTTCCCGCGGGTCAGCCTCAGCGGGTTCCTGGGGTTCACTGCGGCCCGGGGCTCGCAGATCGGCTCGTCGGCGGCCAACGCCTGGGCGCTTGGGCCCAGCATCACCTGGGCCGCGTTCGACCTGGGCAGCGTGCGGGCGCGGCTGCGGGGTGCCAAGGCCGACGCCGAGGGTGCCATGGCCAACTATGAGCAACAGGTCTTGCTGGCCCTTGAAGAGTCGGCCAACGCCTTCAGCGATTACGACAAGACCCAGCAGCGGCTGCTGTCGCTGATGCGTCAGAGCGACGCCAGCCGCAAGGCTGCGGACCTGGCCTCTATCCGTTACCGCGAAGGCACGGTGGACTACCTGGTCTTGCTCGATGCCGAGCGTGAGCGGCTGAGCGCCGAAGATGCCCAGGCGCTGGGTGAAGTGGACCTGTACCGCGGTATTGTCGCCATCTACAAGGCCCTGGGTGGCGGCTGGCAACCTGAAACGCTTGCCCGCGCGCACTGAGGTCCCTTTTCCAAGGCTCCTTTGGTTGGCTCGTCCAGCCAGCGTTTGCCCCGCCGGCTTGTGTCTGCGGGGCTTTTTTTGCTGGGTGTGCCGTGAGTGGTCGTTGCAACGGGGTCTGCGATTCGATTGAGCGCCGCTCGCGCGGCGCATCGCGAGCTGCGCTCGCTCCTACAGTGTTGCGTGCGCACCCAATGCCGAATGGCTCCTGTTCTCGGGACACGGTTGCATTTCCCAATCTGCTGGCCCAAGCTCTGCCCTTCCGCCGCTACGGACCGTCCGATGCCCAGACGCAACCGCTACCTGATCGCCCTGCTGCTGCTGATCGTGGTGGTGGCTTCGTTTGGCTACCTGTGGCGCGATGTGAAGCCTGCGCAACCCTCGCTGCCGGCTCACAGCTATGTAAAAGCGCTGCGCCAGGCCCATGACGGGCAACCGGGGGCGGCACGTGTGCTGTATCAGCAACTGCAACGGGACGACCTGCAGCCCATCCGCCGCGCCGCACTCTATACCGAGCTGCCCAATTATCCGTCGCCGCAGGCGCTGAAACTCGCCCGCACAGACCTGGAGCATGAAGAACCGATGGTGCGGCGGGCAGCCATCGCGGGTATCCGTCGGCTGTTGCCCGCCGCACAGCGTAGCCTGGTGCTTGGCCCGCTGCTGGAGGACGGCGATCAAAGCGTCCGCTTCGCTGCAGTGGATGCGTTGGTAGGCCTCGACCCCGATGCCATTGGCTTGTACTTCGGCCCGTTGCAAAAGGCCGTGGCGCAATACCAGCAGGTACTGGAGCAACAACCGGAAGATGTCGATGCCCAGGTACACCTGGCACGGCTTTACCTGCACGAGGCCGACTACGCCCAGGCGAGCAAAGCCATCGACCGCGCGCTGGCCGCCGCCCCCAATGACCTCGACGCCCTGGCTACCCAGGTCCGCCTGCTGGAGCGCCAAGGGCAGCACGACGCCTCACGCCAGGTGCTGGGTAAGGCATTGGCCCTGAGGCCTGACTCAGCCTTCCTGCAGCACGAGCTTGGCCTTTGGCTGATCCGTCACGACCAACGCGAATACGCCCTGCTGGCCCTGTCCCGCGCCGTGGAGCTGGATGCGGACGATGCCGACTACCGCTATACACTCGCCGTGACCCTGCACGACCTAGAGCAACTTGATGCGGCGCAAAAGCAACTGGAGGCCGTACTCACCCGTGAGCCGGCCAACCGCCGCGCCCGCGTGCTGCTGATCAAGTACTGGAAAGAGTCAGGGCAATTGCAAAATGTGCAGGTGTTACTGGCCGAGCTGGAGCGGCAGAACCCTGACGACCCGTTCTTGCAACAGGGGCTATAGCAATCCAACTGTTTTGTTGAACCCTCCTTCTGGCACAAGGTCGAGAGCATATCGGGCTACCATTTCAGGAGAGCCATCTTGGCCAGTACACCGGCGCTAGACCATCGTGCCTTGATACTGGCACCCCAGCCTGTGGCTGCGGAAACTTCACGCTTGCTCGCCTCGGCCGGCATCGACAGCCTGTGCGCAATGGACCTGGCGAATCTGCACGCCTGCCTGGCTGAAGGGGCTGGCTTGGCGATCATTGCCGAGCAGGCGTTTGTGCAGGGGCCCTGCCTGCCGCTGCAAGCATTCATTGATGAACAACCGTGCTGGTCAGACCTGCCAATCGTCCTGGTGCTAGAGAACCAGGCGTCGTTGGGCGGGCAACCCAACCACCCCACGGGCAACCTGATCCCTCTGATTACGCCCTTCGCAGAAGCCCAACTGCTGCACGTCACGCAGTCTGCGTTGCGTCACCGCAAAAAGCAGTACAGCGCGCGGGACCAATTACGCGCTTTGCAACTGCGGCTCGAAACCCAGGATGCATTGGCAGCCGAAACCTGCTCAAGCAGCGACTTCACGCGCCACCAGGCGCGCAAGATGGAAGCCATCGGCCAACTGGCGGGCGGCGTTGCCCATGATTTCAACAACCTGCTCACCAGCATAGGCGGCAGTTTCGAGTTGATTGACCGCCGTTTGAAGCAAGATCGCCGCGAAGGCCTTGGCAGTGTTCTGCAGATGGGCCGCGACGCGGTAACACGCGCGGCCCGCCTTACCCACCGCCTGCTGGCATTTTCTTCGCGGCAGTCCCTGCACACTCAACGTGTCGACTTGCAAGCCATGCTCCACCACCCGCCCCAGCAGGTGAGCATACCGCCGGCCGTCACGTTGCTGACTGATGTACCGTCCGACCTCTGGCCGGTCGAAGTGGATGGCCAGCAGTTGCAGGAAGCGCTCGACAATGTGCTGCTCAATGCCTGTGAGGCCATGCCCAGTGGGGGCCGGCTGCGCATCGAGGCGAGCAACCAGCATGTCCAGGCAGGTCAGTTTGCTGCCGGCACCCTCAGCGCGGGCGACTATGTTCACCTTCGCATCATCGACGATGGCCAGGGGATGGCCCAAAGCACGTTGGAACATGCCTTCGAGCCGTTTTTCAGTACCAAGGCCATCGGCCAGGGCATAGGGCTGGGTCTGTCAATGGTGTACGGCTTCAGCAAGCAGTCCCATGGCCACGCAACGCTGCGCAGCCGGGTTGGGCACGGTACCGAGGTAGGCCTCTACCTGCCCCGCTATCTGGAGCGTGATCATGGCCATGCAGAATCGGCGCAGGCTCTGCAACCCAGCGGCGGTCACCATGTACTGGTGGTCGAAGATGACCCTGATGTTCGCCAGCTGTTATGCCAGGCGCTCGAGGACGAAGGGTTCTCTTGCTGCACCGCAGGCAACGCCGCTGAGGGGCTAAGCCGCTTGCGCTCGGGGGAACCCGTGGACCTGTTGATCACCGATGTAGGTTTGCCCGGCATGAACGGCCGGCAGTTGGCGGAGATCGCGCGTAGTACGGACCCGCAACTGCCCGTGCTGTTCATCACAGGCTATGCAGAAACGGCAATGGCTCGTGAAGGGTTCCTGGGCCCAGGGATGCACCTGATTGGCAAGCCCTTCGAGTTGCAACAGCTGCAAGCCTACGTGATACAGATTCTCGGAAGGCCCTGAGCGCTCTCAGGTATCAAGCATTCCAAGGGCCTTATCGGCGAGCTCAGCCAGCATGAACGGTTTGTTCATCAGTGCCGTGCCTGGCTGTTCGAGAAACTCCGGCTCGACCTGCTGTTGGGCGTAGCCGGTGATAAACAGGATTTTCTGCTGTGGCAGCTCCATCCGTATCGCCTTGGCCACCTGCCTGCCACTGAAGCCGCCAGGCAAGCCGATATCGGTGATTATCAGGTCAAACACGTCGCCCTGATGAAACCGTTCCAGTGCCGTATTGGCGTCGGGCACGTCCGTGACGTCGAAACCACGATCGGTCAGGTACTCGCGCATCACTGCACGCAGGTTCAGTTCGTCATCGACAAGCAGTACCCGCTCGCCGCGGGCCCTGCTCACCGACCGGCCCAGATGCGGTTGCTCCTGAGCAATGGCATGCAGACTCCGCGGGAACAGCATGCAAACCTTGGTGCCCTCGTTCACCGATGACTCGATCCAGGCATACCCTCCGGATTGACGGACAAAACCGTACACCATGGACAAACCGAGCCCAGACCCACGTCCCATGGGCTTGGTGGTGAAAAACGGCTCGAAAGCCCTGGCCACATCTCGCGCCGGCATGCCGTGCCCGGTGTCCTCGATGTGCAACGCCACGTAATCACCGGGTGGCACCCCGGTTTCGTCGGGGAACCACGCCGTCAGCCGCTCATTGACGGTACGCACCGTAACGCTGCCACGGCCGAGGCAGGCTTCACGGGCATTAGCACAAAGGTTGATCAAGGCGTTTTCGAATTGGGGAACGTCAACGTTCACCGCCCACGGTGCGACATCCAACTGCCATTTCAGCCCTATCTCCGCGCCCAGGGTGCTCGCCAGCAGCGGTTCACTTTGGCGCAATTGGCGGTTGAAATAAATGGGTTTGGGGGCCAGCGGCCGCTCGCGGGAGAAGGCCAGCAGGCGGTGGGTCAACTCCATTGCTCGCTGCACCGAATCACGCGCCACCCTGACGTAGTCGTCGACCCGCTCAAGGCGTCTCTCGTTCAGCCGGCTCTGCAACAGTTCGAGGCTACCGCCGATACCTGCCAGCAGGTTGTTCATTTCATTACCCATGCCACCCGCCAACTGGCCGACCACCTCCATGCGTTCGTTATTGCGTAACAAAGCTTCGGACTGGCGCATCGCGAGTTCGTGGTGCTCGGTAATGTCCTGCCCCACCACGGTCATCAAGCCTGCCTCAAAACGCGCGCGCCAGGTAAACCAGTGATAGTGGCCATCGCAGTGACGCAAGCGGGTCTCCACCTGGTCCGCATGCCTGTGCTGAAGCAGGCCGTCTACTGCCAGCTGCACCTCGGCGCGGTCGGCTGGGTGAACCAGCTCCAGGATCGGCATGCCTTGGACGTGTTCCTGGGCCCAGCCAAGGATCCGGAACCAGGTCGGGTTGGCGCCATGCAATTTGAGATCAGGGGTCAGGGTCATCATGGCATCGTGCGACAGTTGCCATATCTGTTCGCGCTCGGCCGCGTGGCGCTGGACGTCGCGCTCAAAACCCTCTGCAAGCCTGCGCCAGTGATCGCGCGCTTCGATGCTGGCCGTGGTTTCGACCACCGTATGCAAAAAGCCAGCAATCTCCCCGCGCTCATCATGCAAGGGTGTGTACCCGAACGTGCACCAGGTTTGTTCGGCACATTCCCCACAGTTGATGCGCACGGGCGGGTCTTCGACAAAGCTGCTGCGCCCGTTGAGTACGTCGAATACCCAAGGGCCTACGGCGTCCCACACATCTGCCCACACTGCGTCGAACGCCTTGCCCTGGGCGTCAACGGTTGGCCTCAGGGCGCGGTAGCCATCGTTGGGGACAACCGTCATGTCTGGCCCCCACACCACTGCACAGGGAAACGGGGACAAATGCGCCATGTCCACGGCAATGCGCAGCGACGCCGACCAGCGTGGGAGTGGCCCCAGAGAAGTGCGCGACCAATCGAACTGAGTAATCGACACCTGTGCCAGAGCGGCCAGGGCAGCGCGCTGAGCCTGCTGTACCGGGTGCGCCGCAGCCGCCCGCGGCTTGTCTTTTGCAACCACTGTCATCACTCCACTGGGTGGGCCAAAGGCATCCACGGCGCCAAGTGCGCGCAAGAGCTCGTTTGCCTGCAGTACTGACGTTAGCACAGCGTGGCCCCACCCTCCTTCAAAGGCTGTGACCCGGCCACCGGCCAGCGCACATCGCCAGCGAGAATTGACGCACGTACCGGGGATAGATCACAACCGAACACTCACCACTTTCCCCTGAGCTGTAGGCGGCTGCCCTACAGCCTGTGCGCTCATGAACACTTAGGCTCGACGTTTGGCTGCTCATGTCGATCAGCAACAAGCCAGGGGCCCACCTCACCATGCACAGAATCATGAACGCCGGGCGCAGCATGCTGGAACTCGTGCTGTTGATGGCCGTAGGCCTGGTGCCTGTCTTTTCGGGCCTGTTGGTAATGATCTACCAAGTAGAGGTAAAACTTGCGGAGAATGCCGCCATCTCCGTGCAAGAGGCGGTTTTCAGCGTTGACCAGGCACTGGACCGCGTGCATGAGGTGGCGGCAAGGGCCCTGCCACTGGCTGGGCAAACCTGCGAACAGGTCAAAGAGGCGTTGCTGGACCAAGTCGCTAGCCGGTCCATGCTGAGGTCACTGACACTGGTCAGTGATGGCCAGGCCTACTGCAGTACCACGTCCGACCCACTCAGTGTGCTGTCTACCCTCGCCTCACCTGGGCGGCTGGTGACGCTTTCCAGCACGTTGCAGGATCGCAACGATCACCTTTTGGTGAACCTGTACCTGCCGCAGGGTCGCCATGGCGTGGTCGCCACTGTCTATACCACACAACTGCGAACTGAATTGAGCGCGTTTCAGGACGGCCTGACGCTGATGCTGGATTTCAATGAGCATTACCTGTGGAGCAATGGCGACAGCCTGAGCGGCATGCGCCCATCGCTGAGCGAGTTCAACCGTCAGGCTGATTCGGCCCAGTACGAGTATCGGGTTGTCGGGGGCTACGCGGCGGGCTACACCGCGCGCGAGATCCGCGAATCGATGCTCAACATTCTGCCCTCCCTGATGCTGGTTGGGCTCATGACCGGCGCCGTGGTTTACTTCGCGCTTGGCCGGGTTCGGAGCAGAACGCTGGAAGCCCCGGAGGGCCAACACTAAGCGCCCAGCCCCGGCCTTGGTCAATCAGTGCTCAATACACCCCGGCGCACTTGATCACGCTCGATGGACTCGAACAGTGCCTTGAAATTGCCCTCACCGAAGCCGTCGTCACCCTTGCGCTGGATAAACTCGAAAAACACCGGGCCCAGCAGCGTTTCGGAGAAAATCTGCAGCAGCAGGCGCTTGTCGCCGGACTGTGCGGCCCCATCGAGCAGAATACCGCGCGCCTGCAACTGATCCACCGGTTCACCATGCCCCGGCAGGCGCTCTTGCAGCATTTCGTAGTAAGTCTGCGGAGGGGCTGTCATGAAGCGCATGCCGAAGCCTTTCAAGGCATCCCATGTCTTGAGCAGGTCATCGGTGAGGAACGCGACATGCTGGATACCTTCACCGTTGAATTGCATCAGGAACTCTTCAATCTGCCCGGCGCCCTTGGATGATTCCTCGTTGAGCGGAATGCGGATCATGCCATCCGGCGCTGTCATCGCGCGGGATGTCAGGCCGGTGTATTCGCCCTTGATGTCGAAGTAGCGAATTTCGCGGAAGTTGAACAGCTTCTCGTAGAAGCCTGCCCAATAGGCCATGCGACCGCGGTAAACGTTGTGGGTCAGGTGGTCGATGATCTTCAGGCCCGCTCCCGCAGGGTGGCGGTCTACCCCTTCGATGAAGTTGAAATCGATGTCATAGATCGAGCTGCCTTCTTCGAAACGATCGATCAGGTACAACGGCGCCCCGCCAATGCCTTTGATGGCAGGCAGGCGCAGCTCCATGGGGCCGGTTTCGATTTCGACCGGTTGCGCACCCAGTTCCAGCGCGCGGGCATAGGCCTGGTGGGCATTGCGAACTCGAAACGCCATGCCACACACCGAAGGGCCATGCTCAGCGGCAAAATACGATGCAACACTCTTGGGCTCATTATTCAAAATGAGATTGATGTCGCCCTGGCGGTACAGGTGCACATCCTTGGAGCGGTGGGTCGCGACCTTGGTAAAGCCCAGCATCTGGAAAACCGGCTCCAGCAGGCCGGGGGTCGGGGATGCCAGTTCGATGAACTCAAAGCCCATCAGGCCCATCGGGTTTTCGAAGATATCAGCCATGTTCGTGTCCTCATCTGCAGCGAAAATTATGAATTTCCAGTGATTTGGAGGGAAAACGGCGGCGAGCACGGGATGCCCCGTACGCTGCGGGCGAGGAAATCACCGATGATCAATCTGAACCCATGGTCTGACATAGCGACGCATTCCGGGGGGCTTGATCCTTCCCGAATGGAAGGACTTATTGTTCTTTTCGTAAATCAATTCTACACAGCGTAAAATCTTTTGTCGCCATCTGGTTCCTCAGCCTGGCAGACCAAGGCTATGCTCCTGAGACTGCCGCGCGGATAGGCCAGAGCATGCCCCTCACCCGAAAAACCCGGCCAGGCTTCGGCTGGCGTTTATTGTTACCTTGGTTCGTAGGTGCGTTGCCGGCCTTGTGCGGGTTCGCGGTGATGAGCTGGCAGGTCGAGCGCGAGATGCAGGCCAGCAGCCAAGTCACCACTCGCGAGGCCATGGTGCACATCGAGCGTATCCTCGACAGCCTGTCGAGCGCTGCCCATACCCTTCTCCCCCTGGCCAGCACCCCGTGTTCCCAAGCGCAGTTGCGCTTGCGCGCCGAAGTGACCCGCAACGCTTACGTGCGCTCCACCAACCTGTTCCACTACAACCGGCTGTATTGCACGTCATTGCTCGGGGACTACGACGAACGCGTCAACCCTGACGATTACGCCGACGGCCAATTGTGGCTGATGACCGGCAATTCGGTAACGCCCGACCATCCATTGCTGCTATACCGCGCAAGCGAGGGTGACCGAGGCGTCATCAGCACCGTCGATGGTGAGCACCTGCTGACGGTGTTGCGCCTGATTGGCCCGGACCAGGGACTGATCCTGCGCGTGGGCGATGCGTGGATGGGCCAGGACGGCGCAGTCCACCGGGGCGCCCCTGCACCTGCGGCCAAGGCCTACGTGGTGCAGGGCTCGGCTCGCTACCCGTTCAGCGTGGCAGGGGGTTACCCCGCCGATCAACAGGGCCGGCTGTTGCGCAGCCACTACCTGGCCTTGCTCGGGCTGCTGTTGGTGTTTGGCCTAGGTGCCGGCCTTGCCTGCCACTGGCAGATCCGCAGGGCCAACTCACCACGGGCCGAACTGCGCAGGGCGCTGCAGGCCGATGAGTTCGTGCCCTACTTCCAGCCAGTGGTACGCCAAGGGGACTACCGATGGGCCGGTGTTGAAGTGCTCATGCGCTGGAACCACCCGCAGGAGGGGCTGGTAAGCCCTGACCTGTTCATTCCCTATGCCGAACACACTGGCCAGATCGTGGCCATGACCCGGGCGCTGATGATGCACGCGGCGCAAGGCCTGGCCCCTTATGCCGGGCTCATGGAAGACGGCTTCCATATCGGCGTGAACATCACCGCCGATCACTGCCGCGACCTTGGCTTGGTGGAGGACTGCCGCACATTCCTGCAACATTTTCCGCCTGGTCGAGTGACCCTGACGCTGGAGCTGACCGAGCGCAAGCTGATCGAGCCTACCCCCGCCACTCTGGAACTGTTCGAGAAGCTGCACGACATGGGCGTGATGATTGCCCTGGATGACTTCGGCACCGGCCAGTCCAGCCTCAACTACCTGCGCCAATTCAAGGTCGACTACCTGAAGATCGACCGCAGCTTCGTGGCGTTGATCGGCGCTGACGCACTGTCGGTTCACATTCTTGACAGCATCATCGAGCTCTCGGCCAAGCTGGGGCTAGGTATCGTGGCCGAAGGCGTGGAAACCCCCGCGCAGCGGGACTATCTGGCGCGCCATGGCGCGCACTTTCAGCAAGGCTACCTGTTCGCCAGGCCCATGCCCGCCGACCAGTTTCTGGAAGCCCTGGCCGCACAACCTGGCCCCTCCCGGTTGCCGCAAGGCGCGGCCCCTGAGATCATGCGCGGCTGATTCCACCGCTCCTATCCTGTATTCGAGGCACTCGTGTCAAAAGGAATTGTTTCATCGGTCATGGCATCCTGCTTGTTTGCCGTGATGTACTTCTATACGTCCCTGCTCAAGCCGTTGGATGGCGAAGAGATCTTCGGCTGGCGCACCCTGTTGACGCTGCCATGCCTTACCCTGTTCATGCTGATTTCCCGCGACTGGGCCAGGGTGGGCGAGTTGCTCGGCCGCGTGCGGCGCACACCTGTGTTGTTGCTGGGCATGTTGGGCACGTCCTGGCTGATGGGCGTGCAGCTATGGTTGTTTCTCTGGGCGCCGCTGCACGGGCGCAGCCTAGAGGTGTCGATGGGTTACTTCATGCTGCCGCTGGCCATGGTGCTGACGGGGCGCATGGTGTACGGCGAACAACTGTCGCGGCTGCAAAAAATAGCGGTGGGCTGCGCCGCGCTCGGCGTGGTACACGAGTTCTACCAGCACGGCAGTTTTGCCTGGGAAACCCTGGTTGTAGTCATCGGCTACCCCATCTACTTCGTGCTGCGCCGCCGCTGCCGCACCGACCACCTGGGTGGGCTGTGGTGCGACATGTGCCTGCTGCTGCCCTGGGCGCTGTACTTCGTTGCCCAGGGGCCGCTGTCCAGTGCCGACATGCAGGCTCACCCCGGCCTGTACCTGCTCATTCCGGTACTTGGGGCGATCAGCGCCTCGGCCCTGATCGCCTACGTACTGGCCAGCCGGCTACTGCCGTTCAGTCTGTTCGGCCTGCTCAGCTACGTCGAGCCCGTGTTGCTGGTGGGCGTAGCCTTGCTGCTGGGTGAAACCATCGGCCCGGACCAGTGGCTCACCTACCTGCCCATCTGGGCGGCGGTGCTGGTGCTGGTGCTTGAAGGCTTCAAGCACCTGATGCGTCAGCGTCGTCGCTCGGTATGAGCCGTACCTGACGTACCCGCCGTTCTTCCACGGCTTCGACCACCAGCGTCCAGCCGTTCCATGCCAGGCGGTCGCCGACCATGGGCAGGCGGTCCAGCAAGCTCATGACCAGCCCCGCCAAGGTCTGGTAGTCCTCGGTGGCCCGGGCGCTGAAGCCGGTGCGGGCGTGGACCTGGCTGAGGTTCATTGCCCCGCTGATCACAAACCCCTGCCCGTCCTGGACAAAGCCCGGGCCTTCGACCTCGCTGGCATCCGGCAACTCGCCGGCGATGGATTCGAGGATATCGGTCATGGTCAGCAGGCCGGTGAAGTCACCGAACTCGTTGACCACGAACGCGATGTGAGTGGACTTACCACGCATCTGCTCCAGCGCGTTGAGGATGCTGAAGCTCTCCAGCAGGTTCAACGGTGCCCGCACCAGCCCTTCCAGATCCGGCTGGCTACCAGACAGCAACTCTTTGAGGAGCTCCTTCTTGTGCACAAAGCCCAGCGGTTCGTCCACCCGGCCATCGCGGATCAACGGCAGGCGCGAGTAAGGCGAATGGACCAACGCGCGGGTAATGGCGTCAGCCGGCTGGGCAAGGTCGAGCAGGTCGACTTCGGCACGTGCCGTCATCACCGTGCGAATAGGGCGTTCGGCCAGGTTCAGTACCCCGCTGATCATCACCCGCTCGCGGCGGTCGAACAGCACCTGCTCCTCGCCGCCCTCGACCAGGTCGGCGATTTCCTCACCCACTTCGTCCGCTTCCACGCGGCGCCCGCCCAACAGGCGCAGCACAGCGTGCGCGGTACGCTCACGCAGCGGCCGGTGCTGTTGCAGGCTGCGTTTGCGGCGGGCCCGGGCCAACTGGTTGAACAGTTCGATCAGGATCGAGAAGCCAATGGCCGCGTACAGGTAGCCTTTGGGAATGTGGAACCCCAGGCCCTCGGCGGTCAGGCTGAAACCGATCATCATCAGGAAGCCCAGGCACAGCATGATCACCGTGGGGTGCGCGTTGACGAAGCGTGTCAGCGGCTTGCTGGCGACGATCATGATGCCGATCGAGAAGATCACCGCGATCATCATCACCGACAGGTGTTCCACCATACCCACCGCCGTGATCACAGCATCGAGCGAGAACACCGCATCGAGCACCACGATCTGCGCGACGATCGGCCAGAAAGCCGCATGCCGGGCTGCGCCGCTGGCCTGGGTCACATGGCCCTCCAGCCGCTCGTGCAGTTCCATGGTGGCCTTGAACAACAGGAACACACCACCGAACAGCATGATCAGGTCACGGCCCGAGAAGCTCTTGTCGAACACCTCGAACAACGGCGCTGTCAGGGTGACCATCCAGGAAATACTGGCCAGCAGGCCCAGGCGCATGATCAGGGCCAGGCTCAGGCCAATGACCCGCGCGCGGTCGCGCTGGTGAGGGGGCAGCTTGTCTGCCAGGATGGCAATGAACACCAGGTTATCGATACCCAGTACCAGTTCAAGCACGATAAGCGTCAGCAGGCCTAGCCAGGCCGTGGGATCGGCAAGCCATTCCATTAGCGGATACTCACGTGGGAAAGGGCAACAGGAGAGGTAAAGCAGGGCCAGGAAGGCCGGAGACGGTGGGGCGCCACGAAGGTGCTCATTGATGACCTGGATAACAATTAGGGAAAATAATCCTACAAGCACAGCAGGTTTTTCAGTTAGCGCAAAACTATTACAAACCTTTAGCAAATGAGGCCAAGGTAGGCTCCATCCCGCTCTACGAGCGAAGAGCACTTCCATTCAATACTGGCAACGTCCTATCCCTGAACATTCACCCAGCATTCAACCACAGGGATAGCATTCATGAGCGTTGCAGTTTCGATGGCCGCCTTTGCGCTGGCCGCTTCTATTTCACCGGGCCCCGTCAATCTCGTGGCCCTGGGCAGCGGCGCCCGCCATGGGCTCCGAGCCAGCCTCGGGCATGTCACCGGCGCCACCCTTGGGTTTTGCCTATTGCTGGTATTGGTAGGCTGCGGGGTCCACCAGCTACTGACCCGTTTGCCGGCTGCAGCCGGGTTGCTCCATGCAGGCGGTGTGGTGTTTCTGCTGTACCTGGCGTGGAAACTGGCCATGGACGATGGAAAACTGGGGGATGACCACATCGGGCGGCCACCTTCGGCCTGGCACGGGGC
This sequence comes from Pseudomonas sp. NBRC 111119, assembly GCF_001320125.1. Classification (NCBI taxonomy): domain Bacteria; kingdom Pseudomonadati; phylum Pseudomonadota; class Gammaproteobacteria; order Pseudomonadales; family Pseudomonadaceae; genus Pseudomonas; species Pseudomonas sp. NBRC 111119. Next base: position 101,381 of record NZ_BCAV01000007.1, read on the forward strand.
AGCGATGCAGTGGCTCAACCCCAAGGCCTGGCTGGCGGCGGTCGCTGGCGTAGGCGCCTACACTGGCGGCGAACAACAATTGCTGTGGCTCTTCACCTGGATTTACGGGCCTATCTGTTTCGTTTCAGTGGCCGCGTGGGCCTGGGCTGGCAGCCTTATTCGCCAGCGGCTTGAAACGCCAGGCCATCTGCGCGTGCTCAACCGCACCTTGGCGGCATTGCTGGTGGTCAGTGCGCTCTACCTGCTCAGGTAGCTACAGCGCCCTTTTGATAATGCCCCGGTGTGGCAGCCAAGTGCTGTTTGAAGGCACGCTGCAGGTGCGCCTGGTCGGCAAAGCCAGCCGCGTGGGCCGCCTCGGCGATTGCCCAACCCTCGCGCAGGTACGACCGCGCCAGTTGCACGCGCTGGTCCAGCAGGTAGCCATGCGGCGTCAGACCAAAGCGCTGGCGGAACGCGCGGATCAGGTGCGCCCGCGACAAGCCGCAAGCTGCGCCAATGTCGGCAAGGCTTAGAAGATCTCCACGGTGCGCCCGGATGAATGCCGCTGCCAGTTCCAAACGGGGGTGCGCCTTGCTGGCTTGGGGAGCGGCTGCGCCGAGAAAGCCGGGTAATGCTGCAAAGAACGTAGCGAGGCGACGCTCACGGTCAGTGATCATTGGGTCGAACAGTTCTGCAAATACTTCCATCAACCTTTGGTACAGAGCAGGCGAATAGCTCAAAGCCTGGGCCGGCAAATGGAACCCGCAGCGCTCAAGCCAGGACATGTCGAGGTACATCATCAGATAGGACCAACCCTGCCCGGCGACAGGGTTGCAGGTATGCACCACGCCGGGGTTTATCAAGACGGTAGTGCCCGCCTGAACATCCCAACGATCATCACCGCTCACATAAGTACTGCGACCTCCAGTGATCACGCCGAGCGAAAAACTCTCGTGGGAATGGGCTGCATGGCAGATCTGGCGCCCGTCACCTACCACACGAGCTTCCACGAACGGCAATCGTGAATCTCGCCAGAACCTCGATACCTCAATCATCTCTGCCCCGACCAGTGCCAAACGCTGCCGCGATACTACACCCTGCGCGCCTGATACAGGTCGAGCGTGCGCTCGACTTCATCGATGTCGATGGTGAACCCGTCTCCATCAGGTGTACCCACTACAAAACTAAAATACTGATGATCACGGTCGGTCAGGTACTTGTAGTAGCTGACAAAACGGTTCGGCGGCTGCAAGGCCAGCACGCAACCGCCGGCCTGCAATACATTCACGCCGTGAACCAACTGGCTGCCTTCCACGCCGATGACCACTTGCGCACCTGCGCACGCGGCGACGATACCCGGCACGTCGCATTGCAGCGGGTTGACGATACGGAAACCGCGAGTGGCGCGCAGGTGCTCGGCGATTTCCAGTTCGTTGCGCAACATCCGCCGTTCGCCATCACCCCCCCTGAGCAGAAAAACCCCAGGGTGTGGCGTGTGCGGCACGTGGGCGAGCAGTTTGTCGCCCATGGCGCGGTAACGGGCGTGGCGGTTGTGGTTGTTGCTCTGGTCGTCGAACAGCACCAGTTCGCGGAAAAACGCGCTGCGCAAGCGGGCAGGCTGCATGCCCAGCCAGTGTTCGTACGCCAACGTCTGGGTGAACAGGGGGTAGCGGGTGGACGGCGCGGTGGTCACCGGTACGCCTTCATCGCAGGCCAGGGCATAGGTGGGGCAATCCTCCATCAACCAGGTGCCGAACCAGGTGTTGCCATTTTGCGTGCAGTAGATGGCTGCCCGGTCCAGTTCATGCTCTACCCTGATAGTGGGAAACGTCGAGGGCTTGAGTGACAGCCAGTGGCTGGCCCGGCCTTTGTACAACGCCCCGTCCACCAGCCAGACATCTTTCAACAAATAGCCACGGGTCGGCCCCTGCTCTGTTTCAATGCCGCCCTGCATGGTCTTGGCCGGGTGCACATAGGGGTAGAAACGCTTGCCTTCCCAGCCGGTCACCCGTTCAAGCTGGCCGGGCAAAAACAGCGCCGGTGGCGACACGGTTGTTTCAGCCGGTGCGATGTCCCAGCGTTTCGCGGCAACCGCCTTGATATCCAGGGGCTGCGCTTGGCTCAACCGTTTGCGCGCCATGTACCGGTAGGCAGCCAGAGTCCAACCAGCATGCCGGGTTACCGGCACTGCATCGTGCTGCGAGAGGTCGCTTGCCATGAAGCATCTCCGAAGCGGAACAGTTCAGGAACCGCCGCAGCACCCAGATTCATTGTGCTGCCTAGTGGCGTGAGTTCAATTACACAGCACCCTTTGCATCTCAGGGCTGCTTTGCAGATTGGCATAACGGTTCTGCAGGGCCTGCTCCAGGCCCTGTACCGCTTCTTCGCGGCCATACAGGTAAATCTTGTGCAGGCCGCCGAACACCATCTCGTGGTAGCGGCTGGCAACCTGCTCGGCGCTGGCGCCCGTGGGCAGGCCCAGGTGCAGGGTCAACTTGTTCCCCTCCACCGCGAACAGGGGCGTTTCCCACAGGAAGTCTGCGGTACCCTTTTTGGGCAGACGTACAAACAGGTAGGCATGGTTGCCCAACGAATCGATATCACCGCCACGACGGCGCTTCCACTTCAACAACCCGTCGTCTGGTCGCGCGAGGCACAGGCCGATGTCGTAATAATCGAAGCCCTGGGCCAACGCCCATTCAAGGGCCATGAAGGTGGTGATCGAGTTCACTTCGCGCAACCGCTTGGCGTCGGAGAAAACCGCTTCGCAATAGCCGAACCGCAGCGTACTCCAATACCGTTTGCCGTCGCGCACCACTTCGCACCCCAGGTGGCAGCCAATGACCTCGTCACCCAAGGTGATCAGGTCGAGCCTGCCGACCGTCTTGGCGATCCGGAACACCTCTTCGGTGGGAAACTGCGCCGCATGAATGCCCTGCCGCGCCGTAGCGTACGGCCGCAACAGCTCGCGGTCCGCCATGGCGATTTCCTCATCCGTTGTAGCCTGGCGCATTGCATACAGCGGGCGATGTTTGCGAATGCTGCGCCGCAGTTCGCTGTCGTAGCGCGCGGTAATATCTTCCAGCGCCCGCCCGAGTGGCACCACTGCGCTGAGGTAATGCGGCACTGACAGGGCACCCGCTGTCGGCATTTCGCTGACCACCACCACCTGCCCGGCATCGCGCTGGGAGTTGCCATCCACGGCTTGCGCCACGTGGCCTTTGCCGCCTATCAACAGCTTGGCCATCTCACGTTGCTGCTTGCGCCCAATGTAGAGAATTTCGTAGGGGCTGGCAGGCTGCAGGCGGAACCGGCTCATCTCCCAGCGCCAGAAACAGGCGCGTGCCACTACCTCGCCAGCTTTACTGGCCCACAGCCGCAAGTCGTAGCGCAGGGAGGGTGATAAATGGCGACGCGCTACAGCCGTCAACGTCTTTTTCATTTCTTCTTCGAGGTCCTGTGGGGTGCCCTGCGGCCTATCGGAAAAAGAGAACAATCCGCTTTAAACATCTAAACCATTGATGAATAAAGCGGTAATGGCTATTTATCATCACCTGTAGAAACAATTTAAGATGCGGATAAACACTTTGGCAAGCAAAGTTGCTGCCGCAGCCCAAGAAGTTTAATGGCGCCAAATTTCCTGCCCAACGACCGCGTTATATCGGCTATTGGCTATAGGCCCGGCAATACCCGATTACCACTTGGTGGCCAATAAATACCGTTTGATGCCTCCTTCTCATGAAGGAGCTAACCCATGTCTTTATCTCACATCCAAGGCGAACGGCAGTTACCGGCCTGGACCCAGCACACTACCCCCGACCAGTGGGCTGCCTTGCACAAAAGCCAACTGGCCCCCTGGCAACACAGCGACTGGTTCAACAATGCCAGCCCGGACCTGCGTGAGGTGGTGAACGCCAGCCATCGGCGGTTGCTGATGGCCCAGGCAGCATTGGCCCGGTCACTTCGGGGCGTCAAGCAGGTGGTGGAATTCGCACAGCCTGCCCTGCAGACCTACCTTGCCCGCCAAGGGCTGCAAGCACCGCTCGAGCACTGTGAGCTGCTACGGGTGGAACGCCGCTGGCACTGGGTGGGCCTGCGTTACCTGTTCAGCCACCGGCGCGACGGCCTGCTGCAGGCAGCACTGCAGAACTTTGCCGATGACGAAACCTTCACACCGCCAAGCGCCCTGGCCCTGAGCGCCGACATCCAGGTCACCCCCATTCGCGTGCGAGGCTCGGCGATCATCGGCATGCAGACGCCTGCCGCCCACTTCATGCTGGACTCCGAGCGCTACCAGGTACAGCCCCTGCCCCTTGCCCCGGAAACCTTCGCCGCCCATTGCCGTGAACAGGACCTGGGGGGTGCCTATCAGGCACACCTGCAGCACTCCTTCGGCCAGCCCCAGGTCAGGGCATTAATGACCGAGATGTTCAGAGCACGCCTGCGCCTGGCGGCCGGCCTGGCCCATATGCGACATCTGCTGACCGGCGATAGTGTCGATACCGTGAACCGGCTGCTGGCGGGTGGGCCGGTACAATGCTGGCAGCTGGCGCTGTTCGGGGTCACGCTGCACGAGGTGATGTTGATCGACTTGGGGCGCGACGGGTTGGGCCTGTTCCTGCCCAACCACACCCCTGCCCTACGCCAGTGCAATGACCTGCAGGCCGTGCACGAAGCACTGGCAACGCTGCTGCTGGAGCCTGATGCGCGCAGCGCTTTCACCGCCTATGTGGTGCGCGATGCCCGCGGGCGTTTTCTTGACGTGCTACAACAGAACCTCGACGCCACTGGCGTAAGCACCCAGAACGCGACGTGGCAGCGTGCTGCCGATGCCGACCTGCGGCCGACTCGCCAGCGCATCCAAACCGAGCCATTCGGCTTCGGCTATGACCAACAGCTGGCGCGTATAAAGCATGAAGCCAGGCTGCTGGCCGTGCCCACTGCAGATGCCGATGCCAGCGCTCGGGCGCGGCGCTTGCAGGAGTGGGAAGCCATTGGCCTGGACCTGCTCAACGTTGCTGGCTTTTTCATACCGGTGGTGGGCACCGCCATGATGGCCGTAACGGCTTGCCAACTGCTGGGCGAGGCGTTCGAGGGGTATGAAGCCTGGGCAGCTGGCGACCGTCACCAGGCACTCCAGCACCTGGAGAACCTCGGCGTGAACCTGGCATTGCTGGGTGGGTTGGGGGCGGCAGGTCACGCCTTGCCAAAGCTGTTCAACGGGCCACTGATGGCCAACCTCCAGGAAATACGCACTGCCGACGGCACTTACAAACTGTGGAACCAGGATCTGGCACCCTATCGCAGCCCCGTCGAGCTGCCCACTGGCTTGCAGGCCAACCCTCAGGGCCAGTACCTGCATGAGGGGCGCTACTTCTTCCGTATGGACGGGCACCTCTACGAACAGCAGCTGGATCCGCAGACCCAGCAATGGCGCATCATCCACCCCGAAACGCCTGAGGCCTGGCAGCCCCCGCTTGAACACAATCGTCAAGGCGCCTGGCGGGGTCAGCACGAACAACCCGGCGACTGGTCCTTGACCACGCTGGTGCACAGGCTCGGCGAGCCGCTCACAGGGTTGACTGCCGAACAGGTTGAGCAAGCCTGCAACCTGTGCGGTGTCGATGCCGAGCACCTGCGCCGGGTACACCTTCTGGGCCAGCCGGCGCCCGCGCTGCTGCTGGATGTGCTGCAGCGCATGCAGATCGAAGGCGAAGTACAGGCCTTGGGCGCCGATGCCCCACCTGGGCTGTTTGACCAACGCTACAACGGCTTGCCGGCAAATGACGTAGCCTGCGAACCGTTGCTGGCAGCTTACCCCAGGCTTTCTCCGGCCTTGGCCAGGCGCCTGCTGAAACCCTTGGAGCCGGCTGAGCGGGCGGCCTGGGAGCAGGACCAGACGCTCCCGGCGGCGATTCGGCAGCAGGTTGCAGACGTGCACAGTGAGCTACCGCTGGTGCGGGGCCTGGAGGGCGTGCTGTTGCCCGCGCGGGCCAGCGCGGACAGCGAACGGCTGTTGTTCAGCGCACTGGATGCCCTGCCCGCGTGGCCGGCTGACCTGCGCCTGGAGCTGCGCGCCGGGGGGCCGCAGGGCCCTGTGCTGGACGCCGTCGGCAGCGGCCACGCCACCACCCTGGCTCGGGTAATCAAATCCACCGAAGGCTATGAGGCCTACCTGGGCGAGCGCCCGGCCCCCATGCCGCAGGGCCTTGACCTCTGCCGAGCGATCGAACAGGCCCTGCCGCGCTCGCTGCACACCCGCTTGGGCATCAAGCAAGGCAACCCCCATGCATTGCGCCAGACGGTACTGGCCTGGGCCCGCGAGCACCGCGCAGACCTGCTGCGACGGCTGGGCGGGGTGCCCCGGCAACCCGCCGTGCCTCAGGGGTGGTTGCGCGGTGGGCGCCCCCTCGACCCGCTGCCGCCGGCCCCCCGACAAACCCACTCACTGGCGGCGGCCTTCCGGCGAATCTACCCCGAGGCCACCGATGCCGAGATCGCCGATTGGTTGAGCGAAGACCAGGAAGAAGACGACCTCGACGATATACGCTCTACCAGCGAGCGCTTGCGTGCGCTGCAGGAGCAGCTGGTGGCCCTGCGTACCGAGCTGGCCGAATGGGCACGCCCCAACCCCCTTCGCCCCCATCAACGGCACCTGGCGATCCAGCCGCTCATCAACGCCTGGCGACGCATGACACGCCTGCCGCTCGAGGGCGGGGGCCGGCTATTGAGCCTCGACCTATCAAAGCTGGACCTCCAGCACGATGACCTGGCAAGCATGCCGCTGGGCGAAGGCTTCGCGCATATCGAGCACCTGTCGTTAAGCGGCAACCGCTCCCTCAAGCACCTGCCCACTGTGTTCTGCCAGCACTTCCCCAACCTCACGCGGCTGCTGCTCACAGACTGCCGGTTCGACCATCTCCCCCTGGTAACGCACCCCGAAGCGTTGCGCTGGCTGGACCTGGACAGCAATCGGGTAACCTGGGACGACTTATGCCAGCAGACCTTCCAGCGCTACACCGGCTTGACCGTGCTCGACCTCACCGACAACCCACTGCTGCGCGCACCCGATCTGCGCCTGCACCCGGAGCTCAAGACACTGTTCCTTTCAGGGTGTGCGCTGACTGACCTGCCTCGCGGCCTAGAACAGATGATCGAACCCTTCGTGCTGGACCTGTCGGACAACCAGTTGGCGCACTTACCTGAAGGTTTCGAACTGCCGACTCATATTGCCGATACCCTGCGCCTGGAGAGCGAGTGGTTGAGCGCCCCCGTGGTGGCGCAGATCGAGGCTTACAATGCGTCTCACCATGTCGACCTGATGGTCTGCGAAAGCGATTATCTGGACTTCTTCGACGGCACCGGCCCCGCCGAGTCGGCGGTGTGGCAACGTCTGCCGCTGCAATACCGCCGCGACCTGCGGGCATTGCTCGACACCGAGCCGTTTCTTTCACACCCGCAGCAATCGCACGCCGAATTCTGGCGCAGACTTACCCTGATCGACACCCACCCTGCGCTGCGCGAGCAGTGGCTGGGCCGCCCCGCAATCGATCTGTTCAACCTGCCGCTGTAACACGCCGGCACTGCGGGGCGCTCGCCCCGCAGGCACAATGCTCGAAGTTGGGCCACACTGGTTTTTTTTCGCCAGCCAGCGCATGCTCGAACTGAATCGTTTCACCTGGCGTATGCAACGCCGTCACGAACATGAGGTGCAGCAACCATGGAACGTCTGCTCGATTCACTCTTCCCCCGCCTGGAGGCCATACCAGACGCTTGGCGGCTGGATGCCCCACTGGAACAACGGGACTACCTGGTCGGCGGTGAGCTGAGGCGCTGGGACGGGCCCTTGAACACCGTCTACAGCCCGGTGTGGCTCAAGGAAGGCAGCCAAGAGCGCCAGGTGGTGCTGGGCAGCGCCCCGCTGCTGGATGCCGATACCGCGCTTACCGCCCTGGACGCCGCCGTTGACGCCTACGACAAGGGTCGCGGCAAATGGCCGAACATGCGCGTGGCCGAGCGTATCCAGCATGTCGAAGCGTTCCTTGCGCGCATGCGCGAACAGCGCCAGGCCGTGGTCAAGTTGCTGATGTGGGAAATCGGCAAGAACCTCAAGGACTCCGAGAAGGAGTTCGACCGCACCTGCGACTACATCGTCGACACCATCAATGCCCTCAAGGACCTCGACCGCCGCTCCAGCCGCTTCGAACTGGAACAGGGCACGCTGGGCCAGATTCGCCGGGCACCGCTGGGCGTTGCGTTGTGCATGGGGCCTTACAACTACCCCTTGAACGAAACCTTCACCACGCTCATCCCGGCGCTGATCATGGGCAACACAGTAGTGTTCAAGCCAGCCAAGTTTGGCGTGCTGCTGATCCGCCCACTGCTGGAGGCGTTCCGCGACAGCTTCCCGCCAGGGGTGATCAACGTGATCTATGGCCGTGGCCGGGAAACGGTGAGTGCACTGATGGCCAGCGGCAAGATCGACGTGTTCGCGTTCATCGGCACCCACAAGGCGGCCAGCGACCTGAAGAAGCTGCACCCACGGCCCCATCGCCTGCGCGCGGCATTGGGGCTGGACGCCAAGAACCCCGGCATCGTGCTGCCTCAGGTCGACCTCGACAATGCGGTGGAAGAAGCCGTTACCGGTGCCCTGTCATTCAACGGCCAGCGCTGCACCGCGCTGAAAATCCTGTTCGTGCATGAGGACGTGGCCGACGCGTTTCTGGATAAATTCAAGCGCAAGCTGGCCAACCTCAAGGCCGGCATGCCGTGGGAACCAGGCGTGGCGCTGACGCCGTTGCCTGAGCCGGGCAAGGTGGCGTATCTCAACGAACTGGTAGCCGATGCCACTGCGCACGGCGCCCAGGTGCTGAACGAGCACGGCGGGCGCAGCCGTGGGTCATTCTTCTACCCGGCCCTGCTGTACCCGGTAAGCGCGGGCATGCGGGTGTATCACGAGGAGCAGTTCGGCCCTGTGGTGCCGGTGGTGCCCTACCGAGACCTGCAAACCGTCATCGACTATGTACTGGACTCCGACTACGGCCAGCAATTGAGCCTGTTTGGCAATGACCCGGCCACCATCGGCAGCCTGGTCGATACCTTCGCCAACCAGGTGGGCCGCATCAATATCAACGCACAGTGCCAGCGCGGCCCGGATACCTACCCGTTCAACGGACGCAAGAACAGCGCCGAAGGTACGCTTTCGGTACACGACGCACTGCGTGTGTTCTCGATTCGAACCCTGGTGGCCACCCGTTTCCAGGACGCCAACAAGGCGCTGATCAGCGAAATCATCCGCAACCGGCAGTCCAGCTTCCTGACCACCGATTACATCTTCTGACGGTTGAAAGCAGCAGCGCTTTGCTTGAAGCTTGAGGTTCTGAGCAAGGAGCTGCTGCATGCGCATCATTGACAAAACCGCCACCCAGGTGCGTAGCCTGACGCCTGCTGAAGAAGCGCTGCTGGAGGGGTTTGCCAACGGTAGCCTTACCGGGCCTCGGCTGCTGCAAGCCAACCAGTTGTTGATGCATGTGCGTAACGCCAACCACTGGCTGGCCTGCGACTGCCGCAGCGATGCGCTGCCGGTGCTCAACGTCACACTCAATGGCCACACCGGCACGCTGTTTCTCAAGAACAACCCCGGCACTGCCGAGCACGCCCCGGGGTGCCCGTTCACCAAGGACGAACAAGAGGCGGCCGAGCGCGACAGCGCCCCTGTGCAGCCGGCAGCCTGGCTGGCACCGGATACCCCACTGCGCCTGATCGGCGACTTTCGCCCAGCGTCTGCAGGCAGCGGCAGCGAGAGCGCGGACCGCCGTGAGCAACAGCGGCTGCTGTCCCTGCTGCTGACCTGGATCGAAACCAGCGGCCTGAACCTGTATGCCACCCACCTCAAGCAGGACCTCACAGGGCAATTCGCCCAGTTGCGCAACGTGGCAAGCCGCTATCCGTTGCTTGAGCGGGTACCGGCCAGCAACTACCTGGAAACCCGCCTGGACATGAAGCACATGATGATGCTCAAGGCGCGGCTGCGAGAGGCCACGGTGTTCGGCAACCACCGGCGGCACGGCCTGCTGCTCGACTGCATCGATCAGATCAAGGGCCGCAAGCTGTTCAGCAACGGCAGCGTAGAAGGCGTCGATTTCCAAGGTCACCACCTGTACTGGGGCGGGCAACGCACCAGTGGCCCACTGTTGGCCCTGGTGCTGTATTCGCCAGCCACCCCCGGCAGCCAGTTCTACGAGCTGATCCACGTGGCAAGCGTGCCTGTGCTGTCGCGCAGGCATCTGTTCCCCGTATACCGCGACGAGGAGCGTGAACCGCTCAAGGCCCTGGTGGCATTGGTGGACTGGATGGCCGGCAAGGGCGTGAAGGTGCAGATGCGCCGGCCGGTTATCGGCGGCCAGGTCATGGATGAACTGGTGATGACCTCGGACCAGGACCGTGTGCTCTCGGTTTCATTGCTGGAAAAGCCCATGGGCCCCGAGCCGGACGCCGACAACTTCAAGCGCTATGCCGACTTCAAGAGCCCCGAAACCTTCCGCAAGTTTGTCGCCGGTTTTTTCATGCGCGAGCGCTGAGCCCGCCACCCCGGCGCTGGCTTCGCCCTTACATCAGCCTAGAAACAGCCTGTAGGCCGGGTTGTCGGTTTCGTCCCAGTACTGGTAGCCCATTTCCGCCAGCGCCGAACGCCAGTCACCGCGCTCCTCTTCCGGGATTTCAAGTGCCGCAAATACGCGGGCGTGGGCGGCACCGTGGTTACGGTAATGGAACAGGCTGATGTTCCAACGCTTGCCCAATCGTTCCAGAAACGCCAGCAGTGCCCCGGGGCGCTCCGGGAACTCGAAGCGCAGCACACGCTCTTGGGCGCCTGGCGCGGCATGGCCGCCCACGGTGTGGCGAACATGCAGCTTGGCCAGTTCGTTGTCGGTCAGGTCCAGCACGTCATAACCCTGCCCGCGCAGGCTGTCCAGCAGGTGCTGCCGGGGGTCGTGCTGCGGGTGGGTCTGCACCCCCACGAACAACCGCGCCGGCTTGCCCGGGTTGCAGCGGTAGTTGAATTCGGTGATCTGGCGCTTGCCCAGGGCCTGGCAGAAGCTACGGAAACTGCCAGGTTGCTCCGGTATGGTGACGGCGATGATCGCTTCACGCTGCTCACCCAGCTCGGCACGCTCGGCCACGTGGCGCAAGCGGTCGAAATTGACGTTGGCCCCGGAGTCAATGGCCACCAACGTCTGGCCCTGGGTACCTTCACGGGCCACATACTGCTTGATACCTGCCACGGCCAGTGCGCCGGAGGGTTCTGTGATGGAGCGGGTATCGTCGTAGATATCCTTGATGGCAGCACACAGCGCATCGTTGCCGACCGTCAGTACTTCATCGACAAAATGCCGGCACAGCTCGAAGCAGTGGGCGCCCACCTGGGCAACGGCCACGCCATCGGCAAACGCCCCCACCTGTGGCAGCACCACCCGCTCCCCGGCCTGCAGCGCCGCCTGCAGGCAGTTCGAGTCCTGCGGTTCTACACCAATCACCTTCACATCCGGCCGCAGGTATTTCACATAGGCTGCGATGCCAGCGATGAGGCCACCGCCGCCCACCGGCACGAAGATGGCGTGCAACGGGCCTTGGCACTGGCGCAGTATCTCCATGCCCACGGTGCCCTGCCCTGCGATCACATCGGGGTCGTCGAACGGCGGCACGAAGGTGGCGCCGCCGCGGTCCGCCAGGATCAATGCATGGGCCAATGCGTGGGGGAAACTCTCACCGTGCAACACCACGTGCCCACCGCGTGAGCGTACCCCCTCCACCTTGAGCGACGGCGTGGTGGTCGGCATGACGATGGTCGCCGTCATGCCAAGGTGTGAGGCAGCCAGTGCCACACCTTGGGCGTGGTTGCCGGCCGAGGCCGTGATCACACCGCGCGCTCGCTGGGCTGCACTTAGCCGCGCCAGGCGCGTGTAGGCGCCGCGGATCTTGAATGAGAAGGTCGGTTGCAGGTCCTCGCGCTTGAGCAGCACCCGGTTACCAAGCCTGGCAGACAAGGCCGGCGCAGTCTGCAACGGTGTCTCGATGGCCAGGTCATACACCGGCGCGGCGAGAATGCGCCTGACCTGCTCCGACAGCAATTGCTGGGGTGTGGGGGTGAGACGAGGGCTGACGCAGAGGCTGGTCATCGGTAACTCCTTGGCGGTTGTTCAGGGTGCCCAGGAGTCAGATGGAAAGAACCCGCCTCCAGGGCGGGTTTCGTGCACGTTCGCGCTAGCCCGCCAAGCTGATAATGGCGGTAATAATGCTGGCGAAGGCGTGCGGGAGGGTGTGCATGGGCAGGACGTTATCCTGCGCCACGGTCGCACGTCAACACTTGGCCTGCTGGGCCGACAGCGGCACGTCGAATACCTTGTCGAACCCCCACTGGAAGACGAACGCGTATACGAAGAAGAACACGAACAACGCCAGGTTGGTCAGCAGCGCTGCCCAGAGGCTCACCTGCAGCCAGTAAGCCACCACCGGCAGCAGAAGGACGACCAGCCCGCCTTCGAAGCCTAACGCATGCAACAGCCGACGCAGCAAGGTGCGCTCGCGCGCTGGCTGACGGGCCTCCCAATGTTCGAATGCCCAGTTGTAGGCCATGTTCCAGCTCATGGCGATGCCAGACATCAACACCGACAGCACGGCCGATTGTGCCATGCCTGCACCGAACGCCAGTTCCAGCGCGGGCGCTACACACACCACGGCGATGGCCTCGTAGAGCACGACCTGGACGATCTTGCGTGCCTTGCCTTGCATGTTCAGCTCCCGGATGGACAGCCTGTAACGCTACAAGAAGTGCACGGTGATAAGAAGCGCTGCAGCAGGGTTTTTCAACTGGCGGGCAGCCGTATGGTAAACCGGGCCCCACCCAGGGCAGATTGCGCGACCGTCAGCGTTCCCCCCTGTCCCTCGATGGCCCGGCGGCTGATCGCCAACCCAAGGCCAAACCCGCCAGTGCTGCGGTCACGGCTGCGGTCCAGGCGGTAGAACGGCTGGAAGATCCGCTCGCGCTCCTCCACCGGAATACCGATGCCGTCGTCCTCCACGGTTAACAGGCACGCCCCCTCTTCCAGGCTCAAGCGCAGCAGCAGGCGCTTGTCGCAGTAGCGCATGGCATTGCGCACCAGGTTTTGCACCGCACGCGCAGTAAGCCGTGGGTCGAGCACAAAACGCGGCATGTCATTGCCGGCGAGCACTTCCCACTGGATGCCCCGGCCATCGAGCTCTTCGGCAAAACTGCCAAGCACGCTGTCCACCAGTTCCAGCAGCGATAGTTCCACCCGTTCGCGCGCCTGGTCGGTATTGTACAAACGGCTGTAGGACAGCAGCTCCAGTACCAGTTCGTCCAGCTCCCGCACATGGCCCACCAGTTCGAGCAGGCGCTTGCGGCTGGCCGCCGGCACCTCATCGAACAGCAACACCAGGCCGAAATCCAGGCGCGTCAAGGGCGTGCGCAGTTCGTGTGAAACGGCGTTGAGCAGTTCCCGTTGCTGATTCACGTGGCGTTCCAGGTCGCCGGCCATGGTGTCGAACACCCCGGCCAACTCACCGATGTTGGAATGTGCAGAAATATGCGTGCGCTCCGACATCTTGCCCTGCCCCAGGCGCCGGGCGGTTTCCTTGAGGCGTTCAAGGTCGCGCCAGTGCGGCCACACCCACAGCAGCAGGCAACCCAGCATGGCAGCGCCGATCAGTACCGTGACACCCCAGGACAGCACGTTGATGTCCAGAGGGTCTGGCGGCGAATGCAAACGCACCAGCCAGTCCTTGTCCAGGGGCGCCAGTACCGTTTGGTAATAACCCCAGTCTGCCAACCGCACGGCGTACAGGCCCTCCTCCAGGCGCGAACGCTCTGCCGGCCGCAACCCGGCATCGCTCATGCGCAGCAGTTGCACCTGCAACGGCGCAAAATCCTCGGCCAGAGCCTGCTCCACCGCCGGCCACTGCGCCTTGGGCACCTGGTGGAACTGGCGCACGATCAGCGACTGCACGCCTTTGGTCTGCCCCAGGTTGTAGGCCATGAAGCGATCCTGGAACAGCCCGACGATGGTGTCGGGTATGAACAGCAAGGCGCCGGCGTACGCCACGATGATGACCAGGTACAGGCGCACCAGAATTTTCAGCATGGGCGCTCAGCACTCCCACTCGACACGGCTGAACAGGTAGCCTTTGCCCCACACGGTCTTGATCTTGCGGGCTTCCCCGGCATTGTCATCGAACTTGCGCCGCAACTTGGAGATGGCCACGTCGACCGAGCGGTCGGTGCCGTTGAACTCGATGCCACGCAACTGCTGCAGAATGCGGTCGCGGTTCAGCACAACACCGGCGTTGCGCGCCAGTACCACCAGCAGGTTGTATTCCCCGCTGGACAGCTCCACCGCCTCACCGCGCCACGTCACCGTACGCTCGGCCAGGTCGATGCACAGGCCGCCGACAACGATCAGGTCCTGGTCCAGACGGGGTTCGTTGATGCTGCTGCGGCGCAGCAGGGTGCGCACGCGCGCCAGCAGCACACGTGGCTCGCACGGCTTGTTCACATAGTCGTCGGCGCCCATCTCCAACCCCAGCACCTGGTCATGGCTGTCGTCACGGGCGGTGAGCATCAGAATCGGCAGGTTACGGGACTGCTGACGCAACAGGCGGCACACCTGCAGCCCGTCGATACCCGGCAGCATCAGGTCGAGGATGACCAAGTCAGGTTTGTGCCGACGGTACTCGTCGAGCACATGGTCGCCGCGGGCAATCACCTGTACCTGGAATTCATTGCGTTGCAGGTAGCTGGCGATCAGCTCGGACAGGGCACTGTCGTCTTCGACCAGGAAAATATTCGGCATAGGCGCTTGGGTTCTGGGTTGGAATGGAACTGTGCCGGCCTCTTCGCGGGTAAACCCGCTCACACAGAGGCCGCAGGCAATGGGTGACTGTGAGGCCGGGTCTACCCGCGACCAAACCGGCACAAGCCTACGCAGAATATAGAACCCACCCCGCCTACAGGATCATTCTTCACACTTTTTCACACCTGCCCTACAGCTGTTCACAGCAATTCGCTGAGCGACTGCCGTAGCATAGTGTGGATCATCAGCGGAAGACCCGTATGCCCAACACATCATCCCCCTGCCTGCGCCGCCTGGCGCTTCTGGCGTTACTGGGCCTTGGCCTGAGCGGCTGTAGCGAAGGTGACAACCAGGACCAACAGCCCCCTGCCCCCCAAGTGCGGGTAGAAACCCTGCAACTGCAGCCACTGGCCGTTACCACTGAGCTCAGCGGCCGCATTCTGGCACCGCGCACAGCGGAGGTTCGCGCCCGGGTGGCTGGCGTGGTGCTCAAGCGCGTCTACCGTGAAGGCAGCGATGTGAAACAGGGGGATGTGCTGTTTCTGATCGATCCGGCCCCGTTCAAGGCAGACTTCGACAGCGCCAAGGCGGCCCTGGCCAAGGCCGAGGCCACGTTGTATCAAGCCCGTCTGCAGGAGCAGCGCTACCGCGAACTGGTCAGCGACAAGGCGGTCAGCCGCCAGGAATACGACAATGCCAAAGCCAGCTTCCTGCAAGCCGACGGCGCGGTGGCCGAGGCCAAGGCCGCCCTGCAACGGGCACGCCTGAACCTCGGCTACGCCACGGTCACGGCGCCGATCGCCGGCCGTATTGGCCGGGCTCAGGTAACCGAAGGCGCGCTGGTTGGGCAGAACGAAGCCACGCCGCTGGCGACCATTCAGCAACTGGACCCCATCCACGCCGATGTTACCCAGTCGACCCGCGAAATCAGCGCACTGCGCAAGGCCCTGCGCGCTGGCCAGGTGCAGCAGGTCGGCGATGGCCAGGCCAGCGTCACCCTGATCCAGGACGACGGCAGTGCCTATCCACTACCCGGCAAGCTGCTGTTCTCCGACATCAGCGTCGACCCCAGTACCAATCAGATCACCCTGCGCAGCGAATTCCCCAACCCCAACCTGGACCTGTTGCCTGGCAGCTATGTGCGCGTGCGCCTGGCGCAGGCGGTGCAACCCCAGGGCATCAGCGTGCCCCAACGCGCCATCCAACGCGACAGCGCCGGCGTGCCGAAGGTCATGGTGGTGGACCCGCAGTCTCGCGTCAGCGACCGCCAGGTAGTGCTGGGCAGCGCCCAGGGCGACCGTTGGGTGGTCTCCGAGGGCCTGGCTGCCGGTGAGCAGGTAGTGGTTGAGGGCCTGCAGCACATCAAGGCTGGGGACCAGGTGCAGGTTGATACTGCCACCCAGGCCAAGCCCGTCGCACAGCACCCCGGCCAGTGAGGGCCTGACCCATGCCGCAATTCTTCATTGACCGCCCGATTTTCGCCTGGGTAGTCGCACTGTTCATCCTGCTGGCAGGCGCCCTCGCCATTCCGCAGCTGCCAGTGGCGCAGTACCCGAATGTGGCGCCGCCGCAGATCGAAATCTATGCCGTTTACCCTGGCGCTTCGGCGGCGACCATGGACGAAAGTGTGGTCAGCCTGATCGAGCAGGAACTCAACGGCGCCGACAACCTGCTGTATTTCGAATCCCAGAGCAGCCTGGGCAGCGCTACCATCACCGCGACCTTCCAGCCCGGCACAAACCCGGACCTGGCTCAGGTTGACGTGCAGAACCGGTTGAAAGTGGTCGAATCGCGCCTGCCACGGCCGGTCACCCAGCAGGGTTTGCAAGTGCAGAAGCTGTCCACCGGTTTTCTGCTGCTGGGCACCCTTACCTCCGAGGATGGCAAGCTCGACGAAACCGCCCTGTCGGACATCCTCGCTCGCAACGTGATGAACGAAATTCGCCGCATCAAAGGGGTGGGCAAGGCACAGCTGTATGGCTCTGAGCGGGCTATGCGCATCTGGATCGACCCTGCGAAACTGGTCGGCCTGAACCTCACCCCCAACGATGTGGCCAACGCGATTGCCGGGCAGAACGCCCAGGTGGCGCCTGGCAGCATCGGTGACCTGCCTGGCCGCGACACGCAGGAGATCACCGCCAACGTCGTGGTGAAGGGCCAGTTGTCCTCCCCCGAGGAGTTCGCCGCCATCGTTCTGCGCGCCAACCCAGACGGCTCCACCGTGACCATTGGCGATGTGGCACGGGTCGAAGTGGGTGCCCAGGAATACCAGTTCGGCACCCGCCTCAATGGCAAGCCAGCCACCGCCTTCAGTGTGCAGCTGTCGCCTGGCGCCAACGCCATGGAAACCGCCACGCTGGTGCGGGCGAAGATGCAGGACCTGGCGCGCTACTTCCCGGAGGGCGTCAAATACGACATCCCGTACGACACCTCGCCGTTCGTCAAGGTGTCCATCCAGCAGGTGATCACCACCCTGTTCGAAGCCATGCTGCTGGTGTTCGCAGTGATGTTCCTGTTCTTGCAGAACCTGCGTTACACGCTGATCCCTACGCTGGTGGTGCCGGTGGCGTTGATGGGCACGTTCGCGGTGATGCTGGCCCTGGGCTTTTCGGTCAACGTTCTGACGTTGTTCGGCATGGTCCTGGCCATCGGCATCCTGGTGGACGACGCCATCGTAGTGGTGGAAAACGTCGAGCGCATCATGGCCGAGGAAGGCCTGCCGCCCAAGGAGGCCACCCGCAAGGCCATGGGGCAGATCAGCGGTGCCATTATCGGGATCACGCTGGTACTGGTGGCGGTGTTCCTGCCCATGGCGTTCATGCAAGGCTCGGTCGGGGTCATCTACCAGCAGTTCTCGGTATCAATGGCGGTGTCGATCCTGTTCTCGGCCTTCCTGGCACTGAGCCTCACCCCAGCGCTGTGCGCGACACTGCTCAAACCCGTTGCCAAGGGCGAGCATCACCAGCGCAAGGGCTTCTTTGGCTGGTTCAACCGCCGCTTCGAAGGCATGAGCAACGGCTATCAGGGCTGGGTTTCCGGCGCTTTGCGCCGCAGTGGCCGGTATTTGTTGGTGTACGCCTTGCTGCTGGGCGTGCTGGGCTACGGGTTCAGCCAACTGCCCACGGCGTTTCTGCCAACCGAAGACCAGGGCTACACCATCACAGACATCCAGCTGCCACCCGGGGCCACGCGCATGCGTACCGAGCAGGTAGCTGCACAGATAGAGGCGCACAACGGCTCGGAGCCGGGCGTGGGCAATACCACGGTCATTCTTGGCTTCAGCTTCTCGGGCAGCGGGCAGAACGCGGCCTTGGCGTTCACCACGCTCAAGGACTGGTCGGAGCGCGGCGCGGATGACAGCGCCCAGTCGATTGCCGACCGCGCCAACATGGCCCTCTCTCAGCTCAAGGATGCCGTGGCGTTTGCCGTGCTGCCGCCGCCGATCGATGGCCTTGGCGAGTCCACCGGTTTCCAGTTCCGCCTACAGGACCGTGGCGGCATGGGCCATGCAGAACTGATGGCGGCCCGTGACGAGCTGCTGGCCAACGCCGGCAAGAGCAAGGTGCTGACCAACGTGCGCGAGGCCTCCCTGGCCGAAAGCCCGCAGGTGCAGCTTGAGATCGACCGCCGGCAGGCCAACGCGCTTGGCGTATCGTTCGCTGACATCGGCTCGGTGCTGGATGTGGCGGTGGGCTCCAGCTACGTCAACGATTTCCCCAACCAGGGCCGCATGCAGCGTGTGGTGGTCCAGGCTGAGGGCGACCAGCGCAGCCAGGTCGAGGACCTGCTGAAGATCCATGTGCGCAACAGCAGCGGCAAGATGGTACCGCTGGCGGCATTCGTGCAAGCCAAGTGGGTCAGCGGCCCCGTACAGCTCACCCGTTACAACGGCTACCCGGCGGTGTCGATTTCGGGCGAACCGGCCGCCGGCTACAGCTCGGGTGAGGCCATGGCCGAAGTGGAGCGGCTGGTGGCGCAACTGCCCACCGGGGTGGGCCTGGAATGGACCGGTCTGTCACTGCAGGAGCGCCTGTCGGGCAGCCAGGCCCCGGTATTGATGGCGCTGTCGCTGCTGGTGGTGTTCCTGTGCCTGGCGGCGTTGTATGAAAGCTGGTCGATCCCCACTGCGGTGTTGCTGGTAGTACCGCTGGGCATACTGGGCGCAGTGCTGGCCGTTTCCCTGCGTGGCATGCCCAACGACGTGTTCTTCAAGGTGGGCCTGATTACCCTGATCGGCCTGTCGGCGAAAAACGCCATCCTGATCATCGAGTTCGCCAAGAGCCTGGTCGACCAGGGCCTGGATGCCACCGAGGCGGCGATACAGGCCGCGCGCTTGCGGTTGCGCCCCATCGTCATGACCTCGCTGGCGTTCATCCTCGGTGTGGTCCCGCTGGCCATCGCCAGCGGCGCCAGCTCGGCCAGCCAGCAGGCGATCGGCACCGGTGTGATCGGTGGCATGCTCAGTGCCACCCTTGCCGTGGTGTTCGTACCGGTATTCTTCGTGGTGGTGATGCGCCTGGCCGGGCGCGGCAAACAACCCGCCAACGAGGTTGCCCACGACAGCTGACTGGACAACAACGGCCTTAAATGGGAGGGTTCCTGGCATCGACTGCCTGGAGCCCTTTTTCATGCCTAATACCCTGCCCCCCTGTTCCGTCCTGATCCTTGCCGGCGGCCGCGGCCAGCGCATGGGTGGGCGGGACAAAGGGCTGCTGGAATGGCGCGGCGAACCGCTGGTGGAACACCTGTACCGCACCGTGCGCCCGCTCAGCGATGACCTGGTGATCTCGTGCAACCGCAATCAGCAGCGCTACCGGGCTTACGCGGACCAGTTGGCGAGCGATGCCGAAGCGGATTTTCCGGGGCCGTTGGCCGGGGTCATTGCCGGGTTGAAAGTGGCCAGGCATGGGTGGGTGGTGGTACTGGCCTGCGACGCGCCCCTGGTAGACCCGGCCTTGATCCACGACCTGCGCAGGTTGGCGCATGCCCGTGATGCCGCGGCCATGGTGCGCCAGGGCGGTTACTGGCAGCCCATGTTCAGCGTGCTCCCACGCCGGCTATTGCCGGCGCTGGAACATGCCTGGGCCGAGGGCGAGCGCAGCTTGCAAAAGGCGCTGTTGCGCGCGCGGGTTGAGGCGCTGGAATGCCAAGATGATGACCCCAGGCTGAGCAACTTCAACAGCCCGGAGTGGCTCACATAAAATTGCACACCCTTTGGTTGGGTAGCCCAAGTGGTCCGCCAGCTTTGAGGGTAGTGCAAGGCCGTTGCTTCTACCGAACAAACACCTGCGGCGTCGAAGTGGACATGTCCCCACCCGGTAACTTGATGTTGCCGACCTTTTCCAGCGTGTCTGGGTTGAATACCGCCAGGTCATTGAACGTGCCACCCAGGTACAGCTTGTCGCCCTTGCTGTCGAAGGTGACGCAATAGTAAGTGTGCTCCAGGTTCGCAGCCTTGATCAGCTTGCGCTGCTTGATGTCGTACTTGGCCAGGCGGTTGAGCACGCCATACATCTGGTTGGGGTTCTTGGGTGAGCGCAGGCCGGTGAAGTACAGCTCCGTCAGGTCGGCGAACTCCTGGGTGTGGGTCTTGCCGGTCTTGAGGTCGACGCTCAGGTAGCCATACAAGTACTCGTCGGTGGCTGGGTCCTGCTTGCCGCCCTTGAACTTGGCAATGGTGTACAGCATGGAGAATTCGTGACGCGGGCTCTGGTGCGGCCAGAAATACAGCACGTCCGGGGCGCTGTAGCCTTTGCGGTTCCAGTTGCGCAGCGGCAGGGCCACCGTGTATTTGCCGGTCTGCACATCCATCTTGTACAGGTCCGGCCCGGCAACGTACAGGCTGCCATCATCGGCAGTACGCATCAGGTACACCTGCCGCGGCATCGGGAAGGTGCGTACCGGCTTGGCCTGCAGGCCATCACGGGTACGGAACACCTCCAGCCTGGGCGGCTTGACCACGTAGTGATCGTTCAGGCGCTGGGTGGGGTTGACCGTTGCGTAGACTTCCTCGCCATTCGGGCTGATCGCGAACGAATACATCGAGCGCCCCACCTCGCCGGCCACACTGGACAGGTTGGCGTGGAAGGTGTTCTTGCAGGTGTCCAGGTCAAACCCGTAGATGTCGCCAAAGTGATTGTTCAAGACGTAGGCGGTGCGTTTGTCCGGCGCCATCATGGCGGTGCCGGGGCCAAACTTGTCGGGCATGACGCAGCTTTTGAACACAGTATCGGTGGCCACATCCACCACGTGCAGGTTGTTTGGGTAGTTGGTGACGATCATGTATTCGTGCCCGGCCTTCAGGGCCGGCCCGGTGTCGTCTGCCTGCGCCAGGCCAGTACAGGCCATGGCGGCGATGGTGAGCGCAACGCGTGCGCAGCGTCCAGCATTCATGCGGTTTCCCCTTGTCGTTCTTGTTGGGCCGGTCACTTGTCTTTAGGGAACACGGTGCCCAGGTTGCGCCAGTCTTCAGCGGAGTTGGTCGCCTGAGCGTTCCAGTCCTGGTAGGTACTCATCATGTCCGGCACCTGAGCCGGCCACCAGCAGGGGTCGGAGCAGCCATACAGGTCAGCCTCCATGGGCTGGCACAGCGAGCTCACACCACCAAACGCGTCAACTTCCCAGCCAGGGTCGGTGGTGGCGGTGCACCCGGCCACCGCGCTCATGGCCATGACTTCCTCGACGCGGTCCTCGGCGGCGGCCTGCTCCAGGATGCGTGCCTTGTTGTTGAGGGGTTTCAAATGCTTCATGTCAGTGCGCCTTCCGCGGGGTGATGTAGCGGTCGATGAAGGCCGGGTTGGTGGCCATGATGCGGCTGTAGACCTCGATCCCGAAGTCCACCCACTCGCGCATCAGCTCGCAATAGTGGTAGGTCGGGTGCTGCGGGTCGCCGTAACGTGCATAGCTCTCGTGGTAGCACCCGCCCGAACACAGGTTGCGGATGCGGCAGCTCTCGCAGCCGGTATTGCTGCGGTCGAGGCGTTGCGACAGAAAGTCATTCAGCTGCGCCTGCTTGACGCCCTGGTGTACGTTACCGAACGTGGGCAGGCTGGAGCCTGTGAAGCGGTGGCACAGGTTGAGTTCGCCCTCATGGTCCACTGCCAGCATCTTCAGCCCTGCGCCACACGGCAGTGCCTTCTTGTGGCCTTCGTGGATGTCGGTAATCAGCTGGTGCAGGTTGGAGAAGCCGATGTTGCGGTGCTCCAGCGCCGCGTCCAGGTAGCGGCGCCCCAGGGCCTTCATGTTGGCGAACACCTGCACCAGCTCTTCGCCGGTGAGGTTGAAGGCGGCCAGGTCACCGGAGGTGACGGGGGCAAAGCCTACCTCGGCGAAACCCAGCTCATTGAACAGGTGGTTCCAGATGGTTTCGACGTCGGTGATGCCGCGGGTGAGGGTCACGCGCGCACCCACAGGCCGGCTGCGGTAACGCGACAGCAGCATATCAGCCTTGCGCCGCACCACATCATAGGTGCCCTGGCCGCCCACGGTGATGCGGTTGCGGTCATGCACGGTCTTGGGCCCGTCGATGCTGATCGACAGCCCGAAGCGGTGGGCATCAAGCCAGTCGACTACCTCTTCGGTCAGCAAGGTGGCGTTGGTGGTCATGATGAATTCCACCTGCTTGCCGGCCTCGGCGAAGCGGCGTTCGCAATAGCCCACCATGTGCTCGATCAGCGGCCGGTTGGAAAGCGGTTCGCCGCCAAAGAACACCACGCTGTAACGCTGCTCGTCGGGGGACTCCTTGAGCAGCATCTCCACCGAGGCTTCGGCGGTGGCCGTGTTCATTTTCTTGCCGGCAGACGGCTTGTCCAGGTCTTCCTTGTAGCAGTAGGTACAACTGAGGTTGCAGCCGGTGTTGACGTTGAGCACCACGGTGTTCAGGGCGGTGCGTTCGACCTGCCTGAGGGCGATCTCCGGGGTCAGCGGCGAGCCGTCGCTGACCAGTTCCAGGGCGATCAGCTCGCGCAGGGTGTCCTGGATGTCCTGCCCGGCAAATTGCTGGCCAAGCCGTTGTATCAACTCTTCGGCCGAACAACCCTGCTGGCGCAGGCTGTCGATGATCCCGCCGGTCACGGCGTCGGTGGCAAACAGCGAGCTGCTGGGGATGTGGAACAGCATGCGGTCGGCATCTACCTGCACTTCATGCAGGTTACGCTCGACCAGGTTCAGTAGTGCGCCCATGGCGACCTCCCGATAATCGATCCGTTGGAAAACCGTTGCACCCCGCCGTTACGGCAATGGCGGGTTGTTCCAGCGCTGTACGGTCACGATCATGTGCCCCTCCCCGGTCTGGCCGCCGTCGGCCAGTGTGGCGATGACCTTCAGGTTGCCGGCGTTGTTGGTCATCATCTTGCGCTCAGGGTTGGGGCCCGCGCCGCCGGGCACGAACACGCCGTCGGGCTGCATCTGCCCGGCAAATTTCACGTCTTCGTCCTCAACGGCACGCTCGTTGAACGGTTCGACCTTCCACGTGGCCGGGAGGTAACCAATGCGCAGCGGCTGGCCGCTGGCGTCCTTGCCCCAGGCTTCCGCCTCGAAGCGCCCCTGTACCTTGGGCACCGATGCACCGTTTTCACCAATGCGGGCGATGGAGAACGCCGGGACCACCTTCACCTCCTCGACCTTGTCGTAAACGGCCAGGGTGGCCCCCTTCAGCGCGCCCACGGCAACTTCACGCTGGCCGGGCTGGGCGTCGCGAGCCGCGCGCGCTTTGACGCGCAGCAAGGTTGGGGTCTGCTCCAGCACTTGGGTCACCTCGACGCCGGCGCCCAGGTCGGGCTTGCCGTCCAGGCCACTGCCCACCACGCTGATCTCGGCCTCTTCACCGGCCTTGATGAAGCCTGGCTGTACCGCCAGCAGGCGGGCCTTGCCGTCCTTCACAGCAGTGAAGTCCAGGCCACGCTCATCGTGTTCGGCTTCGAACATGCGGCCTTTCATTTCGCCATCCAGCGCTGCGAACACCTGGCGCAGGTAGGTATCACCCACTTTCACATTGGCGCGCCACTCATAGCCGTTGTACAGAATCGCCGTGCCGTTGCCGTTGAATGGAGTACCGTCGGCGTAAGCGCCCTTGACCTCGACCTTGAAGGTGTCGCCTGGCTCGGCCGCGATACTCATCACCCCACGCACATCGCCTTTGGCCAGCATGTGGCCGCTGAAGGCCCACTGCCCCGCCAGTGTGCTGGCATCAGGCTTGGCCTTCTGCCAGTCGGCCCAGGCCGAGCTCTCCAGCGGGTAGCGCTTGGCAAGTTCAGGCACCACTTGCTGAAGGGCGATCGGCAACCAGTCCCGGTCACGCGCCTGGGCCTGATACTCAAGGGACGGCCATTGGCCGAGGTGGAAGTTGACCAGGTATTCCCATTCCTTCGCCGGGCGCCGTTGCAGCGCCACCCGCGCGCCGGAGTGGCAACGGCCGCAGGTTTCGGCCAGTTGGGTATCGAAATGCTCCACCGTGTTGAGGCGGCGTTCCATCGCGTAACGCACGCCGTCTGTTTCACTGGGGGCCAGGCCTTGTTTGTCGGCCAGGTACTTGACCAAGGTACGGCGGTCATCGTCGCTGATTTGCAAGCCGTGCATCACCTGCATGCGGGCGATGCTCATCAACCAGCCCTCGGGGGTTTTACGCTGGTGGCTGATGCGGCTGTAACTGTCGGTACCTTCGGGGATATGGCACCCCATGCACTTGTTCTGCAACAGGTTCGCGCCCTGTTCGGCCGCCATGGCCTGGGTGCCCAGCAGCGCGGCGGCAAGTAACGCCAGCTTGCCCGCATGTCGCCGGAGTCGAGTCGTCTTCAAGGTCAGACCTCCACGGTTGTTGTTCTTATGGTGTCGCACGCTCAGGTGAAGCACGGGTGCAATGATTGGCTCAGATACAGAAACCGTGCCAGCTCCGCCAACTTCTTTACTTTTCAGTGACTTGACAGGTTTTTGGGTGTGCCTTCCCAGTGTGTGCCAGCGCGAGCGGCGTGCCATTTCGCGACAGGGTGTTTCAAGCTGAGACACTGCCTGCCGTTGGATGCAGCGGTCAGCTGACCCTTGTTGCATCTTCGTCTCACACTGTCTCATTGTGCTACAGCGCAGCACCGCCGTTCAGGGCTATACCACTGCGCCAGGCCCTACGATTCAAGGCCCTACAGCCCCGGTGCAACCTTGGCACGGCCATTGCCCAAAGCCTGTCACATCCAATGACAAGAGGCTAAGCCCCATGCCCAGCGAACACACTATCCTGCCTGCCACCCAGGCCTTCATCGAACGCAAACTGAAGATGCGCATCGGTGCCGAATGGCAGGACGCCGCCAGTGGCCGCACCCTGTCTTTTCGCAACCCGGCCACCGGCGAAGTACTGGGTGAAGTGCCCGCCGCGGATGCCGAGGACATAGACCGGGCAGTACGTGCTGCACGCCAGGCGTTCGATGATTCACCCTGGAGCCGCCTGCGCCCGCGCGAACGCCAGAACCTGCTGTGGCGCCTGGCCGACCTGATGGAGCGTGACGCCCGCCTGCTGGCAGAGCTGGAGTGCCTGAACAACGGCAAGAGCGCTGCGGTGGCACAGGTGATGGACGTGCAACTGGCCATCGATTTTCTGCGTTATATGGCCGGCTGGGCGACCAAGATCGAAGGCAGCACCGTGGATGCATCCCTGCCGCTGATGCCAAACGACCAGTTTCATGGGTTCGTGCGTCGGGAGGCGGTGGGCGTGGTCGGCGCCATCGTTGCCTGGAACTTCCCATTGCTGCTGGCGTGCTGGAAGCTCGGCCCTGCATTGGCCACCGGCTGCACGGTAGTGCTCAAACCGGCGGACGAAACACCGCTGAGCGTGCTCAAGCTGGCAGAGCTGGTGGACGAAGCCGGCTACCCGCCGGGGGTGTTCAACGTGGTCACCGGCACCGGCCTGAATGCCGGCGGCGCCCTCAGCCGACACCCCGGCGTCGACAAACTGACGTTCACCGGTTCCACCGAGGTGGGCAAGTTGATCGGCAAAGCGGCCATGGACAACATGACCCGGGTCACCCTCGAACTGGGCGGTAAATCGCCTACCATCGTCATGCCCGATGCCAACCTGCAGGAGGCCGCAGCCGGGGCCGCCAGCGCCATCTTCTTCAACCAGGGCCAAGTATGCTGCGCCGGCTCACGCCTGTACGTCCACCGCAAGCATTTCGACAATGTGGTGGGTGATATCGCCAGCATTGCCAACGGCATGAAACTTGGCAGCGGCCTGGACCCGGCGGTGCAAATGGGCCCGCTGATTTCCGCCAAACAGCAGGACCGCGTCACCGGCTACATCGAACTGGGCCGCGAACTCGGGGCAACCATTGCTTGTGGGGGGGAAAGCTTCGGCCCAGGGTACTTCGTCAAGCCCACCGTCATCGTCGATGTGGACCAGCGCCATCGCCTGGTGCAGGAAGAAATATTCGGCCCGGTGCTGGTGGCGATGCCCTTCGACGACGTTGATGACGTAATCGCCATGGCCAACGACAACCCGTACGGTCTGGGCGCGAGCATCTGGTCCAACGACCTGGCTGCGGTACACCGCATGATCCCGCGTATCAAGTCAGGCTCCGTGTGGGTCAACTGCCACAGCGCCCTGGACCCGGCATTGCCGTTCGGGGGCTACAAGATGTCGGGGGTGGGCCGTGAAATGGGCGCGGCCGCCATTGACCACTACACAGAGCTCAAGTCAGTACTGATCAAGCTCTGAGCGTTTCATCCTCTGGCCCTGCCCCATCGCGGCAGGGCCGCTGCAGCATTTCTCAAAACAACAATGACCATGGAGTACACCATGACGCACAAACTCGCCTGCACATTGGCCCTGCTGTTCACTGCCCCTCTCACCCACGCCTATGAGCTGTATAACCAGAACGGCACCACGGTGAACGCCAACCTCGAGGCGCTGTTCGGCGCCTTCCACAGCGACGAAAGCTTCAACCAGGCCGGCAACCGCCAAGCTGGCAGCAGTGCGTGGCAGGAAGGTTATGCGAAGTACGGCCTCAGCGGCACCCAGGCATTGGCCGCAAGCGGCACCCTCTACGGCGCGCTCAGCCTGGTCAGTTCCGCAACCTGGGGCGATGGCGATGCCGCCGGGCTGACCCTGGGCGACGAACGCCGCACCGCCATCGAGGACATGAACCTGGGCTGGCGGTCGGGGAACCTGTTCCCCGCCCTGGGCGAGGATGGCATCGACCTCTCCGGCGGGCGGCAGGTGGTGACGCTGGGCGACGGTTTCCTGATTCAAGGCGACCCGGTGAACCTGGGCAAAGCGGACCTTGGCGCAAACTTCAACCGTGGCGGCGCCTACTACTTGGCAGCACGCAAAGCCTTCGACCGCACAGCCGTGTTGCGCCTGGGTGGGAAGCAAGGCTGGCGTGGCGACCTGATGTGGCTCAAGTCCGATAACCATTACCAGGCCGACACCGCGCTGGCAGTGGCCAACCTGGAGCATGTCGCTGACACCGGTACCGTGGGCCTCAGCTGGATCCGCGGCCTGGATGTGGACGACCGATACGCACAACTGATGGGCCTGCAACACCGCGATGGCATGGATACCGTAAGCCTGCGCGGGCGAGGTAGCCTGGGCGTTGAAGGCCTTGAGGTCGCCGCCGAGTACGTCACGCAGGACCAGACTGGCGGGCACGAGAATGCGTGGTACCTGGAGGGCAACTGGACGTTTACTGCCTTGCCCTGGTCACCCACGGCCACCTACCGCTACAGCCGGTTCTCCGAAGGCTTCGACCCGTTGTTCTATGGTCTGAGCCGGGGCTACGGCACTTGGTTCCAGGGTGAGGTAGCAGCCAACTATGCAGGGCCGTTCAACAAGAACAGCCAGGTGCATCATGTAGCGGTCAAAGGCAAGCCGCGTGACAACCTGACCGTGGGTGCGCTGTACTTCGACTTTGATACGCTCGATACCGCCCGGGGCAACCTAGGCGGGCGTGAACTGGACCTGTACGCAGAATGGATGGTCAACGACCATCTGCTCATCAGCCCGGTGGTAGGCTTCTACAAACCCGAGCGGAGCGCCGCCAACGGCGGCACGCAATTGGGCGGGCGGGATACGGGCACCTATCTGCAGTTGATCGTCGGAACCTTCTTCTAAGCCGACCCGGGGGGCTGGGCTCGTCAAAGCGGGCCCAGGCAGCTCAGGCGATGCGCTGTTCGCGCAGCCATCGCATCACCTGCAGCCGCTGGTGGTGCTCCAGCCCCGCCAGAACGGCATCCAGCTCTTCGCCCGCCTGCACCGCCCGCACGATCGGGGCCAAGTGCACCCCCTGCAGGTGCCAGACACCCAGGGGTTGGTCCGCTGTTACCACCACCTCCGCCTCATCCACCAGCCCGTCACACAGCACTGGCCGGCGCACCACCTGCACCGCCTGGTTGTCCGCTGCCAGGTGCAGTGGCTGGGTGTCGGGCCAGCCCTGGCGCCGGCCCCAGAATGGCTGCCCGCTGCGGCCCTGTTCCTGCGCGTAGAAGTCACGGCCGGTACGCGCGAAACGCATGAACAACTGTGCCACACGCTGTTGGTGAAACTGGCAGGCCAGCCCTGCCCGCCCTGGCCTGCGCAAGAGGGTGTTGATCACCATCGGCGCCTGCAATGCCGAAGACAGGGACTGGAAGATCCCATTGCCAGACAGCGGGTCCACGGCCATTGCGGCATCACCCACCCGGATCCAGTCCCTGCCTACGCTATCCCCTGCCAATATAGGCGTGCTGCTGCGAGCATGGACGGGCGCCGCCAGCCATGCCTGGGTACCAAACAGCTCCGCCGCCAGCGCGCTGCGCTCACGCAACACCGCGCAGTAGCCGGCCAAGGCTGCCTTGGCTGGCAGGTTTTCGGCGTCCTGGGTGACCTGCCAGTAACTGCGCCCATCCGCCAGCCGCGCCATCCATGCCCAGCCGCCGTCCAGGCTTTCTATCGCCGAAGCAGGCTCGCCAGGGGCACCCTGCCAGCTCGCCAGCAGGCTGACCGTTTCAGGGCCACGCAGGCGGTCCGCCGCCAGGGGGGCTTGTCGGCCACGGGCTTCTACCAGGAAATCGGCCTCCAGCACCCGGCCGTCATCCAGGTGAACCTGGTAGCTGACGTCGTGCTCGATCTGCCGCGCCCGGCCTTCGATAACCCTGATGCCGGCCTGCAGAAGGTCATCGCGCAGGGCATGGTCGAAACGTTGCCGGTCCAGCAGGTACTCCTGGTTCATCTGCAAGTGCTGGCCGTTCCAGTGCACCTGTCGGGTAGCCGGCGTGGCAGCCTGGCTCAACGCACCGCCCAAACCTGCATGGCGCAGACCTTCCAGCACCCGCTGCGACACACCCTCCACTGCCGAGAAACGGCGCCACTCGGACACGACCGTTACCGGGTAGCCCAGGCGACCAAGGCCAATGGCGGTGGCAGCCCCCGCAGGGCCTGCACCCAGCACGAGAATGCGGGGCTCATGCATGCCTGGCGCCTCGCCGCTCCGGCCCCTTGAAGGCCGCCTGGCTGCGCAACCAGTCCCGCACCTGCTGAGGGTGCATGCCAGGCTCATCACGCAGCAGCGCCGCAACCCTGCCGCTCAACGCAGCGCAACCCAAGCTGGCACCTGCGGCAGCACCACTGCCCACATGGCCGCCAAAATCCGCCTGACGGCTACCCAACCATGACCACTGGCCAGGGGCGCAGCGGGCATCCCCGGTCACGCGGATCACCCCGGGGTAACTGGCCGGGTAAACCGGCGCCCCGCGGGCTGGGCTCGATGCACACAACAACACGCCTGCCGCCTGGGCCTCGGCGCAGGCTTCGCGCAGCACGGGCCGGTCCTGTTGCAGGCCAAGGCTCAGGTTGATCACCGTTGCGCCCTGCTCTACCAGCCACAGCAAGGCAGCTGCCACTTGCAGGGCACTGGTGCTGGGCTGGGTGTCGAACACCTGGGCCATCAGCAGCGACACCCCCGGGGCCTCGCGCTGTACGGCCGCGAGCACAGCCGTGCCGTGCCCCAGTTGGTCAACGGCCATTTCAGCGTCACGCAAGTCGGCCCGCTCCAGCCAGAAACGGCGTGTGGCCAGCAGGCCCTGTGCCTGAGCGGGCGAGCAGCCGCTGTCGATCACACCCATACGTACCTCAGTTGTCATGCTTTGCTGCCTCCTGCAAAAGAACCTCCAATTGGCCATCACGCAACTGCACGTGCAGGTCGGCATCGGCCAATGTCGATGCCCGATGGCTGATCATGATGCGCGTGCGGCCCGCAAACAGCTGGTCGATCGCGGTGATCACTTCGCGCTCGGTGGCTTCGTCCACCGCCGAGGTGGCCTCGTCCAGCACCAGAATAGCGGGCGCCTGCAACACTGCGCGGGCGATGGCAATGCGTTGCTTCTGGCCGCCAGACAACTGCTGGCCACGCTCGCCCAGCAGGCTGTCCAGGCCCTGCGGCAGGCTGTCAACCAGGCTACCCAGGCGTGCCAGGTGTACCACCCGCTCCAGTTCGGCGCGGGACGCCTCAGGCACGCCATAGGCCAGGTTCTGTGCCAGGGTTCCGCGAAACAGCACGATGTCCTGGCTGACCACGGCCACCCGCCTGCGCAGGGCAGCAAGGTCCAGATCGCGCAGGTCCGCGCCATCCAGCAGAATACGGCCCGCGTCCGGGTCGTAGAAACGCTGCAGCAGGTCGATCAGGGTCGATTTGCCCACCCCCGATGGGCCACTGATGGCCACTTTCATACCGGCCGGTATGCACACGTGCGCACCGTCCAGCACGGCGCCGTGACGCCCTTGGTGGGCAAAGCTCACACCCTCAAGCCGCAGTTCGCCAGGGCCATCAGGCATGGGCTGGGGGTGGCGCGCAGGAAGCACAGCCACAGCCTCCTGCTTCAGCTCCATCACCCGGCCCAGGCTCACAGCCATGCGCTGCACCGCCACGTACAACCCCAGCAGGCTCTGCACGGGGCCCACCGCCATACCCATGTAGGTGGAAAAGGCGATCAGCGCACCCAGCTGCCACGTGCCCTGAATCACCCACCAGCCCCCCACCAGAAACGCGCAGGCGCGGCACCATGACGTCAGCGTGCCGGGGATCGCCTGGGTGAAGAATTCGGTGACCTGCACCTTCAGCAGCTGGCTCATGTACCCTTTGCCCAACTGGTCGAGCCGCCCGGCCTCACGGCTTTGCTGGCCGGCCGCCTGGATGAACTTCATCGCCGGCAGGGTTTCGACCAGGAACGATGACACATCGGCAGAGCGTTCACGCAGGTTGCGTACTTCACGCTCAACCTTGCGCCGCATCCACCGCAGCCACAGCACTTCTATCGGCACCAGCAGGGCCAGCAGCAGTGACAGCTGCCATGACAGCATCAGCATCAGGGCCACCGCACCTACCAGGCCGATCACAGCCGACAGCGCCGAGAACAACGAGTCCACGGCAAAACGCTGGATCTCCGCCACATCGCCATCCAGGCGCGACAGGATATCGCCCATGCGCCGGCGCCCGTAGAAGGTGGGCGACAACTGCTGCAAATGGCGGTAAAGGTCGTCACGCAGCGCGAACAGAATGCGCCCAGACAACCGCGTGTGCAGGTAGCGGTTGACCCCGGCCAGCACCGTACCCAACAGGCCCGTAACGATCATGATTGCGGCAATGTGCCAAAGCGTCGGGTAATCCCGCGCCAGCAGGCCCTCGTCGATCAGCGTCTTGACCAGCCAGGGTTGCATCAGGGCCAGCAGCGAGGCGCTCAGCGAGAGGCCCAGCAGCACGCCGATGGCGCGGCCATGTGGGCGCACGAAGCTGTACAACCAAGCCAGGGCCTGGCGCATCAGTACGGGGTCGCTGGACTCCACCAGCCTTGCGAACAGGTTGCCCACGGCTCAGCAACGCAGGGCTTTGAGCTTGCGGTACAAGGTCGCCCGGCTGATGCCCAGCGCCTCGGCAGCGGCCGAAACGTTGCCCTGGTGGCGGGCCAGTGCGCTGCGAATCAGCTCCAGTTCGTTATCTTTCAGGCTGCCTGACGGCGGGTTGGCACTGGCCAGTTCTTCCAGCAGGCAATCGGTCAGGTGGTCGAGGGTCAACACCTGTTCACCCGGTTCGCGCATGGCCAGCGCCGTGCGCAACACCATCTCCAGCTGGCGAATGTTGCCCGGCCAGTCGTAGCCATGCAGCACTGCGTCGAGCGCGGGGTCGAGGGTGACGGGGGCAGCGTCGCACTTGTCCAGCACCTGCTGGATGATCGCGGTAAGGTCTTCGCGTTCGCGCAGGGCCGGCAGGCGCAGCGACACGCCATTGACCCGGTAGTACAGGTCTTCGCGAAAGCGCTGGTCGTGGACCAGGCGCTTGAGATCGCGGTGGGTCGCGCAGATCAACGCAACGTCGATGTCCTGCTCGTCACCGGCACCCAGCGGTGCCACCCGCCGCTCTTGCAGCACCCGCAACAGGCGGGCCTGCAAGGCCAGGGGCATGTCGCCGATCTCGTCCAGAAACAAAGTACCCCCATGCGCCTGCATCAGCCGCCCGACCATGCCACCGCGCCGCGAGCCGGTGAAGGCCCCCTCGCGGTAGCCGAACAGTTCCGACTCGATCAGCCCTTCAGGGATGGCCGCGCAGTTGACTGCCACGAATGCCTTGTCGGCACGTGAACTGGCGTGATGCAGGGCGCGTGCGGCGACCTCCTTGCCGGTGCCAGTCTCACCCAGCAGCAGCACCGGCAAACCATTGCCGAGGCCTTGCCGGGCCATGCGCAGGTTGCGGGCCAGGCGCGAATCAGCGCCGGCCAAGGCCTCAAGCCCGGGGGCCTGGGTGGGCTGGGCCGGTTTGCCTGGCAGCGAGTGACCCGTTACCCGCCCATGACGGGGCAGTTGCAAGGCACGCACGAAAAACTCGCCTTTGGCCGTTTGCACACTGCTCACGCCGCCTTGCCAAAGGCGTGCAATAAAGGCTGGGGAGCGCTCCCCCAGCAGGTCGCTGCTGCGCCTGCCGATCACTTCCTGGCGCGACATGCGCATCAACTGGCAGGCGTTGTCGTTTACCCCGACCACCTCGCCCTCCAGGTTCAGCGCCAGCAAGCCGTGCCAGGCGCTGTTGAGGTACTGCGCACGGGCGTGAAACCCAAGTACCAGATGGCCCGGGTGACACAGGCCGAACAGCCGGCTCTCGATGGTGCCAGCAGCCAGCATCAGTGCGGTCAGGTTGTCCTGCGGTTGCGCCATGACCCCTTCACGGGTGATGTCCAGCACACCGATCACCTCGCCACCGGGGTCACGCAGGGGCACAGAGGTGCAGGAGAAAGGGCTGAGGCGGTCCAGGTAGTGTTCGCCGCAGTTGATCAGCGTCGGGCGGCCCTCCACCACGGCAGTACCAATGGCATTGGTACCGCGCAAGGACTCGCTCCAGCAACTGCCCGGGTGCAGGTCGCGCAGGCCTTCACGGCTCAGCACATGGGTCTGCCCTTCGATGGCCAGCACGTTGGCCTGGGCATCGCCGAGGATGACGAGGCCACCTTTACCCTGGCGGGCAACCAGGTAGTCCAGTTCAGGGGTGACGGCGTCCAGCAGCAGGCGGTTGCGTTCGAGCAAGGCGCGCAGGTCCTGCCCCTGCTGCAGGCCCAGGCCCACCTGCTCGCCTTGCAGGCAACTGAGCCCATGGCCAAGGCTTCGACGCCACGAGGCGTCGATCTCTTCGCGCAGCATGCCCAGCGGCAGCTCGCCTTCGCTGGCCAGTTTCAAACGGGCCTGGCGGGTTTCGTGAAGTGCGTCTTGGGCGTTTGTTATGGATTGTCGCGCCATGTGCTACTCCGGCTGTGCCCCGCCGAGCGGCGGGGAACGGGCTTGGGAATTTTTCATGCAGTGTGCGCGATAAATGGCAAACCGTCATCAGGCGGATGGGGCCAGCGGGTGATCCGGCAGTTTCTCGACTTTCAGGTTGTCCAGCACCAGCAGCGAATCGTCCTCTGTAGAGTCCACAGTCAGCGTGAACACCTCTGGGCCTTCAATGATCAGCTCCTGCCGACCGTAACGCATGGGGCCCGCGTCATCCTCTGAAAGCTCAATCTGTTCGCCTGAGATGCTCAGGCCCAACCCCGTATAGCTGTTGCTGCCCCAGGAGAAACTGACCAGGCGACGGCCCGCCCCAGGCAACGAAAAGGTGATGGTGCCGTCCGCCTGCAGGTGTTTACCCGCAATCAGGCCGCCGCTGTCATGGGCCGCATCACTGACGCCCTGCCTGCGAGGGCCCATATCGAATACCACCTCGTCTACCGTGACCTTGGCGACATCACCTACGGCAAGGTGCTCGAAATCAATGTCGGGAAGCGGCGTTGGGCGCCCGACCGCCTGCCCATCAGCGTCATAGCCGAAGGTCATCACGCCACCCTTGGCCGAGGGGAACGCCAGGCTGACGACCGGTACCAACTGCTGGTACGCCTGGTAGTAACGGATCTGGTCGAACTGCGCCTTGACCAGTGCCTGGGATTCGCCGCTGACAAAAAAGAACGCCTGTATCGGAAGCTCACCCCCACTGCCTGCGCTCCATACAGGGAGCAAGACCTCGTTGTTGACATGCCACAACGCATCCGCCAGCCCGGCGCGTGCTTGTATGGCAGTTTGGAAAGCCTTGGCGGGTGGCTGCGAAGGCTCGCGCATGTCCCACCCGCACACTCGGTAGTTATCGGCGTTGGGGTAACGTTCAAGCCATTGCTGTGCCGTGGACACGCCCAGTGTCTGGCAACTGGCCGTGGTGGTTTCGTAACCGGTAATAGGGCCACACCCTTGCAAGCTGGGGCGCTGATTGGTGTTGGCGTTGATCGGAAAGCTGCACAGCACCTCCAGCTTGTTGTTCTTGCCGGGCGGCACAGCCTGCACGGGTGGCAGAATCAGGCCGTTCTGGTTGCCAAAGGGTTTGCCGAAGTTGTTGTCCTGGCGTAGCCAAGAGAACGCCACGCTGCCCTTCGTCAACTGGCTTTGAGTGGGTTCCCACGGCAAAAACTGAGTACTGGTGGTCGTGGTCCGCACATGGATGCCGCTGCACAGGTAGGCAGGCTTGCTGGGCCCACCACAGTCATCGGCAACCGCGTTGTACCACGTCTTGAGTTGATCGACTGACTCACGCCCACGCTGGTTCAGGAAGCCAATCAGGGGCGACGCCGGCGCCCCCGTGCCCTCGGCTTGCGCCCCGGCCTGTGGTGCGGCAGTAGCCCCTGTGGCAGAAACCAGCGCCGTAAGGCTCATACCGAGCAGTGTCTTGGCAAGCATTGGATTTTTGCGCATCGCATCAGGCCCCTGTATTAAATTGGGATAGAAACCGCGGTGCGATGATGTTTGCCCCAGATGTCAAAACCTGGCTACTGGCAGAACTGCCAGGCGAGCCGCAAAAATGCACGTTAGCCCTGCACAATTGTCGATTGTGCAAGGCAAATTCGCATGACAGGATTCTGTGATCCTCCAGCGAACTCCAGTTTTTACATGGAAATCAATAACAAAGCAGGGAGAACGCAATGCTTCCAGACACTCACGCTTCGGCTTCCGAGCCTGTGCTGGCCGAAGTACGCAACCGGGTCGGCCATCTCACACTGAATCGCCCCTCTGGCCTCAACGCCCTGACCCTGGACATGGTGCGCAGCCTGCGCCGGCAACTGGACCTGTGGGCAGACGACCCCGAAGTGGTCGCGGTGGTGCTCAATGGCGAAGGCCCGAAAGGCTTTTGTGCGGGCGGGGACATCCGTTCGCTGTACGACAGCTTCAAGGCAGGTGACACCCTGCACGAAGCGTTTTTCGTCGAAGAATATGCGTTGGACCTGGTCATTCACCGTTACCGCAAACCGACCCTGGTCCTGATGGACGGTTTCACCCTGGGCGGTGGTATGGGCCTGGCCCAAGGCTGCGACCTGCGTGTGGTCACGGAGCGCAGCCGCCTGGGTATGCCGGAAGTGGGTATTGGCTACTTCCCCGATGTGGGCGGCAGCTACTTCCTTTCGCGCATCCCTGGCGAACTGGGCACCTACCTGGGCGTAAGCGGCAACCAGATCCAGGCCGCAGACGCCCTCTATTGCGGCCTGGCAAACTGGTACGTCCACAGCGACGCGCTAACCGCACTGCAAAAAGGTCTGGACACGCTGCGCTTTGGCGACCACCCGCTCAAAGACCTGCAGAGCCTGCTGGCGAGCCTTGGCACTCAGGCAGTGGACGGTGCGCCCTTGGCGCAGCTGCGGCCAGTGATCGACCACTTCTTTGCCCTGCCGGACCTGCAGGCCATCGTCGAGCAGCTGCGCACGGTCAGCATCGGCGACAGCCATGCGTGGGCGCTGGCCACGGCGGATGTGCTGGATAGCCGCTCCCCACTGGCCATGGCGGTAACCCTGGAGATGCTGCGCCGGGCCCGCCACTGCTCGCTGGAAGACTGCTTCGCCATGGAACTGCACCTGGACCGCCAGTGGTTCCAGCATGGCGACATCATCGAAGGGGTCCGCGCCCTGATCATCGACAAGGACAAGCAGCCCCGCTGGAACCCGCCGACCCTGCAGGAGCTGCAGCGCCAGCGTGTCGAGCAATTCTTCGAAGGCCTGTGAGCCTGGGAGCACGCACATGCAAGATGTGGAACTGAGCGAAGAACAAGTCATGATCCGCGACATGGCCCGGGATTTCGCCCGGGGCGAGCTCGCCCCCCATGCCCAGGCGTGGGAAAAGGCCGGCTGGATCGATGACGGTGTGGTGCGCAACATGGGTGAGCTGGGCCTGTTGGGCATGGTGGTACCTGAAACCTTTGGCGGCAGTTACACCGATTACGTGGCCTACGCGCTGGCGGTGGAGGAAATATCCGCAGGGTGCGGCGCCACGGGCGCGATGATGAGCATCCACAACTCGGTGGGTTGCGGGCCGCTGCTGGCCTACGGCACCGATGAGCAGCAACAGCACTGGTTGCCGCGCCTGGCCAGTGGCGAAGTCATCGGCTGCTTCTGCCTGACCGAACCACAGGCTGGGTCTGAAGCGCATAACCTGCGCACCCGGGCAGAGCTGGTAGACGGCCAGTGGGTGATCAACGGTGCCAAGCAGTTTGTCAGCAATGCGCGGCGCGCGGGCCTGGCCATCGTGTTCGCGGTCACTGACCCGGAGCTTGGCAAGAAGGGCCTGTCGGCATTTCTGGTACCAACGGACAACCCAGGGTTCAAGGTAGACCGCAGTGAGCACAAGATGGGCATCCGTGCGTCCGATACCTGCGCGGTCACCTTCGAACAATGCCGCATTCCTGCAGCCAACCTGTTGGGCGAGCGAGGCAAGGGGTTGGCGATCGCGTTGTCAAACCTGGAGGGCGGGCGCATCGGCATCGCCGCCCAGGCACTGGGTATCGCTCGCGCGGCGTTCGAGGCGGCCCTGGCCTACTCCCGTGAGCGCGTGCAGTTTGGCAAGCCGATCAACGAACACCAGAGCATTGCCAACCTGCTGGCCGACATGCAGGTGCAGATCAACGCCGCCCGCTTGCTCATCCTGCATGCCGCCCGCCTGCGCAGCGCAGGCAAGCCCTGCTTGTCGGAAGCCTCGCAGGCCAAGCTGTTCGCCTCGGAAATGGCCGAGCGGGTGTGTTCGAAGGCTATCCAGGTGCACGGTGGCTATGGGTACCTTGAGGATTACCCGGTGGAGCGCCATTACCGCGATGCGCGCATTACGCAAATTTATGAAGGGTCAAGCGAGATTCAGCGCATGCTGATTGCGCGGGAATTGAAGCATTACCCCCTCTGAAGCGCGCTTGCCGCCAGGTTATTGCCAGTACCTTGCATCGTCTACTACGCGGGCGTGCCCCTCGAACAACGCGGGCAGTTGCTCTTTCAGGTAATCGATCCAGGTGCGTACCTTGGCATCCAGGTAATGGCGCGATGGGTAGATGGCGTACAACGCATTTTCGCGCAACCTGTAGGGCGCCAGTACCCGGCGCAGGCGCCCCTGCTCGATGGCCTGGCTGGCGGTGTAGAACGGCAGCAGGCCAATACCCATGCCTAGCTCGGCAGCGACCAGCATGGCGTCCGCGACGTTCGTCTGGAAGCTGTCTTGCGGGGCGATGACGCACTGCTCCTCGCCTTGGGTAAACACCCAGTCGCCTTCGTACAACGGGTACGCCATGCGCAGGCAGCGATGCCCATGCAGGTCCTCAGGCCGGTTAGGCACGCCGTGGGCCTGCAGGTAACCCGGCGCCGCGCAGGCGATGCTGAAGATGGTGCCCAGCGGTACGGCGATCAACTGCGAGTCGGGCAAGGCCTGGTCCACGGTGATGACCACGTCGTGGCCTTCGGCGAGCGGGTCCGGGTTGCGCTGGGACAAGGTCAGTTCAACCACCACCTCCGGGCACAGCGCGTTGTAGCCGGCCACCAGGGGCATCAGCAGCAAGCCCAGCCCATGGGGGCAATGCAGGCGCAAACGCCCGCGGGGCATCAGGTGCGCCCCGCGCGCTTCGCCCATGGCTTCCTCGGTCAGTTGTAGGATCTGCCGGGCGCGCTCCAGAAACCGCTCACCTGCCTCACTCATGCGCAAGCGCCGGGTGGTCCGGTGCAACAGCCGTGTCTGCAATTGGTTCTCAAGCTCGGCGACGATCCGCGAAACCTGGGCAGCGGAGATGTCCAGCGCGGTGGCCGCCGCCGCGAAACTGCCGCACTCCACCACCCGGGTGAAGGTACGCATGGCCTGCAGCATGTCCATGGGGGCGCTCCTCAGAAGGGGGGATTCAGGCCAGCACCTGAGTGATCCAGGTGGCCTGCTGGTTGAACGCTTCGACCTTGGCCAAAGGCACAGTGTCACGGGCCCGCTGGAAATTAGCCAAGGTCTGCTGTTTCTGTTTCAGCATGCGCTGCCATTTCACCCGAAATGCCGGGCCCTTCTCCTGCATCAGCAGCGGGCCGAAATACAGCTGTTCAGGGCTGTAAGTTGCCGCACCCGGCTCGGCGACGATGATTTCGTAATCAAAGCGGTTCTCGCGCAGCACCTCTTCGGCCACGATGCGGTAACCATTGCCCATCAGCCACTGGCGCAGTTCAGGCTCTGCACCGTTGGGCTGCAGCACCAGGCGTGTCACACCCGCAAGCCGCGCCTTACCGGCCTGCAGAATCTCGCACATGGTCTCACCGCCCATGCCGCACAGGCTGATCACCGACACCCTGTCATCCGCTTCGATGGCTGCCAGGCCGTCGGCCAGCCGCACGGCGATGTGCGCCTGCAAGCCGTGCTTGCGCACATTACGCTGGGCAGACGCATACGGCGTGGGCGCGACTTCACCGGCCACCGCACAGGCGATGAGCCCGCGGCGCATCAGCGCCACGGGCAGGTAGCCGTGGTCCGACCCGATGTCGGCCAGGCGCGCGCCTTGCGGCACGTAGGCGGCAACCCGTTCCAGGCGCATGGACAATGTGTGTTCGTTCACGGTCAACCCCTTTGCAGTGGGGCGCGATTCTGCCGGTGAACGCCCCGTAATTCAAACACGGGGGCCACCTCGACCCGAACGGCCGGGTGGCGTACGCTTGCTGTTTTCCACCGTCGCAAGGCAAACCTGACCATGGCAAACGCAGATATCACCTACACCCCGGACCCGGATGCAGACGCCATCTCGTCCGACGTAGCCGAGTACAACGGCGTGCTGGTGACCACCCAAATCCCTACCCACCCGGACGGCAGCCTGGCACTGGGCAGCATCGTCGAGCAAAGCGAATGCACGCTGCAGGCCTTGAAAGTGGCACTGGAGAACGCCGGCAGCGGCATGGACCGCGTGCTGCACCTGACCATCTACCTGACCGACATGGCCGACCGCGCCGCCTTCAACGAGGTGTACCAGCGTTTCTTCAGCAAACCCTGGCCTGTGCGCGCCGCCGTGGGCGTAGCCGCCCTGGCCTTCGACGGCATGCGGGTGGAAGTGACGGCAATGGCCGCCAAGCGCTGATCTGCGCACGGCCAATGCACCTCCGGGCAGGCCAAGGGTGCCGCCCGGCGGTTTCGCCGCTACAATGCGCGCCTAACCGTGACAGCCCGAAACCATAACGACATGTCCCTTCCCAAGAATCACCTGGAACTGCTCAGCCCTGCCCGCGACGTGGCCATTGCCCGTGAAGCGATCCTGCATGGCGCGGATGCCATCTATATCGGCGGCCCAAGCTTCGGCGCACGCCACAATGCCTGTAACGAGGTCGCCGATATCGCCCAACTGGTCGAGTTCGCGCACCGTTATCACGCACGCGTGTTCACCACCATCAACACCATCCTTCACGACAACGAACTGGAACCTGCACGTGCGCTGATCCACCAGCTGTACGACGCCGGCGTCGACGCCCTGATCGTGCAGGACCTGGGGGTGATGGAGCTGGACATCCCACCGATCGAGCTGCACGCCAGCACCCAGACCGACATCCGCACCCTGGAGCGCGCGCGCTTCCTCGACCAGGCCGGCTTCTCGCAACTGGTGCTGGCCCGCGAGCTGAACCTGCAGCAAATTCGCGCCATCGCCGCCGAGACCGATGCCGCCATCGAGTTCTTCATCCACGGCGCCCTGTGTGTGGCGTTCTCTGGCCAGTGCAATATTTCCCATGCCCAGACCGGTCGCAGCGCCAACCGTGGCGACTGCTCCCAGGCCTGCCGCCTGCCCTACACGCTCAAGGATGATCAGGGCCGGGTAGTAGCCTTCGAGAAGCACCTGTTGTCGATGAAGGACAACAACCAGACCGCCAACCTGCGCGACCTGGTGGATGCGGGCGTACGCTCGTTCAAGATCGAAGGCCGCTACAAGGACATGGGCTACGTGAAGAACATCACCGCCCACTACCGCAAGGAACTCGACGCCATTCTGGAAGATCGCCCAGGCCTGGCCCGCGCCTCCAGCGGCCGCACCGAGCACTTCTTCATCCCTGACCCGGACAAGACCTTCCACCGCGGCAGCACCGACTACTTCGTCACCGACCGCAAGGTCGATATCGGTGCCTTCGATTCGCCCACCTTCACCGGCCTGCCAGTTGGCGTGGTGGAAAAGGTCGGCAAGCGCGACCTGCAGGTGGTCACCGACGTACCGCTGACCAATGGCGACGGCCTCAATGTGCTGATCAAGCGCGAGGTGGTCGGGTTCCGGGCCAATATCGCCGAGCCCCGTGGCCAGTTCGAGGAAGACGGCCATACCCGCTACCGTTACCGTGTTGAACCCAACGAGATGCCCGAAGGCCTGCACAAGCTCAGGCCTAATCACCCGCTGTCGCGCAACCTGGACCACAACTGGCAGCAGGCCCTGCAGCGCACCTCTGCCGAACGCCGCATTGGCGTGCGCTGGCAGGCGGTGTTGCGCGAACAGTGCCTGACGCTGGTGGTGACCAGCGAAGAAAGCGTCAGTGCGCACGTGACGCTGGACGGCCCGTTCGGCCCGGCCAACAAGCCCCAGCAGGCACTGGATCAGTTGCACGACCTGCTGGGTCAGTTGGGGACCACCCTGTACCACGCCGACAGCATCGAGCTGGACGCCCCGCAGGCGTACTTCATCCCCAATTCGCAGCTCAAGGCGCTGCGCCGCGAGGCCATCGAGGCATTGACCACGCTGCGCATCGAGGCTCACCCCCACGGCTACCGCAAGCCCGAGACCACGCCGCCACCGGTCTACCCCGAGTCGCACCTGTCGTTCCTGGCCAACGTGTACAACCAGAAGGCCCGGGACTTCTATCACCGTCACGGCGTACAACTGATCGATGCCGCGTACGAGGCCCACGAGGAGCACGGCGAGGTACCGGTGATGATCACCAAGCACTGCCTGCGCTTCTCGTTCAACCTGTGCCCCAAGCAGGCCAAGGGTGTCACCGGTGTGCGCACCAAGGTGGCGCCCATGCAACTGATTCAGGGCGACGAAGTACTGACGCTCAAGTTCGACTGCAAACCCTGCGAGATGCATGTCATCGGCAAGATGAAAAACCACATCATCGACCTGCCAACCCCTGGCAGCGCCGTGTCGCAAGTGGTCGGGCACATCAGCCCTGAGGACCTGCTCAAAACCATCGTGCGCGCCCCCCACTAAGGGCCCAGGCGGCACCTCAGCGTATCTGGTGCTTGTGCAACAGGCGGTAGAAGGTAGGCCGTGAAACACCCAGTACCTTCGCCGCCACGCTCAGGTTGTCACTGTGGCGGTCGAGCACATCGCACAGGGCCTGCCGCTCGGCCCTGTGCTTGTATTCCTCCAGCGTGCCCAGCGGTTGCTGCTGCCCTTGGGCCTGCAACCCCAGGTCCTGTGCTTCGATCTGCCGCCCTTCAGCCAACACCAGGCCGCGACGCACCCGGTTGGCGAGTTCGCGCACGTTGCCTGGCCAGTCATGCTGCCCCATGGCAGCCAGTGCGTGTTCGCTGAACGAGCGTGGCCGGCGGCCTGTTTCCAGGCTGTAGAAATGGGCAAAGTGGTTGGCCAGCATCGGCAGGTCGCCATGCCGGTCACGCAGGGGGGCCGTCACCACCTGCAGCACGTTCAGCCGGTAGTACAGGTCTTCACGAAAGCGACCCAGCTCAATGGCCTTTTCCAGGTCCACGTGGGTGGCCGCCAGCACCCGCACATCCACTGGGATCGGTTGGCTGCCGCCAACGCGCTCGATATGTTTTTCCTGCAAAAATCGCAGCAGGTTGGCCTGAAGCTCCAGCGGCAGGTCGCCGATCTCGTCCAGAAACAGCGTGCCACCGTGGGCCGCCTCGATACGCCCCGCCTTGCGCTGGTGGGCGCCGGTGAACGCGCCCTTCTCGTGGCCAAACAGCTCGGACTGGATCAGGTGTTCGGGGATAGCCCCGCAGTTGATCGCAATGAACGGTTGTTCGCTGCGTTGCGACTGACGGTGCAGTGTACGCGCCACCAGTTCCTTGCCCGTGCCGCTTTCGCCGCGGATCAACACGGGGGATTCGGTGGGCGCCAGCTTGCCCAGCAGCTTGCGCAGCTCGCGGATGGGCCGGCTCTCCCCCAGGAGTTCGTCGTTGGGGTCGTCAACCTTGTTGGTGCCCTTGCCCCGCAACCGCGCCATGCCGAATGCCCGCCCCAGCATGACCTGCACCCGCGAGACGTCAAAGGGCAAGGTGTGGAAGTCGAAAAACCATTCGCAGACAAAATCCCCGAACGCCGGCATGCGCAGTTGCTCGGCACTCAGCACCGCAATCCATTCGGTATTGCTGCGCTTTATCATGTCCTTTACGGCATCTGGCTGCTTGAGGTGCGAGGCCTCCAGGCGCAGCAAGCCCACATCGCACGGATAATCCTGGGCGTGGGCGAGTACACAGCTGTCGACATCCCAACCCGCTTCGCGCAGCCCAGGCAGCAGCTGATGGCATGCCTCGCAAGGGTCGACGATGAGCAAGCGGCGTTGCGCGGTGGGTTGCTGCATGACCGATCCTTGGCGCCAGGTTTTGGTTTTTTGAGATAAAACAGCAAGTTGTGGCGCCCGATTAACACTAGCAACTCAATTGACGGTTTCCATGACCGTCCGTCTACTGGCCGCGCTTTTTAGATCGCATGGCGGGAATTTTCTGTTTAAAGCGCCCTCCCATGAGCGCAGGTGATCAATTGATTAAACACCTGTGAACTTTTTTATTGTAAACGTGTGACTTGAACCCCCGACCAGAGCATCAGTACTGATAACCCCGCGCTGCATATCGCGATCCTTGAGGCGACCTGGAAGCAACGCGGACTTCACCTGGATGTTTGCGACCACAGAGAGACCGACTCATGAATGCCCCGCTCCGTGTCAACGAAGCACTGCTGATTGCCGACCACGCCTTCGAACCCTTCCAGTGCGTGGCCTGGGATGCCCCCAATGGTACAGGCGAACTCAGCCTGGCCGTGGTTGACCGCACCAATGCCCGTATCGGCAGCAAGCAAGTATCCTCGCGCATCTATTCCGATAAAGCCCAGTGGGCCAGCCTGATCGAGGAAGTGCGCGCCGAACTCAGCGAAAAAGGCTATCGCCTGCAACCGTGGTC
Organism: Pseudomonas sp. NBRC 111119; assembly: GCF_001320125.1. NCBI lineage: Bacteria > Pseudomonadati > Pseudomonadota > Gammaproteobacteria > Pseudomonadales > Pseudomonadaceae > Pseudomonas > Pseudomonas sp. NBRC 111119. The sequence continues at coordinate 145,127 of NZ_BCAV01000007.1, forward strand.
AATGCCTCGGTAATACCGGCCGCCTGAACAGGTGCGTGGAACCACCACGCACTTGCCGCTCTGAAAGTTGCACGTTTTTTATTGCGACTTGATGCCGCACCCTCGCACTTACTTAATGACGTTCATGGCCTGTATATGCTGATACTCGGCATTCAACTGCAAGGCCAATTGCTGCGCGCGCCCCAACCGTACGGCTGTTATTTCCATATCCACCAACACGGTGCTGCAGGGCAACGGCTGCACGGCTTGCCACTGCTGCAGGCGCCCGTCGGTGAACACCAGGCAGCGCACCTGTTCGCTGGGGTGGGCCTTCCGCCGGGCGATGAGCCATCGTCTGGCCTGCTCCAGCGCGGGTAGCAACGGTGTGCCGCCACCAGCTCCCAGCGCCTGTAGCCAGGGTTGCAATGCTGCTGAGGCCTTCAGCCCGTGACGTTGCCATTGAGGTGCGTGGCCGCTGGCAGTCAGCAGCGCAAGGCGTGCACGCTGGCGGTAGGCCTGGTCGAAAAGCGTTGCCAGTGCCCCTTTCGCCTGGCCCAGCGCCTGGTTTCGTCGGGTTGAGGCAGAGGCGTCCACAATAACCAGCCACAGCTGAGCCGGCTTGCCCCGATGTACCTGCCAGCACACATCCTGACGTTTGCGCGGGCGGCCTTTGAGCAACGTCGGCACCCAGGCAACGCGGCCGCTGCCCCGCTCAACGGCGCGGCCGCGGCTGGCGCCAGCCTGCTGCCCTTTACCAGCGCCGGCATCCGCCACCCGGGCAGGTGATTGACGGATGCTCAGGGCTTTTTTGCCCAGTTCGGCACCTCGCGCCTTGGCCCAGCCGCCACAGGCTGGGGCGGCAAGGCGCCCCAATCCCCGTGGCCGCCCTTTTCCCCAGGCTGGCTGGCGCCTGCCACCTCAGGCTGCGGTGGCGTTACGGGGGGGTTGGCCTGGGGAGCGTGGCGGCGGCGATGGCGCAAGGCAAATTCCGCGACCGCCTCGATGTCCACCTGCTCTATGGCCTGGCCACCCCGCCAGGCACTGTGCGCTCGGGCAGCCCGCAGCCACACCAGGTCGGCACGCAAGCCGTCGACCCCGGCGGCATAGCAGCGCTCAGTAATCAGCGCCAGGGCGTGGTCGTCAAGCGGGATAGCAGCCAGGGCCTGTCGCGCCGCCTGGCAGCGCTCGCGCAACTGCGTCTGAGCCTGCGCCCAGTGGCTGCAAAAAGCCTGCGGATCACTGTCGAATGCCAGGCGCCTACGGATAATCTGCTGGCGTGCCTGGGGCTCCGGCAACCCTTCAAGGGCCACGTTCAGGCCAAAGCGGTCGAGCAACTGCGGCCGCAGCTCGCCTTCTTCCGGGTTCATGGTGCCGATCAACACGAAACGGGCACTGTGGCGGTGAGAGATACCGTCCCGTTCGACCCGGTTGGTGCCACTGGCAGCCACATCGAGCAGCAGGTCCACCAGGGTGTCGGGCAGCAGGTTCACTTCATCCACGTACAGCACGCCACCGTCGGCCTGTGCCAGCACGCCCGGCGAGAACTGCGCCTTGCCCTGCCCCAGTGCCGCATCGAGGTCCAGCGTGCCAACCAGGCGCTCTTCACTGGCACCCAACGGCAACGTCACGAATGGCCCTTCACCGAGCAGGTCGGCCAGGCCACGGGCCAGGGTGCTCTTGGCCATGCCACGCGGGCCTTCGATCAGTACGCCGCCGATCTTCGGGTCGATGGCGGTCAGGCACAGGGCCAGCTTCAGGTCGTCGGCCCCCACCACGGCCGCCAGGGGAAATTGCACGGGTTCACTCATTTCAAGCCTGTTCCTCGCCATCGAGCAGTTGTTCTTCCAAAGCCTCGCGGTAATCGCCCGGCGCCTGCCACAGCCCACGCTGCTGAGCCTCGAGCAAACGTTCGGTGAGGTCGCGCAGGGCTTCGGGGTTGTGCTCGCGCATGAAATCGCGGGTTGCCGGGTCCAGCACGTAGGCGTCAGCCAGCGATTGATAATGATGGTCGTCGATCAGGTGCGTGGTGGCGTCGAACGCGAACAGGTTGTCCACGGTAGCTGCCATTTCAAATGCACCCTTGTAGCCGTGGCGCTTTACGCCGTCGATCCACTTCGGGTTCAACGCGCGCGCGCGGATGACCCGGTTGAGTTCTTCCTTGAGCGTACGAATACGCGGCCGGTCCACCTGGCTGTGGTCACCGTGGTAGCTGGCCACCGGTGCCCCAACCAGGGTTTCGGAGGCTGCCAGCATGCCACCCTGGAACTGGTAGTAATCGTTGGAATCGAGCAAGTCGTGCTCGTGGTTGTCCTGGTTCTGCAACACCGCCTGCACACGTGCCAGCCGTTGGGCAAACTGCGCCCGGGCTGGCGTGCCTTCGTCGCTGGCGCCATAGGCATACCCGCCGTGGTTCAGGTACACCTCGGCCAGGTCTTCGCGGGTGTGCCACAGCTGCCCGTCAATGGCGTTCTGCACCCCGGCGCCGTAGGCACCGGGCTTGGCCCCGAATATACGCCAGCCCGCCTGGCGGGCCGCCTGCTCGGCGCCCACGCCCTGCGCCTGCAAGGTTGCCCGTTCGCGGCGCACGCGGGCTGCCAGCGGGTTGAGGTCGTCGGGTTCGTCCAGCCCGGCCACCGCCTGCACTGCGGCGTCGAACAGGCGGATAAGGTTGCCGAACGCATCGCGGAAAAACCCTGACACGCGCAGGGTGACGTCAACCCGCGGCCTGTCCAGCAGGCTCAGGGGCAGGATTTCAAAATCGTCCACGCGCTGGCTGCCCGTGGCCCACACGGGCCGCACGCCCATCAGTGCCATGGCCTGGGCGATGTCGTCACCGCCCGTGCGCATGGTCGCCGTGCCCCACACCGACAGGCCCAACTGGCGCAGGTGGTCGCCATGCTCCTGCAGGTGCCGCTCAAGGATCAGGTTGGCGGACGCGAAGCCCAGGCGCCAGGCCGTCGTGGTGGGCAGGTTGCGTACGTCCACGGTATAGAAGTTACGGCCCGTTGGCAGCACGTCGAGCCTGCCACGGCTGGGCGCGCCACTGGGCCCGGCCGGCACGAAGCGGCCCGCCAGTGCCGCCAGCAGGCCGTGCACTTCTGCTGCGCCACAGGCGTCCAGGCACGGCGCGACTGATTCGCGCAGGGCCTGGATCACCTCATGCACGGGCTGCCACAGGTCCCCATCCGGGTAGGGGACTACGCCTTCCAGCGCTTGCTCGATCATCTGCAACGCCAGTAATTCCAGGCGCTCGCGGGTGTCGCCGCAGGTGCGCCACGGCGCCTCGCAAATGCCCTGCAACTGGGCTGGGCGCGCGCCCTGCCAGGGCTCACCCAAGTCGCAGTCGAGCGGGTCGAACCCCGGTACCAGCACCTTGGCCAGGGCCCGTAACAGGCTGGCGTTGCCACCCCGACCATCTGCGCGCTCCACCCGCAGCAGCGCCAGCAGTGTGTCCAGGCGCAGCCGGCCCTGAGGCGATTGGCCGAAGACATGCAGGCCGTCGCGGATCTGCGACTCCTTGAGGTCACACAGGTAGGTGTCCAGACGCGGCAACCACACGGTCGCATCGTCCAGTTGCCCCTCCAGTTGCAGTTCCCGGTCGATGTGGTTGGCCTTGACCAGTTCGAGGATGTCGCGCTGAAGCTCCCGCGCCCGGCGAGGGTCCAGCAACTGCGCTTCGTAGAACTCGTCCGCCAGTTGTTCCAGGTGGCGCAGCGGGCCGTAGGTTTCGGCCCGGGTCAGCGGCGGCATCAGGTGGTCGATGATCACCGCGTGGGTGCGGCGCTTGGCCTGGGCGCCCTCACCCGGGTCATTGACAATGAACGGGTAGACATTCGGCAGCGGGCCGAGCAAGGCATCTGGCCAACAGGTTGCCGACAGCCCGACCCCTTTGCCAGGCAACCACTCGAGGTTGCCGTGCTTGCCAACGTGGATCACCGCATCAGCGGCGTAGACGTGACGCAGCCAGAAGTAGAAAGCCAGGTAACCATGAGGGGGCACCAGGTCTGGGTCGTGGTACACCGCACTGGGGTCCACCTGGTAGCCCCGCGCCGGCTGGATGCCGACGAAGGTCAGGCCAAAGCGCAGCCCGGCCACCATCAACCGGCCGCTGCGGTACATCGGGTCCTGCTCGGGTGGGCCCCAACGCTCCAGCACAGCCTGCCGGTTGGCCTCGGGCAGGCGCTCGAACGCGGCCAGGTAGTCGGCCATGCCGAGGCTCTGCGCGCAGGGCCGCATGTCGAGCTGGTCCAGGTCGTTGGTGACGCCGCCGAGCAGCGCATGAATGAGTTGCGTGCCGCTGCCGGGCAGATCCGCCAGGGGGTAACCCTCGGCGCGCAGCGCCTGGAGGATAGTGAGCGCGGCAGCGGGCGTGTCCAGGCCTACGCCGTTGCCGATGCGGCCATCGCGGGTCGGGTAGTTGGCCAGTATCAGCGCCACACGCTTCTGGCCGTTGGGCAAGCGCGCCAGCGCCACCCAGCGCCTGGCCAGTTCGGCGACAAAGTCCATGCGCTCAGGGTGGGCGCGGTAGCACACCACATCTGACTGGCTGCGCTCGCTGTGCCAAGCCATGTCCTTGAAACTGACCGGGCGGGTAATGATGCGCCCGTCCAGTTCAGGCAAGGCGATATGCATGGCCAGGTCGCGGGCCCCCAGCCCCTGCTCGCTGGCTTCCCAGCCTGGCTGGTTATCCTGCGCGCAAATCGCCTGCAGCACCGGTACGTCGCGCCGCAGTGGCCGAAGGTTTGGCCGCTCCGGGCTGGACAACGCAAACCCGGTGGTATTGAGCACCACCTCAGCGCCCACTTCATCCAGCCATGCCTCCACCTGCTCGAGGCAGGCGGGCTCTTTCAGGCTGGCAACGGCGATGGGTAGCGGGTTAAGGCCGGCGGCTTGCAGGCGTTGGCAGAACACGTCAATGAACGCGGTATTCGCCGCCTGCAAGTGAGAGCGGTAGAACAGCACCGGCGCGACCGGGTGCTCAGGGTGCCAGTGCGGGTACCAGTCCTCCAGCACGGCGCTGCCCTTGGCCGGGTGATACACCGTGGTGCGTGCCAGGGGCTGTGGCTCATCCCAGGCATACTCGCGGCCCAGCCATTGGCTGGCCAGGCAGTGGAACAGGTTGAGGGCATTGGCCTTGCCGCCCTGGCGCAGGTAGTGCCAGAGGCGCTCGGCCTGCTCGCCCTGCACCGTGCCAAGGCCGGTCAGCTCGGGGTCGGGGCGATCGTCGCCGGGTACCAGGATCAACTGCACGCCGCGGGCGGCCAGGCCAACCAGTTGCTCCACACCATAACGCCAGTAGCCGACGCCGCCGTGCAGCGATACCAGGATCACCTTGGCGTGCTGCAGCACCTGGTCGACATACAGGTCAACCGACGCATGGTTCTGCACCTGCATGGGGTTGGCCAGGCGCAGCGTGGGGAAATCGTCAGGCAGTTGCTCGGCACTGTCGGCGAGCAACGCCAGGTGCGAATCGCCGCTGCAGAGAATTACCAGCTCGGCAGGTGTCTGGCCAAGGTCGGCAATGCTGTCGTCCGGCACGAAGCCGCCGGGCTGGGTCCGCAGCAAGTGCATGGGTCAGGCGCCCAGGGCCTGGCGCAGGCGGGCTTCCAGCTGGGCTGCATCCAGTTCCTGGCCAATCAGCACCATGCGCGTCACCCGCGGCTCATCAGCGCGCCACGCACGGTCGAAGTGCTTGTCGAAACGGGTACCCACCCCTTGCACCAGCAGACGCATCGGCTTGCCGGGTACGGCGGCGAAGCCTTTGACACGCAGGATGCCGAACTCCACCACCAGTTGGGCCAGGGCCCCCAGCAGCAAGGCTTCATCGGCTTCGGGCAAGTCGATGGAAATGGAGTCGAAGGCATCGTGGTCATGGTCGTCATGGTCATCGCCGTCGTGGTGGCTGTCATGGTGCATGCGGCGGCCGTCGATGTGCACTTCGGACTCCGCGCCCATGCCCAGCAGTACCTCCAGCGGCAGCTTGCCGCTATTGGCCTCGACGACTTTCACTGCCGCTGGCAGCTCTTCGGCGACTTCGGCGCGGACCTTGGCCAGGCCCTCGGCATCGATCAGGTCGGCCTTGTTCAGAACCACCAGGTCGGCACTGGCCAACTGGTCGGCGAACAGCTCGTGCAGTGGCGATTCGTGGTCCAGGTTAGGGTCGAGCTTGCGCTGGGCGTCAACCTGCTCCGGGTAGGCGGCGAAGGTGCCGGCAGCCACTGCCGGGCTGTCGACCACGGTAATGACGGCATCGACGGTGCAGGCATTGCGGATTTCTGGCCACTGGAAGGCCTGGACCAACGGTTTGGGCAAGGCCAGGCCGCTGGTTTCGATCAGGATGTGGTCCAGGTCGCCGCGCCGCGCCACCAGTTCGCGCATCACCGGGAAGAACTCTTCCTGAACGGTACAGCACAGGCAACCGTTGGCCAGTTCATAAACCCGGCCGGTGGCCTCTTCTTCGGTGCAACCGATGCTGCACTGCTTGAGAATGTCGCCGTCGATGCCCAGCTCGCCGAACTCATTGACGATGACCGCAATGCGGCGGCCCTGGGCGTTGTCGAGCATGTGCCGCAGCAACGTGGTCTTGCCCGAGCCGAGGAAGCCGGTGACGATGGTGACAGGTAGCTTGGCCAGTGTTTTCATGTCGCGTTGCCCTTGGCAGAGTGGCGCGGGCATGCAGGACGACAGCCCGCGGCCATGCTGGCCGGGCGTGTTCGCCACCGGATCACCCCGCCCGGTTTAAAGTCGAAAACGTGTCGAGGCAGGTCTCCTGGCTTGCACCGTTCCAGCGCTCTGCAATGGGAACAGGCTGGGGGGATGACGCCTTCCCGCGCAGTGGCGCAGTGGCTGTGTCGATCCGTAAGGTGCTTACAGTTGCGGGGGCAGCCGCGGCTTGAACCGCGTTCCCGTCTTAGCTTCGGTCTGGCCGAAGAACCTCGAACCGGCAAGGCTACGCAGTGGCTGGCAGGTGGTCAACCACTGCCGGCCGTTGCTGGCGAGTCGATGCACTTTACCCTCTGCCGATTCTCCGCTAGGGTGGCCTTTCCCCTGTCATGAGGTGTTCGTCCAATGCGCCATTGATGCCGCCGTCTGTCCGACGGCCAGCCTTCAGCCTCCGGTTCACTCCGGAGATGTCGCGGCATTCGTGGAGTTGCTCATGACCGACCCATCTATCCTGACGCTCGACAGCGTCACCCTGGCCTTGCCCGATGGCAGGCTGTTGTTCCACAACCTCAACGCCACTTTCGACCGCAGCCGCACCGGCCTGGTCGGACGCAATGGCGTGGGCAAGAGCCTGCTTGCCCAGGTAATGGCCGGCCAGCGCGCGCCCAGCAGCGGTACCTGCCAGCGCCAGGGCCACGTGCATCTGCTGGGCCAGCAGGTAATCGAGCACAGTGCCACTGTTGCCGACCTGGCCCAGGTGGGCCCGGTGATCGCAGCCCTTCAACGCATCGAACAAGGCAGCGTAGATGCCGCAGACTTCGACACCGTGGGCGAGCGCTGGGGCATCCGCGAGCAGTTGCAGGCACTGCTGCAACGCCATGGCCTGGGCCAGCTCGACTGGCGCACGCCTGCGCGCTGCCTGAGTGGTGGCCAGGCCATGCGCGTGGCGCTGATCGGGGCCTGGCTGAGTGACGCGGACTACCTGATACTCGACGAGCCCAGCAACCACCTCGACGGCCCTGCGCGCGCCGAGCTGCTGGGCATGATCAAGGCCTGGGACCGCGGCATGCTGGTCATCAGCCACGACCGCACACTGCTGGGGCACATGGCGCGTATCCTTGAGCTGTCCAGCCTGGGCCTGCGGGCGTACGGCGGGGATTACAACCACTACCTGGCGCAGAAAAGTGCCGAGGCAACCCACGCCGAGCAGCACCTGGCGCACCTTAAACGGCAACAACTTCGCCAGGCCCGTGACCGCCAGCAGCAGCGCGAAAACCTTGAGAAGGCCCAGGCCCGGGCGGGGCGCACCGCCAAGGTTGCCAACCAGGCCAAGATCATTGTCGACCGCCGCCAGCAGGTGGGCCAGGCCACGCTTGGCAAACAGCGCCGCCAGCACCGGAGTGCCGAGCAGGCGATGCAGGCTGAAATCCGCACAGCAGCGGGTGATACCGAACAGTGCAGCACTATCCACGTACACGCCCCTACCCCGCAGCGCCATGCCGGCCGACAGGTGCTGGCCCTGCAAGACCTGCGCTTGCCCCACGGTACCCAGCAGCCCGTCACAGTGCGCATGCAGGTTGGCCAGCGGTTGGGCCTGGTGGGGGCCAACGGCAGCGGCAAGTCCACACTGCTGCGCATGATCGACGGGCAACTGCCCTCACCAGGTGACAGCCTGGTGCTCAGTGGCGAAGCCGCCCTGCTCGACCAGCATTGCACCCTGCTGAACGGCACCGACAGCGCGCTGCAACACCTGCAACGGGCCAACCCGGCACTCCACCAGGGCGAGCTGCGCAGCCGGCTGGCGCAACTGGGCCTGGACGCCGCCCGCGTGGGCCTGCCCAGCAGCCTGCTCAGCGGAGGTGAACGCATGAAGGCCGCACTGGCGGCGATCCTTTATCGCCAGCAGCCCCTGGACCTGTTGTTGCTGGACGAGCCCGGCAACCACCTCGACCTGCCCTCGCTCCAGGCCGTGCAGGCGATGCTCGGGCAGTATCGCGGGGCCCTGATCATCGCTTCGCACGACGCCATCTTGCTTGAGCAACTGGCCCTGGATGAGTACTTGAAACTGTAGAGGCAGCCGACAACGCGGCATTTTCCGACTGGCCGTTCCCGATCCGCTGCGGATGTATTATGGTGGCGAGGTGCGCATATAACAGCAGCCCGAGCGATCGGGCACTAGCAAGACAACGAGGGTGTCATGAGCAACGAAAGCATTAACTGGGACAAGCTCGGCTTCGACTACATCAAGACCGACAAACGCTACCTGTCTGTCTGGCGCAATGGCGAGTGGGACAAAGGCACCCTGACCGACGACAACGTGCTGCACATCAGTGAAGGCTCCACCGCCCTGCACTACGGCCAGCAGTGCTTCGAAGGCCTCAAGGCCTACCGCTGCAAGGACGGTTCCATCAACCTGTTCCGCCCGGACCAGAATGCCGCCCGCATGCAGCGCAGCTGTGCGCGCCTGCTGATGCCCCATGTCCCCACCGAGGTGTTCATCGAGGCCTGCAAGCAGGTGGTCAAGGCCAATGAAAAGTTCGTGCCGCCCCACGGCAAAGGTGCGCTTTACCTGCGCCCGTTCGTGATTGGCACCGGTGACAACATTGGTGTGCGCACTGCACCGGAATTCATCTTCTCGGTGTTCGCCATCCCGGTGGGCTCGTACTTCAAAGGTGGCATGAAGCCGCACAACTTCCAGATTTCCAGCTTCGACCGCGCGGCCCCTCAAGGCACAGGCGCAGCCAAGGTCGGCGGCAACTACGCGGCCAGCCTGCAACCTGGCGCTGAAGCCAAAAAGGCAAACTTCGCCGATGCCATCTACCTCGACCCGCTGACCCACAGCAAAATCGAGGAAGTGGGCTCTGCCAACTTCTTCGGCATTACCGGCAACAACGAATTCGTCACCCCGAAGTCGGCCTCGGTACTGCCGGGCATTACCCGCCTGTCGCTGATGGAGCTGGCGCAATCGCGCCTGGGCCTGACGGTGGTCGAAGGCGATGTGGAGATCAGCAACCTGGACCGTTTCGTCGAAGCCGGCGCCTGCGGTACCGCTGCGGTGATCACGCCCATCGGCGGCATCGAGTACAACGGCAAGCTGCATGTGTTCCACGACCTGGAGAAGGTCGGCCCGGTTACCCAGAAGCTCTACAACGAGCTGACCGGCATCCAGAGCGGTGACGTGGAAGCCCCAGCAGGCTGGATCGTCAAAGTCGCCTGATCCGCGGCTGCGCAGCCTGCCAGGGCTGCGCAGCAGCACCGCTTCACAACGGTTTTCATGCACGCCCCGTGCAGGTATCCTTGGCCGCTCAAACGCAAGCCTCCCAGGACGAAGACCATGACCAGGCCCCTTCTGTTGCTAGGCGCTGCATTGCTGTTCAGCCCGGCGCTAATGGCCCAGCAGATGAAACGTGAACTGGGCGACTTCAACTTCACGCTCGGTACCACCCCCTCGCGCAGCATGGCCCAAGGGCTGATCTCACCCAGCGCCACCGGCGCCTTTCATGGCGGGCTGGACCTCAGCCATGCCAATGGCTGGTACCTGGGCCAGTACGCACCCAGCATGGGCGTAGCGCCCGGCTCCACCCTGCGCCTGGACAGCTACATCGGCTACAAACACCACTTCGACAGCACCTTGGGCTACGAAGTAGGCCTGATCCATTACAGCCAACCCAATATCGCGGGCGCCGACAGCCACGCCTTGTATGGCGGTATTTCAGTTCTGGGAAGCCGTTTCGGCGGTGCGCTGCGCGACAACCCCAGCAACCGTACCGGCACCCTGTTCGCTGATTTCGGCCAGATCCCCCTGCTGAACGCCGACTTGACCGTTAAGCTGGCCCACCATCAGTTGGGAACACCCTTCACCATTGGTGACGGCAGCCAGGTCAGCGCGTTTTCTGACTGGTCCCTGGAGCTCTCCCGCCCCTGGCTCGGGATCGACCTCAACCTGATCTACAGCAATTCCAACCTCAACGGCGGCGGTTGTGATGCCTATGCCGGCATCAATACCTACTGCGAAAGCGTGGTCACGCTCAAGGCGCAGCGCAGTTTCTTCTAGCGGCGCGGGCTCAGGGCCAGGGCGATGCCGCCGAGCACAGCCGCGCAAGCCAGCGCCAAGCGCAGGGACAACGGCTCGCCGACCACCAATACCCCGCCCAAGGCCGCGATCACCGGCACGCTGAGTTGCAGGGTGGCGGCCTGCTGCGCACTGATCCGGCGTACCACGCTGTACCACACCGCGTAGCCCGCCCCTGACGCAATGGCGCCAGAAGCGAGCCCGTAGCCAAAACCCGAAAGCGACAATTGCAGGCCACTGCCCATCCACAGCATCGGGGCCAGCAGCACCAGGCATGCCAAGCTGCGCACGAAGTTGCCTGCGGTGTCAGCCAATGGCCGTGGTGAGCCTTTGCCCAGCAAGGTGTAGATGCCCCAGGCCACCCCTGCAAGCGCCATCAACAAGGCACTGGACAACCCCGGCGCCGCCGCACCAGGCAACAACAACACCAGCAGCCCTACGAATGCCAATGCCATACCGGTCAGCACCCGCAGCGTTATCCGCTCACCCCTGTACCAGGCAAAGCCGAACATGGTGATTTGCACGGCGCCAAACAGCAGCAGCGCGCCAGCGCCGGCACTGAGCTGCACATAGGCAGCAGAGAACAGAAAGGCGTACAGGAACAGCGCGAGCGCCCCACGCCAGCTGCCACCCAGGCTCGAGGCGGGCTTGCGCAGGCGGGTTAGCAGCAACAGAAACAGGGCACCGCCGACCAGGCGGATGACGGTGAAGCTCACAGGGTCGGCTGCCCCGCCCTTCAGCGCGAGGCGGCAAAGCACGGAATTGGCGGCAAACGCCACCAGGCTGAACAGTGCTGGCCCGAGCCAGGCTACGATCTGGTCGCCCGGGCGCGTGGTAGTGCCTGAACCCATGGTGTGGCCACCTCTGAGAACGGTTTGCGGTCATGCCAGCGGCAGCTGGCTTCTGCAGAGGGGTATACCGCAGAGTATGACGGTGCCGCTACCTACCTTGGGAGGAGGCTGGCGCTACCGCCACTGCATCGATCTCAATCAGCATGCCATCCAGGGCAAGCCGCGGCACGGGGATCAACGTGCAGGTTGGCTTCATGGCCGTACCCCAGGCCCGGTCCGCTTCTGCCACCCACTCGGCCAGGCGCTCCTGGCAATGGTCGACGATCAGCAGGGTCAGCTTGCACACCTGCCCCAGGCTGGCGCCACCGGATGCGAGTGCCAGCTCCAGGTTGGCCAGCGCCTGCCGCGCTTGGTCCTGGAAATTGGCTGACAATACCCCCTCGGCGCTTTCGCCCCCTTGGCCTGCAATGAACAGCAAGCGGCTGCCCGCAGGCACTTGCGCAACATGGGAGTAGCCATTGCCAGTGGGGTCGTAGAGGCCTTGCGGATTGCTCAGAACAACGGTAGCTGGGTCAGTCACGGTGCGCCCTCGGTCGTTTGATGTGAGCCGGGAGTATCGGACCTCAAGCCTGCTTAAGGTCAAGCGTGATCGTGCCTAAACGAAAGCGCCCGTGCCAGGGCACTTTGCCTTGGCACGGGCTGCAATCACAGCGTTCAGTGTTTGAACAGGGGCGCGCTACTAGATGCGGCCTACTTCTCTTCCAGCACTGAGCGCCCCTTGACGGCGCGTGGCCCGCGTACCGCCCAGGCCAGAAGGCCCAGCACAGGCAACCAGACTACAACGATCACCCAGAGCATCTTGCGCTCTGCGCGTCGGTCGCTGCCGATGATGTGCCAGATGGCCCACGTCTCCAGCAGAACCACGAAGATTGCGACGAAGAACCACATTGTTCCGATTTCCATGAGCATCCTCCCAATGGCACTTACTGTATTGGTGCACGCCGAGGGCTCAGGGTTCCGTTCATTGTGTGGCCTGGGCCTGCTCAAGTGCCGAGCGCAGTGCCTGCGCGTCGGCGAAGCTGCGTTGGCTGACCCATGTGCCGCGGTCCAGTTGCAACCACTGCACCTGCCCTGCCTCACCCTGGTATCGGCTGGCTACCTGCCCCTCTCGATCAAGCAGTACACGGTAAGTGTAATCGCGCATTGCGGGGACGGCGAACAGCTTGCTGATCAGGGCTGGCATGCGCTGGATATCAGCCACGAAGACTGCGTGCCGGGCCTCCAGATACCCCTTGGGCAGCTCGGCCATGGCGGCCTTGACCAGCTTGGCGCCGTCCATGTCACGCGCCACCAGCAGAATGCGGGTGTCTGCATCCAGGGTGTACGGGCGGTCGTATTGGTCCAGCAAGGTCCAGGGGGCCAGCTTGCTGCCCGGCTCGGCAGCCTGCGCCCACAGCGGTAACAGACAAAACAGAAGGGCAACGGCGTATTTCATGAGGGCGTCCTCAGTAGCGGGGACGCCAGCATAACCACAATGCGTGCCGCCAGACAGCGTGCCTGTACGCGACCTGCACATAGACACGCCCACCCAGGCGATTGTCTTTCGCCGGGGCACCGGCCACACTCAGCGGGCCAGCCAGCAAGTGGAGTCCAGAGTGGCCACAGCACGTCAGTTCAGCAAGAAGACCAGTACCAGCAACATGCTGAGGCTGAAGTCTGCCAGCGCCAACGCGCTGACACCCTATCGGGTTGATTTCGTCCTGCTCGAACACTTCTCCATGGCCAGCTTCACCGTGGCCATGGACGTGCTGGTCACGGCCAACCTGCTGCGCGCTGACAGCTTCCAGTTCACCCCGCTGTCCCTCGACGGTGACCGGGTACTCAGTGACCTGGGGCTGGAACTGGTGGCCACCGAACTGTCGCCCCAGGCACTCAAACACCTGGACCTGCTGGTGATCTGCGGCGGCCTGCGCACACCCCTGAAATACCCGGAGCTGGACCGCCTGCTGGACGACTGCGCCAGCCAGGGCATGGCCCTTGGCGGCCTGTGGAACGGCGCCTGGTTTCTCGGCCGCGCCGGGGTGCTGGACGATTATGGTTGCAGTATCCACCCCGAACAACGCGCCAGCCTGTCGGAACGCAGCCCGCAGACACGCATCACCCCGGCCAGCTTCACGCTCGACCGCGACCGCCTCAGCGCCGCCAGCCCCAATGGGGCCATGGAACTGATGCTGGGCCTGGTGCGCAGGCTGTACGGTGACGGCCTCGCCGAGGGTGTAGAGGAGATTCTGTCGTTCTCGGGCGCACGCTACAGGCAGGTTGGCCCAGGCGCGAAAAAATCGATGAGCCTGCACCTGCGCACCATTGTCGAGCTGATGGAAAACAACCTGGAGGAAACCCTCAGCCTCGACCAGCTGGCGGCCTACAGCGGCCGCTCGCGGCGGCAGATCGACCGGCTGTTCCAGGCGCAGCTGGGGACGTCACCCCGGCGGTACTACATGGAGCTGCGCATCACCAAGAGCCGCCGGCTGCTGCAGTATTCCGACCTCTCGGTGATGGAGGTGGCCGTGGCCTGTGGCTTTGTGTCGGTGTCCCACTTCAGCAAATGCTACGCAGCGTATTTTGGCTACCCGCCTTCACGTGAACAGCGGCTGGGGGACTGAGCCCCCCAATGCACGGGTGAGCCGGCTCAGGCGCGGATGTACCCCAGCACTGCGTCGCAGATCATCGCCTTGTGGCGCTGCTTGATGTCGTCGTCCAGCAGGTCGATCTGGAAGATCTCACCGAAGGTATGCCGGTTGGACACCCGGTAGAAGCAGAACGCGCTCATCAGCATGTGCAGGTCGATCACCTGAATACCTGCGCGGAACACGCCTTCCTGCACGCCCCGCTGCAAGGTGTTGCCCAGCGCCTGCAGCACCAGGCTACTCATTTCGCGAATGACCGGTGACTGCTTGACGTATTCACCGTAGTGGATGTTTTCGGTGCAGATGATCCGCACGAAGTCGACATTGCGGTCATGGTGATCGAAGGTGAACTCCACCAGCCGCCGGATGGCCTGCTCGGCCGGCAATGATTCCAGGTCCAGGCTTTGCTCGGTCTTGCGAATGTCGCCATACAGCTTGACCAGGCACTCGCAATACAGCTGTTCCTTGCTGCCGAAGTAGTAGTAGATCATGCGTTTGGAGGTTGCGGTGCGTTCGGCAATGGCATCCACCCGTGCCCCAGCCAGGCCCTGCTGGACAAACTCGATGATGGCGGCCTGCAGGATGTCCTCACGGGTTTTTTCGGGGTTGTTCTTGCGCGTGCGGCGCCCCCGTTCTTGTTCGTGCGGGCCGGGGCTGACTACGGAATCACTCATACCACTCACAGGCTCTTTATTGGAATGTGCGCGGATTATCCGTGAGCCGGGCGATGCAGGGAAGCGTGGCGTTGGTCGCAGGGCTGCCGCCTGCCATCACTGGTTGGCGGCCTGGGTGGGCTCGGCGGGCGGTGCCAAATGCAGTACGCGGTTGCGCCCACCTTCGGCAAGCAGGTAACCCCCTTTGCCGTCGGCCACGATCGACTGCGGCGCCTTGAGGAACGACAGCACGGTCTGCTGCGTGCCATCGGGGCGGATGCGCAGCAGCCGGGCCCGATGGGTGTTGTCTTCGCTGATCCACAGGCCGCGCTGGTCGCAGTACAGGAAGGTGGGGTTGCTAAGGCCCTCGACCACGACCGGGTCTTTGCCGTCCTTGGACAATGCCCTCACCCGGCCATCGGCCTTTTGGGTGTACAGCAGGCGACCGTCGCACCGAGTAAGGCCCTCGGCTTCGGTCAAACCCGAGCGCAGCACATCGACGTGCCCGTTACGCCAGTCATAGCGCATCAGGCGGCCATCGCCCTTGCGGTCTTCAACGGCGTACAGGTGGTCACCCTCATTCCACAGGCCCTGTACGGCGATGCCGTCGAACAACGGCGTTACCTGGCCGTTACGGGCCAGGCTGACCGGCGCGAGCCCTCCTTCCTGGCTGAACACCCAGCCACCTCTTGCGGCGACCATGCCGTCCGGTTTGGACAATTGATCGATGAGCACTTTGCGCTCGCCGTCGGCGGTGATCCGCAGGATGCTGCCGCGGCCGTCATCCAGTTCACGGCTGACCAGCAGGCTGCCGTCGGCCTGCGGCAACAGCGATGCCGCCTTGGCGACATCCGTGTGCAGCACGTCTACATCCCAGCCAGATGCGGCTTGTACGGGGTAGAAACTTTGCCAGGCAAAAAAGCCGAGGGTGGCGATCACCAGGCCAGAGGTGGCGGCAAAAGCCAGGCGGGTGCTGCGCTTGCGCAGGGTCAGCGGCATACAGGGGCTCCATTATTCTGCGCGAGATCCTACCAACCAGATGTGAAAAAAATGTCGAGCGCAGGACGATCATTACAAAACAAAAGGATATATAAATAACAAAATGATATATCCATTAGAAATATAAAAATTGAAAGTTTGTGATTGGCTGCTTAGGTTTGACGGCACTCAATACACCTCGCCACAGGAAACCTGACATGCCCAATCGCGTTTTTTCACCTCTGCGCCGCCTGTTGGTGGGCGGTCTGCTGGCAGGCCTTGCCAGCACCCTGCTCCCTACCTCGTCAGCCGTGGCCGATGAGGCCAAAACCCTGCGTATCGGTTATCAGAAGTTCAACAGCATCAACATCCTCAAAGGCAGTGGCGCACTGGAAAAAGCCCTGGCACCCCAAGGCGTGACAGTGAGCTGGCATGAGTTCGCTGCCGGGCCGCAGTTGCTCGAAGCCCTTAGCACAGGCGCCATCGACCTCGGCCATGCAGCGGATGCCCCCTCGGTATTCGCCCAGGCTGCCGGCAAGCCGGTGGTCTACCTGGCTGCCGAGCAGCCTTACCCACGTGGCATCGGCCTGGTGGTGCGCGAACAGGACCAGCTGACCGCCGTGCAGGACCTCAAGGGCAAGCGCGTTGCCACCGGCCGCGGCTGGAACGCCCAATACCTGCTGGCTGTCGCCTTGGAGCAGGCCGGCCTGAGCTACCAGGACATCACACCCGCCTATGTCAACAACGCCGCCGATGCTGTGGCGGCGCTGCAATCAGGTAGCGTACAGGCGGTGACGCTGTGGGACCCGTTCCTGGCTGCCGCCGAAAGCCAGCCCGGCCTGAAAAACCTGCGTGATGGCACCGGCCTGTCCAACAACCGCACCTTCTACCTCTCCACCGCCCCATTTGCCGACCAGAACCGCGCCTTGCTCAAAACGTTCTTCACCGAGCTGGCCAAGGTCAGCCAGTGGGCCAATACCAAGCCGGCCGACGTCGCGGCCTTGCTGGCGCCACAGCTGGGTATCAGCGCAAGCGTGCTGGAGGTGGCCAGCGAACGGCGCAACTACAATGCCGTGCCCATCACCCCACAGATCGTTGCCGAACAGCAGAAGCTGGCGGATACCTTCCAGGGGCTTGGCCTGATCCCGCGCAAGTTGCGGGTGGCCGATGCGGTTTATCCCACTTCCGTACTGCCTTGAACCGGAGCCTGCCTGCCATGCCCCGCCCTATCCGCTTCAATGCGTTCAGCATGAATGCCGCCAGCCATCAATCCCCCGGCCTGTGGCGCCACCCGCGCAATACCAGCGTGGCTTTCAACCAACTGAGCTACTGGACCGACCTGGCCCGGCTGCTGGAAAAGGGCTTGTTCGATGCGCTGTTCATCGCCGACGTGCTGGGTATCTACGATGTCTACCAAGGCAGCGCGGATGCGGCGTTGCGCGGTGGCGTGCAAGTGCCGGTGAATGACCCGTTACTGCTGGTGCCTGCCATGGCCGGCGTTACCGAGCACCTGGGCTTTGGCGTGACCTTTTCCCTCACTTATGAACACCCCTACCCGTTCGCACGGCGCATGTCCACGCTCGATCACCTGAGCAATGGGCGCGTGGGGTGGAACATCGTGACCGGTTACCTGGACAGCGCCGCCCGCAACCTGGGGCTGCCCAGGCAACTGGGGCACGATGAACGCTATGACCTGGCTGAAGAGTACCTTGAGGTGCTGTACAAGCTTTGGGAAAAAAGCTGGGAGGATGATGCCGTGGTACTGGACCGTGAAAGCGGCCGTTACACCGACCCCTCGCGCGTGCACCCCATTGAACATGCTGGGGAGCACTTCCAGGTGCCGGGCATGCACCTGTGCCAGCCGTCGCCACAACGCACACCGGTTCTGTTCCAGGCCGGTGCGTCGGCGCGCGGTCAGCAATTTGCGGCGCGGCATGCCGAATGCGTGTTCATCAGCGGGCCGACGCCGACGGTGCTGCGCCGCTACGCCGAGGGCGTGCGCCAGGCCGCTGCAGCGGTGGGTCGTGGCCGTGATCAGGTGCTGATCTACGCCCAGGCGCTGCTGATCGTTGCGCCTACCCATGACGAGGCCCAGGCCCGCTTCGATGAATACCGCCGGTACGTGGACCTGGATGCTGCGTTGGCGCTGCTGTCCGGGTGGACGGGCATCGATTTCGCAGGCCTGGACCCTGACGCGCCCATCGAATACGTGGAAAACGACGCAGGCCGCGCGGCGCTGGCGGCCTTCACCGCGGCCGACCCAGAGCGGCGCTGGACGGTTGCCGAAGCGGCACGGTTCATTGGCCTGGGTGGGCGCGGCCCGGTACTGCTCGGCACGCCGGCAGAGGTGGCTGACCAGCTGGAGCACTGGATGGACCAGACCGGTATCGATGGTTTCAACCTGACCTATGCCGTGCAGCCGGACGACCTGACCCACGTTGTGGAACTCCTGGTGCCGGAGTTGCAGCGGCGCGGCCGCTACCCGCTGCAATATGCCGACGGTACGTTGCGCAACAAGCTGTTTGGCAACGGTGACAGGCTGCCCGGCCAGCACGCGGGGCAGCACGTCAGTATTCAGCCAGCAAATACCGGGTATTCCAACATTTAATTTGTGGATGCGCCCGGCTCGCCCCTATTCTGTCGCCACGTCCCCTGCGCCGCACCGGCCGGTGCGGTTCACGGCATGGGGATAGAACAACAAGTCGAGATCATCCATGTCGAAACACACCTACTTCGCCCCCCACGGTGGGCACCCGGCTCAAACCGAGCTGCTGACTGACCGTGCCATGTTCACCGAAGCCTATGCTGTGATCCCCAAAGGCGTGATGCGTGACATCGTCACCAGCCACCTGCCGTTCTGGGACAAGATGCGCATGTGGGTCATCGCCAGGCCTTTGACCGGTTTTGCCGAAACCTTCTCTCAGTACATCGTCGAAGTCGCACCGGAAGGCGGCAGCGAGCGGCCTGAACTGGACCCCAACGCAGAAGCGGTGGTGTTCATCGTCGAAGGTGAACTGGATATCACCGTGGAAGGCAAGCACCACACCCTGGTGCCGGGTGGGTATGCATTCCTGGCCCCGGGTGCTGAATGGAGCCTGCGCAACAACAGCAAGGCCAACGTCACATTCCACTGGCTGCGCAAGCACTACCAGAAGGTGGAAGGCCTCGACGTGCCTGAATCGTTCGTGACCCACCGCGACAACGCCACTGTCATCGAAATGCCCGGCACCGAAGGCCGCTGGATTACCACGCGGTTTGTGGACATGGCCGACATGCGCCATGACATGCACGTGAACATCGTAACCTTCCAGCCAGGCGGCGTGATCCCGTTCGCCGAAACCCATGTGATGGAACATGGCCTGTACGTGCTGGAGGGCAAGGCGGTTTACCGCCTGAACCAGGACTGGGTCGAGGTGGAAGCTGGCGACTTCATGTGGCTGCGCGCCTTCTGCCCGCAAGCCTGCTATGCCGGTGGCCCAGGTAACTTCAGCTACCTGCTGTACAAGGACGTGAACCGCCACGTACACCTGACGCTGAACCCCAAGCGCTGATGCATCGGGGCCGCTTGCCGGCCCCGACTGCGCGAGAAGCGCCCGTTTGCGGCGGGGTTACTGAACGACCCCGCACGCCATCCGCGCACCACCGCCACCCAGCTTCTCAGGGTGGTCGCTGTGGTTGTCACCGCCGGCATGCACCATCAGGGCATGGCCTTTGAAGTCCTCAGCCTTCAGGCGCGGCGCCAGTACCGGGTAGGTCGCCTTGCCATCTGCACCTACATAGAGGGCAGGCAAGTCACCGCGGTGGCCGCTGTCATCGTACGGGCCTTTGTGTGCGTTGGTCTTGTCTGGGTCCCAGTGCCCACCGGCAGCCCCCGCCGGTACGGTCTTGCCGGCGTCTTCGGATGGCGCGCAAGATGCGTTTTGATGCAAGTGGAAGCCGTGCACGCCAGGCGGCAGGTCTTTCAGATCAGGCGTGAGCAAGGTGCCGTATTTGTTCTGCTCGATGCTGATGGTGCCGATCGACTTGCCTGGGCCGTCGGGGCCTGCGAGCTTCAGCTCCACCGTCTGCGCGGCCTGGGCAAGGCCGGTGGTGGCCAGCAATGCGGCGAATACAGCTGCTTTCATAGGGGTTCTCCATGGCTGAAAAGGGCGGGCGTCGTACCCACGTAAAGCATGGGACTACGCCCCATGCCAGTCATTCCATCCTGCCACAGCCTGAAACACTTGTTAGAGGCTGCCGCCTGCCAGCAAATGCTGCAGCACACCGGCCAACGCCTTGACCATGGCGTCCGCTGCCGGCCGGTGGACGATGACGATTTCATAGCTGTCTATCGCTGGCAGCCCTTGCCCGGCGCCGAGAATCTGGTGGTCAGCCGTGGCGGCCCGGGGTGGCAGCAGGCTGATGCCCATGCCATCGGCCACCGCTGCCTGGATACCACTGAGGCTTGAGCTGGTGAAGCTGATGCGCCAGCGCCTGCCAGAGCTCTCGATGGCATTGATCATGTCCTCGCGGTACAGGCCACGTGGCGGGAACGTCACCAGTGGCACCGGGTCCAGCTCGAAAGCAGGTTGCCGTGCGCTGTCTATCCACTGCAGGCGTTCTGGCCAGGAGGCGATGCCTTCACGGGTGCCCTGCCGCTGCTTGAGCAGCATCAGGTCCAGCTCGCCGTTGTCGTAGGCCTGGCTCAGGTCGCGGCACAAGCCGCTGGTCACCTCCAGCTTCACCTGCGGGTGCTGCCGGCTGAAGGCCGACAAGGCGTTGGTGGTGCGCCCGCCGACAAAGTCCTCGGGCACGCCCAAGCGCACCGTGGTGCCCACCATGGCGCCGGCCAGGGCCTCGAGCATCTGGTCATTCAAGGCCAACATGTGCCGGGCATAGCCCAGCAGCGTCTGCCCGGCGTCAGTGGGCAGCACGTCGCGGTTGCCACGCACCAGCAAGCGGTGCCCGACCATATCCTCCAGGCGCCGCACCTTCTGGCTGATGGTCGACTGGGTGGAGTGCAGCCGTGTGGCCGCCGTGGTGAAACTGCCGCAGTCGGCCACCACCACGATGGCCCGCAGCAGGTCGAGGTCGAACAAGGCTGTATTCGATTTGGCGCCGGCGGTCATGGTGATATTCATTTCCCAAATGCAGAGGCTGCGTTCTAGCACGCTCGCCCAACGCCTGCAAAGCACTCAGTCACCGACCGCCACCCCCTCGCGCCGCGGGTCCGCACCGCCCACCCAGCCTGCTGCGCTGCGCTGGATGATCTGCAACCCGCTGGTCATCGCCATGGGCGTCACGTCGTGCCCCCAGGCCGCCAGTTGCCGTATCAGCGCCGGGCTGGTCAGGCCGGCCTCCACTTCAGTGCCCGCATTACGGCTGCCGAAGTTGGGCAGGCCGGCAGCCTGTTGCGGGTTCAGCTTCCAGTCCAGCAAGCCGATCAGGGCCTTGCTCACATAGCCGATGATCTGCGAACCGCCAGGTGAGCCAAGGCTTGCCACCCATTCGCCGCTGCCGCGCGCGAACACCAGTGTCGGCGCCATGGCTGACAATGGCCGCTTGCCGGGTTGCACACGGTTGGCCACGGGCCTGCCCTGCTCATGGGCGATGAATGAAAAGTCGGTAAGGTGATTGTTCAGCAAGAACCCTTTGACCATCAGGTGTGAACCGAACGCCGCCTCAACCGACGTCGTCATGGCCAGGGCCTGACCACGGTCATCGACAGCGCTGACGTGTGAGGTGGAGATGCGCAGCGGTGAACGGTCAGGCGCCAGTGCCAGGCTGGCGCCCTGAGGCTGCCCCGGGCGGGCCCGCTTCATGCTGTACTCACCCACCAGCGCCGCACGGCGGCTCAGGTAGGCAGGGTCGGTCATGGCCTTCACCGGTACCGGAACGTAATCGCTATCGGCCAGGTATTGCGCGCGGTCGGCATAGGCCAGGCGCTCAGCTTCGGCGATCAGGTGCACCGCACGGGGCGTTGCCTCCAACCGGGCAGCGGACGGCACAGGCTGCGGTGGCAGGCGGGCCAGGTCATTGGCTGACGATGTTGTTTGCAGCGCGTCGAGGATGCCCAAGGTCTGCAGCACCGCTACCCCACCTGAAGACGGCGGCGGCATGCCGCAGATGCGCCACGCCTTGTAGGGGCCACACACCGGCTCGCGCTGCTTGGCCTGGTAGTGCTGCAGGTCCTGCAATGTCAGGTAGCCCGCATTGGTGTGGGCCTGCACGGTTGTGACGATGGCTTGTGCAATGTCGCCCTGGTAGAACGCCCCGGCCCCTTGCTCGGCGATCTGCTCCAGGGTGTGCGCCAGCTCAGGGTTGCGCAGCAGGGTCCCGACCGCCAGCGGCCGGCCATGCTCATCGAGGAAGTAGCGGGCCATGGCCGGTGAGCGGGCAACATAGGGGTCGCCGGCCAACAGCGTGTGCAGCCGTTCAGATACCGGGAAACCGTCGCGGGCCAAGGTAATCGCTGGCGCGAACAGCGCGCGCCAAGGCAGCTTGCCATGCTGGGCATGGGCCAGTTCCAAGGCCCGCAGCACACCCGGCACGCCGACCGCACGGCCACCGATCTGCGCCTCGCGGAACGGCATGGGCGTGCCATCAGGGCCGAGCAACAGCGTCTCGCTCACCGCTGCCGGC
This sequence comes from Pseudomonas sp. NBRC 111119, assembly GCF_001320125.1. NCBI lineage: Bacteria > Pseudomonadati > Pseudomonadota > Gammaproteobacteria > Pseudomonadales > Pseudomonadaceae > Pseudomonas > Pseudomonas sp. NBRC 111119. The sequence goes on from NZ_BCAV01000007.1 coordinate 167,571, forward strand.
GCTGTTTCGCGCCCGTCGAATGCCTGCACCTGTTGGCCATCCCAGTACAGGATGAACGCGCCACCGCCGATGCCACTGGATTGAGGCTCGACCAGGGTCAGCACCATTTGCATGGCAATTGCAGCATCGATGGCGCTGCCACCTGCACGCAGTATCGCCCGCCCTGCCTCACTGGCAAGCGGGTTGGCAGCCGCCGCCATGTGCTTGCTCGCGGTGACCGGTTGCAGGCCGCCGCGGTAGCCGGAGCTGAGCTCCGGTGGTGCAGGCAGCACCTGATCGGCGCACGTTGGTGCAGACGCCAGGAGCAGGCACAGCGTGCCGATCAACGGGGTTCCAGGTTTCATGTAGTCGCCTCCTGCGCGGGGCCTCAAGCCAGCCTAGCCCCCTTTGGCAAAAGCGCAGAGGATACAGTCCTCACGCAGTTCCAACAAAACCGCCGCTATCTCAACCCTGCCAACCACAGACCCTTCGCTTGCACTTGACGTAAACGTCAACCTGCCTTCAGGATTACCCCGTACCCCACCCAGAGTCACCGCATGAGTACCCAGACCTACAGCATCTCCGACCTGTCCCGCGAGCTGGATATCACCACCCGCGCCATCCGCTTTTATGAGGAACAGGGCCTGCTGCGCCCGGAGCGACGGGGCCTTGAACGCATCTATTCGGCACGTGACAAGGTCAGCCTCAAGCTCATCCTACGCGGCAAGCGCATCGGGTTTTCCCTCGCCGAATGCCGTGAACTGATCGAGCTGTACGACCCCTCGGGCGGTAACCTCAAGCAGCTCACCAGCATGCTGGCCAAAATCGCCGAACGCCGCGCGCAGCTGGAGCAGCAGATGCTCGATATCCATCAGATGCAGCTTGAGCTGGACACCGCCCAGGAGCGCTGCGAGCAAGCGCTGGCCACCACGCTCGATAACAACGCCAGCCATTAACCCACAGGAACCCCGACATGCCATTGCCCCAATATGCCCGACTGGTTGAAGTAGGCCCCCGTGACGGGCTGCAGAACGAAGCGCAGCCCATTAGCGTTGCAGACAAGGTCAGGCTGGTGGACGACCTCACCGCTGCGGGCCTGAGCTACATCGAAGTGGGCAGCTTCGTGTCGCCAAAATGGGTACCCCAGATGGCAGGCTCGGCCGAGGTGTTTGCCGCCATCGGCCAACGCGCGGGTGTCACCTATGCGGCCCTGGCACCTAACCTGCGCGGGTTCGAAGATGCGGTTGCTGCGGGTGTCAGGGAGGTGGCGGTGTTCGCTGCCGCGTCCGAAGCATTTTCGCAGCGCAACATCAACTGCTCCATCAGTGACAGCCTGAAACGCTTCGAGCCGATCATGGAGGCTGCCCGGGCCCAGGGCATCAGGGTCCGTGGTTATGTTTCATGCGTGCTTGGCTGCCCCTATCAAGGGACGGTCCTGGCCGAGCAGGTAGCCCCCGTCGCCAAGGCGTTGTACGACATGGGCTGTTACGAGGTTTCGCTGGGCGATACCATTGGCACTGGTACAGCAGGCGATACCCGGCGATTGTTCGAGGTGGTGTCGGCGCAAGTGCCCCGCGAGCAGCTGGCCGGGCATTTCCACGACACCTATGGCCAGGCCCTGGCCAATGTCTATGCCAGCCTGCTGGAAGGTATCAGCGTATTCGACAGCTCGGTAGCGGGCTTGGGTGGCTGCCCCTATGCCAAGGGCGCGACCGGCAATGTGGCCACAGAAGATGTGGTCTACCTGCTGCAGGGTTTGGGTATCGACACCGGCATCGATCTGGGCCGCCTGGTTGCAGCGGGTGAGCGCATCAGTGGCATCCTTGGCCGGCAGAATGGCTCGCGGGTGGCACGCGCCCGCCGTGCGCAGTGATTCATCAAGGTGTCACGCAGGTGTGCGTCGAGTGTTACCGGCCTGTGCAGGTGACGTGAAAAAGCGGGTATCAGGGAAACATCTGGACAGCATTTAGTGCTGCCAGAGCAGACCTAAATTTTTCAACTAACTGATTTATAAGGCTTTTTAAAAGTTGGCACGCACCCTGCTATATCTTTCGTACAACAAGAACAACAAAGCAGCGATCAATAAGAACAACAGGTAACGGCTCTGACATAACAAGAACAACACGGCAGAGGCGTAGCAAGCAGATCTTTTTGGAGTCGATAGGCTTTTCGGGGCACGCCCCGCGGCCTGGCACAGAACAATAAAACTACCTTCAGGTAGCCGCAGCCAGGTTCGTATCAGCAGTGATGAAAGCAGGTCAGCGCTCAAAAAAATACGTTTGCTCTTGGCCCCGGATGGGGGCCACCCGCTCCACCAGGGCAGGCTGACAAAAACAACAACAGGCCGGTCCCAATAATAAGAAACAAAGAGCAGGCAACAACGCTTTGAGGGGAGCTTCGGCTCCCCTCAGTGCTTCCTGCCCTCCTCCTCCTCGCGCTTTTCCTCATCCTGCCCCTCGGCTTTTTCTACCAGCACCGGCATCGACCCCAGTACCAGTAATGCCAGCACCGTGCTGATCAGCGCTGTGGCCTCCCGCCCCATGCCGGCAGCCGTGCCAATGGCCGCTGTCATCCACAGCCCCGCAGCCGTGGTCAGGCCCTTGACGTGGCTGGTGTCACGGCCGTTGCCCTTCAGGATGGTACCCGCGCCCAGAAAACCAATGCCCGCGACTATCCCCTGGATGACCCGGCTCATGGCCTGCTCGTCAGCGCCCGCCATGCTCGGTGCCAGGACGAACAACGCAGCGCCCAGAGAAACCAGCATGTGCGTACGCACCCCCGCCGACTTGCCCCTGTGCTCACGCTCGAACCCCAGCACGGCGCCCAACAGCGCGGCCATCAACAGGCGCACCAAGATGCGTGTTACCTCACGCGCATCGGTGACATCGGCAAATTCGATCATGATTGCCTGCCAGATAATCTCCACGTCGCGTGTTCCCTCACTGATAGTGTGTTGTTGAACGGCGGCCGCCTCTGCGCGAGCCAGCCAGTGCAGTGTGGACCGTGAAGCGGGGCACAAAGTGCCGGCCGGCGGGTGGATGCAGTAACCCGCCGGTGCTGGAGGTCCACCGATCACCTACCAAGGAGGACATCCCATGCCTGTCGAAACCAACCCCGAAACCCAGCGCTGCCTGCTCGTCTCGGACGGCGTGCGGCTGGAGGCCCAAGGCCCTGACATTGAAATCATCACCGACGAGCGCCTGCGCATGTCCGTTGCGGCGCTGGCAGATCACCGGGTGCCGATCACCGAAGCGGAGGCCGACGCCCTCACCGTTGCAGGTGCGGTCGATAGCCGCAGGCATCTGAAGACCACCGCTCCAGGCTCGATAATCTGAGGCCTGCAGCTCATGGCCGGGTATCTGATATGGTTTTTATCTAAAAATCTGAGCCTGTGCCGATAACAGCCTCAGGGCCATAGTGCTCATGCCTGATCGAGGCCTGATGAGCACGGAGCCATGAACGATAGAATCCCTTATGCAGAGATCGCGGCAGTTCCAGCCAAGTTACCAGCAAGGCCCGTTGAGGCCGGTATCCACACCCGCAGCTTCAGCGGCGTTTTCCGAAACCTGCGCATCGGCTTTGCCGGGGCGCTGTTTCTGCTGTTCTTCGGTACAGCCTGGCTCCAGTGGAACGGGCGCCAGGCTGTGCTGTGGGACCTGAGCAACAGCAAGTTCCATATCTTTGGTGCGACCTTCTGGCCACAGGACTTCATCCTGCTGTCCGCATTGTTGATCATCTGCGCGTTCGGGCTGTTTGCCATTACGGTTTACGCAGGGCGCGTGTGGTGCGGCTACAGTTGCCCGCAAAGCACGTGGACCTGGCTGTTCATGTGGTGCGAAAAGGTCACCGAGGGTGACCGTAACCAGCGCATCAAACTGGCTGCAGCGCCGTGGAGCGCCAACAAGCTGGTACGCCGGTTGGCCAAGCACAGCCTGTGGCTTGCGATCGGCCTGGTCACCGGCCTGACCTTCGTTGGCTACTTCACCCCGATACGCCCACTGGCGGCAGAGCTGCTGACCCTGCAACTGGGCGGCGTGGCGCTGTTCTGGGTGCTGTTCTTCACCGCGGCCACCTACATCAATGCCGGCCTGCTGCGCGAGGCGGTGTGCCTGCACATGTGCCCGTACGCGCGGTTCCAGAGCGTGATGTTCGACAAGGACACGCTGGCGGTGGCCTACGACCCGCGCCGTGGGGAACGCCGTGGCCCGCGCAAGAAAGGCAGCAACGCCCACGCCCAGGGCCTGGGTGATTGCATCGATTGCACCCTGTGCGTGCAGGTGTGCCCCACCGGCATCGATATCCGTGACGGCCTGCAAATGGCCTGCATCGGCTGCGCCGCGTGCATTGATGCCTGCGACGGCGTCATGGACAAGATGGGCTATGAGCGCGGGCTGATCGGCTACAAGTCCGAACACAGCCTGCAAGGCGGCACCACCCATTGGCTGCGCCCACGCCTGGCCGGTTATGCGCTGGCACTGCTGGTCATGTTCGGTGCGCTGGGGATGGCCTTGTATCTGCGGCCAATGGTGTCGCTGGATGTGATCAAGGACCGTGGCCTGTTCCGCGAAAACGCCTTGGGCCAGATCGAGAACATCTACCTGTTGAAGATCATCAACAAGACCGAACGCACCGGGCACTACCGCTTGCGGCTGCTGGACGCCGATGGTTTCAGCCTGCAGGGCAAAACCCTGTTCACGGTCGCTGCGGGGGACATGAGCGAGCTGCCGGTGTCGGTGGCGATGCTCGCCGACCGCCCCGTCAGCAGCTCGCAGCCGCTGGCGTTCGAAATCAGCGACCAGGACGACCCCGCCATCAACAGCGTGGCCCACAGCCGCTTCGTCGCCCCCATGAACCGTTGATCCCTTAAACTGATATCACCTTGCCTGCCAGGCTTCGACAGAAGGCCAGAATGAAACGTTACGAACGCTTCGCCGACGACATTGCCGAACTGATCCGCTCCGGGGTGTTGGGCCCCGGCCAGCGCGTCCCGTCGGTACGCTATGCCAGCCAGACCCATGGTGTGAGCCCTTCCACGGTGTTCCAAGCTTATTACCTGCTGGAGCGCCGCGGGCTGATTCGTGCCCGGCCGCGCTCCGGTTACTTCGTCAATGCCCACGCTCCACGGCAGTTCAACGAGCCGCAGGCATTGCAACCGGCCAGCGAGTCCACCGATGTGGACGTCAGTGCGCTGGTGTTCTCGATCCTCGATTCGATCAAGGACCCGCACACCGTGCCGTTCGGGTCGGCGTTCCCAAGCCCCGAACTGTTCCCGCTGCAACGCCTGTCACGCTCACTGGCCAGCGCCAGCCGCAGCATGGACCCGCGCATGGTGGTGACCGACCTGTCACCGGGCAACCCGCAATTGCGCCGGCAGATCGCCCTGCGCTACATGGTCGGCGGCCTGATGCTGCCCATGGAAGAGCTGTTGATCACCAACGGCGCCCTGGAAGCCCTGAATTTGTGCCTGCAGGCAGTCACCCAGCCGGGTGACCTGGTCGCCATCGAAGCCCCCGCCTTCTACGCCTGCCTGCAGGTGCTGGAGCGGCTAAAGCTCAAAGCGGTGGAGATCCCGGTGCACCCGCGTGAAGGCATGGACCTCGGGACCCTGGCCCAGACCTTGGAAAAACACCCGGTCAAGGCGGTGTGGTGCATGACCACCTTCCAGAACCCGGTGGGTGCCAGCATGCCGGAGGCCAAGAAGCAGGCGTTGGTGGAATTGATTACCCGCCACCAGGTGCCGCTGATCGAGGACGATGTCTACGCAGAACTCTACTACGCACAGCAGGCACCGAAGCCGGCCAAGGCCTTCGACACCCAGGGCCTGGTCATGCACTGCGGGTCGTTCGCCAAAAGCCTGGCCCCGGGCTACCGCATCGGCTGGGTGACAGCCGGCCGCTTCGCGCAGAAGATCGAGCGCCTGAAACTGATGACCTCGCTGTGCGCCTCGATGCCCGCCCAGGCGGCGATTGCCGATTACCTGCAGCACGGCGGCTACGACCGCCACCTGCGCAAGCTGCGCTACGCACTGGAGGGCCAGCAAGCCAACATGCTGGCAGCCATCGGGCGCTACTTCCCGGCCCAGACGCGGGTCAGCCAGCCGGCAGGGGGGTATTTCCTGTGGCTGGAACTGCCTGAGCAGATAGACGCACTGAAGCTGTTCCACATGGCCCTGGCCCAAGGCATCAGTATTGCGCCAGGGCCGATATTCTCGCCCACACGGCGCTTCGGCAACTGCATCCGCCTGAACTACGGCAGCCCCTGGGGTGACGATGCCGAGCAGGCCATGGCCACCCTGGGCCGCATCATCGCCTCGTTTTGATACAGGCAGCCCATGGTGGGGTGGCGGCCAGCTATAGTTGTCTGACTTAACCGGCCGGACACTTAGCATGCCAGCAGATAACGCCATGGGCTGTATGGAGCAGCTGCAAGCAAGGTTGCAGGCGCTTGAGGCCGAAAATCACCAACTCAGGCTCAAGGCCGCCAGCTTCGACGCCCTTGCCAAGAACATGAACGAGGGCCTTTGTGTGCTCGAGCTGCTGGAGGATGAATGCGGTCAGTACTACGACTACCGGCACGTGCTGGCCAATGAAGCGTGCGTGCGCCACACCAATCACCCCAAGCACCTTGGCCTGACCGCCCGCGAAACCATCCCCGACGAGGTAGAAAGTTGGCTACCCCATTTTGCAGAAGTGGCCCGGTCCGGCCAGTCTGTGCGCTTTGTGGAGCGGCTTGCCGTGTCGGACCGATGGCTCAACCTGTCGGTGCACCGCCTGGAGCCTGCCTGCAGCAAGCGCGTGCTGGTGATTTTCACTGGCACACCAGGCGAGCAGATGGCGGTTGATCAATTACAGGCGCTTAACAAGGAGCTGGCACAGAAAGTCGGCAGGGCGCAGGCCAACAGTAAATTGCTGGGTGAGTTGGTGGACCATAGTGTCGCCAACGTGTTTGCTGCGGACCGGACCTTCCGCCTGCTGGCCATCAACCGCACGGCGCAGGAGACCTTCATGCGCTGGCGCGGCGTGGTGCCCAAGGTCGGTGAACATATCCCGCGCTTTCTTGCCCATCAGCCTGACATCATCAGCCGGTTGAAACTGTTGTGGCCGAGGATTCTTGCCGGGGAGTCGTTCGTCGACACGGTGGCCATAGGGCAGCCCGACGCCCAGCGCCATTACGAGGTGCGCTACAACCCGCTGCGTGACGCCGACAACGCCATCCAGGGCGGTTTTTTGTTTGACGATGACTCCAGCCCGGTAGTTCGCTGGACTGCGCAGCAGCTCGATACAGCAGGTTTATCAATAGCTTACGCGCGTCCATCATATGCCGGTGCTTTCTGAAATCTGACCCGGTTTGCCCTCGCGCCGCTCCTATCTGGCTCTTGGAATCCGGGTCGTTCCAAGGAGTCATCATGGCAAAAATCAAGCTCACCAAGACCGCCGTAGAGTCTGCGCAACCCCAGGCGAAGGACATCGAACTACGGGATACCGTTGTGCCCGGCTTCCTCTGCAAGATTACCCCGAAGGGCCGCCGGGTGTTCATGCTCCAGTACCGCACGAACTCCGGGCAGCCTCGCAAGCCCTCGCTGGGCCTGTTCGGGGAACTGACCGTGGAGCAGGCCCGCGTCATGGCGCAAGACTGGCTGGCCGAGGTTCGCCGGGGCGGCGATCCCGGCGGTGCCAAGGCCGAGGCGCGCAAGGCACCCACGGTCGAAGCGTTGTGCAAGAAGTTCATGGAGGACTACTCCAAAAAGCGCAACAAGCCCAGCACGCAGCGCGGCTATCAGGCGGTCATCGACCGCTGTATCGTCCCGCTGATCGGCCCTAAGAAGGTGCAGGACGTGAAGCGGCCCGACATTGCCGGGCTGATGGAGAAGCTGGCCTACAAGCCGGCCGAGGCGAACAATGCCTTTGGCGTGCTGCGCAAGATGTTCAACCTGGCCGAAGTGTGGGGCTTCCGCCCGGACGGCACGAACCCGTGCCGCCACGTCCCGATGTATCCGCCCGGCGAGGAAACCCGGCTCATCGTGGACGACGAGCTGGCGCTGATCTTCCGCCAACTGGAGAAGCTGGAGGCGGAAGGGCTGGAGAACTACGTCATCCCGCTGGCGATCCGCCTGCAATTCGAGTTTGCCGGTCGTCGCTCCGAAATCTGCACGCTCGAATGGAGCTGGATCGACCTGGAGAATCGGCGCGTGGTGTGGCCGGACAGCAAGACCGGCGGCCTTTCCAAGCCCATGAGCGCGGAAGCCTATCGGCTGTTCTCGACCGCACCGCGCCGGGACGGTTGCCCCTACGTCCTGCCGTCGCCCAACGACCCGACCAAGCACCTGACCTTTGGCGAGCACTATGGCGGCTGGTGCCGCGTGCTCAAGGCCGCCGGTGTTCCGCATGTCGGTACGCACGGCATCCGCCATCGCTCGACTACCGACATTGCCAATTCGGGCGTGCCGACCAAGGTAGGTATGAAGCTGACGGGCCACAAGACCGTGGCAATGTTCATGCACTACGTTCACACCGAGGACAAGCCGGTGCGTGATGCGGCCGAACTGGTGGCGAGCCGGCGGCAGGCCATCACGGGCGCGCGGCAGCCCCAGGAGGCCATCGCATGAACAGGCGCAAAGCATCTGTTCCTTCGCCCGCAGCGCCGACGGCGCTGCTGGGCGACATTCGGACATTGATCGAAGCGGCGCGCAAGCGCGCCGCTTCGGCGGTGAATAGCGAGCTGTCGATGCTCTACTGGCGCATCGGCCAGCGCATCCATACGCAGGTCTTGGAAGGTCGGCGGGCCGACTACGGCGAGGAAGTCGTGCTGACCTTGGCAGCGCAACTGGTGAAGGAGTACGGCAGCAGTTTTTCGGTCAAGAATCTGCGTCGGATGGTGCAGTTCGCCGTCGCTTACCCGGACGAGCGAATTGTCGTATCACTGATACGACAATTGAGCTGGACGCACTTCATCGCCCTGATCCCGCTGAAAGACCCGCTCCAGCGGGACTACTACGCGCAGATGGCGAGCGCCGAACGCTGGAGCGTGCGGACGTTGCGCGAGCGCATCGACTCGATGCTGTACGAGCGCACGGCGCTGTCCCAAAAGACGGAAGCAACCATCGCGCAGGAACTGGCGACCCTGCGCGATGCGCAGCGCATGACCCCGGCGCTGGTCATGCGCGATCCGTACATCCTCGACTTCTTGGGCCTGCGGGATAGCTGGCAGGAAGGCGACTTGGAAGCCGCGATCATCCGCGAAATGGAAGCCTTCCTGCTGGAGCTTGGCGCGGGCTTTTCCTTCGTTGCCCGGCAGAAGCGCATCCCGATTGACGACGAGGATTTTCACCTTGACCTGCTTTTTTACAACCGCAAGCTGCGGCGGCTGGTGGCCGTCGAATTGAAGATCGGCGAGTTCAAGGCAGCGTACAAGGGGCAGATGGAGCTTTATCTGCGCTGGCTGGACAAGCACGAGCGGGAGCCGGAAGAAGCCTCGCCGCTGGGAATCATCCTCTGCACGGGCAAGAAGCGCGAGCAAATCGAACTACTGGAATTGGACAAGTCGGGCATCCACGTCGCCGAGTACCTGACCACCTTGCCGCCGCGTGCGGTGTTGGGCGAACGATTGCAGCAGGCGACCGAGCGGGCGCGCTTACAGATCGAACAGCGCACGCAGGACACGGAGTAGGCCAAGCAGCATTTGTGCGTCCTGTCGTGCCGCCGTCGGGTTCGCGGGCTGCACCCCGCGTTTCGCTCCGAATCACACTCATCCCGTTTGCCTACCCGCATGCGCCTGATGCCCAGCACACCCAGGTGCATGACGTAGCGCCCTCCTGATTCTGCGCAGGATCAGGCAGACAGGATTTGCCCCGCTATGGCGGCCAGCACAACCACCAGCACCGGCGGCAAGCGTCCATAGACCAGCAGGCCGAAGGCGGCCAAGGCCAGAGCGAAATCGGTGCGTCCGTGGATGGCGCTTGTCCATACGGGGTCGTAGAGCGCGGACAGCAGGATGCCGACCACCCCTGCGTTAATGCCCGCCATTGCAGCCTGGATGCTCGGCCGGTGGCGCAACCGCTGCCAGAACGGTAGCGTGCCGATCAGCACGAGGAAGGCTGGCACGAAGATCACGATCAGCAGCACCAGCCCGCCAAGCCAGCCGTGCAAGGGCCAGTCGGCCACAGTGCCGAGATAGGCCGCGAAGGTGAACAGCGGCCCCGGTACGGCCTGCGCCGCACCGTAGCCGGCCAGGAAATCGGCATTGCCGACCGCGCCGGTCGAGCCGGTGACTGCTTGCAGCAGCGGCAACACGACATGGCCGCCACCGAACACCAGTGCGCCGGCGCGGAAGAAGCCGTCGATCAGCGCAGCCATCGTCGAGCCGCTGGCCGCCGCCCACAACGGCAGACCGAGCAGCAACGCGGCCAGCAAGCCCAACGCTATCGCGCCAGTACGGCGCGACACCGCATACGAGGCCAGATGCGCTGCCGGCAGCGGCGGCAGTTGCAGCCACCAGCGACCGATCAGGCCCGTCATGACGATGGCCGCGACTTGCACCCAGGCCGACGGCAGCAATAGTGTCAGCAACGCGGCCAGGATCGCTAGCGCGGCGCGGGGCCGGTCGGGGCACAGCGTTTTCGCCATGCCCCACACCGCTTGCGCCACCACGGCGACGGCAACCACTTTCAAGCCATGCACCCAACCGGCTTCAGCGAGCGGGTGGTATTCGGAAATGCCGTAGGCGAACAGGATCAGTACGAGCGCTGAGGGCAACGTGAATCCGACCCAAGCCGCCAGTGCGCCCCACCCACCAGCACGGCCCAAGCCAAGCGCCATGCCGACCTGGCTGCTGGCCGGCCCCGGCAGGAACTGGCACAGCGCGACCAGATCGGCGTAGCTGCGATCGTCCAGCCAGCGGCGACGCTCGACGAACTCCGTGCGGAAGTAGCCCAAGTGCGCGATTGGCCCGCCGAAGGAGGTCAGCCCCAGCCGCAGAAAGACCAGAAAAACGCGCCCGGCGTTGTCGCGCTCTGCGGTGGCTGGCTCTGGCATCAAATCGACTCCTGTTTCATGCGCTTGGACAACGCTTCGGCGCTTTCCTTGCGCTCGCTGTACCGATCCACCAGATACGGTGCCGCGTCGCGCGTGAGCAGCGTGAACTTCATCAGTTCTTCCATCACGTCCACAATGCGGTCGTAATAGGCCGAGGGCTTCATGCGCCCGGTTTCATCGAACTCCTGATATGCCTTGGCGACCGAAGACTGGTTCGGGATGGTCAGCATCCGCATCCAGCGACCCAGCACGCGCATCTGGTTGACCGCATTGAATGACTGCGAGCCGCCTGATACCTGCATCACCGCCAGCGTCTTGCCCTGGGTCGGGCGCACCGCTCCGGAGGACAGCGGAATCCAGTCGATCTGCGTCTTCATCAGGCCGGTCATCGCGCCGTGGCGCTCCGGCGAGCACCACACCATGCCTTCCATCCATTGCGCCAGTTCGCGCAGTTCCTTTACCTTCGAATGATCGTCGCCGGCATCGTCCACCAACGGCAGGCCCGACGGGTTGAAGAACCGTGTTTCGCCGCCGAGCGCACGCAGGATGCGCGCCGCTTCTTCGGCGGCAAGGCGGCTGTACGAGCGGTCGCGCAGCGAGCCGTAGAGCAGCAGGAAGCGCGGCGCGTGCGTGGCGCGTTCGGGTGTCAGGAGCCGTTCCTTGTCCGGCTGCTGGAACAGCGTGGCATCGAGGTTCGGCAGGCCGATACGGGTATCAGACACGCTGCCCCTTTGCATCCACTACCGCCTCGCCGTCTTCCTTGTTGAACGCGCCGCGCTGCGGATTCGGCAGAATGTCCAGCACGGTTTCCGAGGGGCGGCACAGCTTCGTGCCCAGCGGCGTGACCACGATGGGCCGGTTCATCAGGATCGGATGTTGCCCGATGGCATCGAGCAACTGATCATCCGTCCATTTTGGGTTGGCCAAGCCCAACTCCGCATAGGGCGTGCCTTTCTCGCGCAGCACCTCGCGCGCGCTCAGGCCCACGTCCGCCAGCAGCTTGACCAGCGTTTCCCGCGTCGGTGGCGTCTTCAGGTACTCAATGACCGTGGGTTCCTCGCCGCTGTTGCGGATCAGGGCCAGCACATTGCGCGAGGTGCCGCAGTTCGGGTTGTGATAGATCGTGATGTTGCTCATGGGTTTCTCTCAGTTCGTTGCGTGGCCGCGCTCGTACCAGCGGCGCGAGCGGTTGACCACGCGCACCACCAGCAGCATCACCGGCACCTCGATCAGCACACCCACCACGGTGGCCAGCGCCGCGCCGGAATGGAAACCGAACAGGCTGATGGCCGCGGCCACGGCCAACTCGAAGAAGTTGCTCGCGCCGATCAGGGCCGACGGGCCGGCGACGCAGTGTTGCTCGCCTGTCTTGCGGTTGAGCCAATAGGCCAAGCCGGAATTGAAGAACACCTGGATCAGGATCGGCACCGCCAGCATGGCAATGATCAGTGGTTGTTGCAGGATGGCTTGGCCCTGGAAGGCGAACAGCAGCACCAGCGTCAGCAGCAGCGCGGCGATGGACAGCGGGCCGATGCGTTCAAGGGCGCGGTCAAATGCGGCCTGGCCCCGGCGCAGCAGCGCCCGCCGCCAGAGCTGCGCGACGATGACCGGGATGACGATGTAAAGCGCCACCGAGATCAGTAGCGTGTCCCACGGTACGCTGATGGCCGACAGGCCGAGCAGCAGGCCAACGATGGGCGCGAAGGCGAACACCATGATGGTGTCGTTGAGTGCGACTTGCGAGAGCGTGAATACGGGGTCGCCGCCGGTCAGCCGGCTCCAGACGAACACCATCGCCGTGCAGGGCGCGGCGGCCAGCAGGATCAGGCCGGCCACGTAGCTGTCGAGTTGGTCGGCCGGCAGCCACTCGGCGAAGACGTGCCGAATGAAGATCCACGCCAGCAGTGCCATTGAGAACGGCTTGACTGCCCAGTTGACGAATAACGTCACACCGATGCCGCGCCAGTGCTGTTTGACCTGGCCGAGCGCACCGAAATCCACCTTGAGCAGCATTGGGATCACCATGACCCAGATCAGCACGCCGACCGGCAGATTGACTTGGGCGACTTCTATGCGGCCGATGGCCTGAAACATGCCGGGCGCGAACTGGCCGAGCGCGATGCCGGCGACGATGCACAGCAGCACCCACACGGTCAGGTATCGCTCGAACACGCTCATGGCGGAAACAGTCGGTGCGCGGCTGGCGGATGCACTGGCGGTCATGGTTGCCTCACTTGCGTCCAATGTCGTGCAGCTCACGCTGCAAGGACATGGCATCGAGGCGCTGGAGCGGCAGCGACAGGAACAGTTCTATGCGCCGGCGCAGCGTGATGGCCGCGTCCATGAACGCCTTGCGCTGTTGTTCCTCGGTGCCTTCGACGGCGGCCGGGTCGGGCACGCCCCAATGCGCCGAGACGGGCTGGCCCGGCCACAGCGGACACGCCTCGCCGGCGGCGTTGTCGCAGACGGTGAAGATGAAGTCGAACACCGGCGCACCGGGAACCACGAATTCGTCCCAGCTCTTGCTGCGGTAGCCCGTGGTCGGCAGGCGCAGGCGTTCCAGCGTGGCGAGTGCCAGCGGATTCACTTCGCCTTTCGGGTGGCTGCCGGCCGACCAGGCACGGAAGCGGCCTTGGCCCAGCTCATTGAGCAAGCCTTCGGCGAGGATGGAACGGGCCGAATTTCCCGTGCAGATGAACAGTGCGTTGTAGGTGGTGTCGGTCATGGCGTCAGCAGTTGCAGTTAGGGGATTCGGAAACCTCGCAGACGCCGCCCTGGCAGCAATGCTCGGTCAGGTAGCCGATCAGGCCGTTCATGTGACCGTACTCGGCGCGGTAGATCAGGTTGCGGCCCTGCTGCTCGATGGAAACGAGGCCAGCGTGGGCCAGTTCCTTCAAGTGGAAGGACAAGGTATTGCGGGCCACGTCGAGCTGATCGGCGAGGACGCTGGGCGTGCGTCCTTCCGGCCCGGCGACGACCAGGGCGCGGAATACACGCAGTCGTTGCGTGTGGGCCAGCGCACTCAGGGCGGAAACGGCTTGATCTTCATTCATTATTCGATGATACAACAATTATAGAATTAATAGAAAGAAGAAAGGAAAACACCGCTTGGTGGCGTCCCGGCGTACCGCCGTCGGGTTCGCGGGCTGCGCCCCGCGCTTCGTGCCGAATCGCGGCCATCCGGCTTTGACCCCTGACGCCTTCGGCCCTGGCGGGCCTGCGCGCTCCGCTTGCACAAAGGCGAGTGTGTGCATTGGGCGGGTGTGGGCGGTCTTGCTGTTCCCTTCACCGTATCACGGCGTTTTCGCCGTCAAGGGCTGCGCGTGCTTGCACGCTTGCGGCCTGGCAGCCGTCCTCGACCCCTGACTGCTTGCGCTGCGCCGTGCTCTCCACGGTTCCGGGCAATTCCGCCCGAGCAACCGGAGCACGATCATGTCGCAACTGTCCTTTTCCTCGTTCGATTCCTCGCTGATGGTGCGTGACGCACAGGGCCGCTACCTGCTGGCGACTGCCGAGCAGATTCTGGAGGCCGCGCGCCAGGCCATCGAGCGCAAGATGCAACGCGGTACGTCGTTCACGTCGCCGGCGGCGGTCAAGGAGTACCTGCGCGCCAAGCTGGCCGGCTTCGAGCATGAGGTGTTCGCGGTGCTGTTCATGGACACGCAACATCGGCTGATCGAATACGCCGAAATGTTCCGCGGCACCATCGACGGCGCATCGGTGTATCCGCGCGAGCTGGTCAAGGAGGCGCTGCGGCTCAATGCGGCGGCGGTCATCATTTCGCACAACCATCCGAGCGGCAATCCCGAGCCGAGCGGTGCCGACCGGGCGCTGACCCAGCGGCTCAAGGAGGCGCTGGGGCTGGTGGACGTGCGCGTGCTGGATCACGTCATCGTGGCGGGCACCGACACCACATCGTTTGCCGAATGCGGCTTGATCTGACCAAGGGGCTTCGGCCCCTTTTTGCTGCGCCCGGCGCGGGCCGGGCGAAAACGCTGCCTCGGATTTCCGAGACAGCGTTTCGGAAATTCATGGCCTGCATGGAGGTATGGGGCGGTCTTGCTGTCCCCTTCATCGTGCCACGGCGTTCTCGCCGTCAAGGGCTGCGCGCGATGGCGCTTGCGTCCTGGCGGCCGTCTGCGACCCCTGACTGCTTGCGCTGCGCCGTGCCCCGGAAGGGTCGGGCAATTCCGCCCGGCAACCTTTCAGGAGTTCACCATGAACAACGCACTCATCACTGCCGAGCAGCGCATCGTGCTGCAGGCCAACGGCCGCGCATCGCTGGAGAACCCGGACTTCGATCCGGCCCCGGTGGTCAAGCTGTTCACGCCGGACGGTGGCGCGACCTGGCTGCTGACCGAGATTGATCCCGACAACCATGACCACGCCTTTGGTCTTTTCGACCTGGGCCTGGGCGAGCCGGAAATCGGCTGGGTCAGCTTGAACGAGCTGGCGACCGTGCGCGGCGGGCTGGGCCTGCCGATCGAGCGTGACCTGTATTTCCGGGCCGAGAAGCGGTTGAGCGGCTATGCGCGCGATGCGCGGCTGGCTGGGCGGATCGTTCTCTGACCTCGCACCTGGAGCGCCGCAAGGCGCTCCTTGCGCTTTCTCGACCATCACAGGAGATCAATGCCATGAGCAGCCATCACGACTACATCATCGAAATCACCGCGCAGCACGATGCGCTCAAGCCGTTCGCGCCGGAAAACGGCCAGCCGCTGCGCTTCAAGATCGGCGACGCGGTGATCTTCACCAACGAGTACGGCGCACAGTTCCGGCTCCGCGTCACCGGGTTCTATCAGCCCACCGGGCTTTCAGGTATGTACGCCCGCGGTGCGCGCTACCTGCTGGACTCGGCATCGCCGTGGATGCCGGTTGCGGAATCCAGCCTGCGTCCTGATGGCTCGGCCTGATGCCTTCGCGCCCCTTCCGGGGCGCTGCGCGCTTCGCTTGCCTCTAGGGGAAAGCCCTGCGGGCTATCCCCACCGCGCGATGCTTGGCACCCCTAAAGACCGCCGAACCGGCTGCGTCGGCTCGGCCAGAAATCCGCAGCCACAGCAGAACCCGCTTCCCGATGCGTGGGGCGTAGTGCGCCTGGTGCTCATCGAACCTTGAAGGCTGGGCGTCCCCGGCCAAGAAACATGGCCGGTCGCGCTGTCGTGCGCGTAGCGCATCGAGCCGCCTGCGGCGTCTCGCCCCTGTCGGGCTTCCATCGTTCCCTCGCTCCGCTCGGCTGACGCCTTCGGCCCGGCTTCCAGATCCGGGCCTGCGCGCTTCGCTTGCCGTGCAGTCAGCGCAAGGGGAAGGCCGTTGCCATGTCCAGCCGTCTCCCCTGACTTCATCACCTTGTCCGCGACTGTAGCCCGCTCCCGCGTGCCATCAAGGCGCGCAGGGCCGTGTCCTCGGCTACGCCTGCGGGCCGCACCACCCCCTGCGCTTGTTTCCTTGACGGCCCCCGTCCGCGCGCTCCTGACCGTCGCGGGCGATGAACTCAGGAAGACGGTGGCAACAGGGCCAACCGGGTTCCTCTCGCCGACCGCACCAAACAGCCGAAAGGCTGGGCTCCGAATCTAGGAATCCGGTGTGCGGTGAACAGCAAACCCTTTTTTCTTTGTCAGGAGAAATGAAATGCAACTCGCATCCCGCTTCGCTTCCCGCTCCCCCTCGCTGCGCAGCGACTACCCGCTGTCCGATGACCAGATTCACCGCGTAGCGCCGTCCATCTTCGCGGACGCGCCGCATGAAAGCCGTTCGCAGCGGTACGCCTATATCCCCACCGCCGCCGTGCTGGCCGAGCTTCGCAAAGAAGGGTTCCAGCCCTTCTTGGTGACGCAAACCCGCGTGCGCGATGAAGGCAAGCGCGAGCATACGAAACACATGCTGCGCCTGCGCCACGCCAGCCAGATCAACGGCGCGGAGGCCAATGAAATCGTGTTGTTGAACTCGCACGATGGCACGAGCAGCTATCAGATGCTCGCGGGCATGTTCCGGTTCGTGTGCAGCAATGGGCTGGTGTGTGGCGACACCGTGGCCGATGTGCGCGTACCCCACAAGGGCGACGTTTCCGGGCATGTCATCGAAGGCGCTTACGAAGTCTTGCGCGGCTTCGACCGGGTGAAGGATTCCCGCGATGCCATGCGTGCGATCACGCTGGACGAAGGCGAGGCCGAAGTATTCGCCCGCGCCGCGCTGGCCCTCAAGTACGACCCCACCGACAACAAGCCCGCGCCCATCACCGAATCGCAAATCCTGATGCCGCGCCGGTTCGACGACCGCCGCCCGGACTTGTGGAGCGTGTTCAACCGCACGCAAGAAAACCTGACCAAAGGCGGATTGCATGGCCGCAGCGCCAACGGACGCCGCCAGCAGACCCGCCCCGTGCAGGGCATTGATTCCGATGTGCGCCTCAATCGCGCCCTCTGGATGCTGGCCGATGGCCTGCGCCAGTTGAAAGCCTGATTCCCCACGCGGCAGGGGCAGGCAGCAGCCCTTGCCGCTTCTTTCGCTGCTGCATCCCTGAACCGTTAGGAGTTATCACCATGAACGCAACCACCTACACCGAAGCCCGCGCCGTCAATGCCGCCGCCGCTATCCCGCTGGAAGCCGCCGACCCGACCAAGAACCTGATTCTGGTTCCGCTGTCGCGGCTGGTGCTGCGCCCCACGGGCCGCAACGTGCGCAAGACCCCGCGCATGTCCATCCCCGAACTGGCCGCGAGCATCCAGCGCGTGGGCCTGCTGCAAAACTTGATCGTGATTGCCGCCGCCGATGGCGAACATTACGAAGTCGTGGCCGGTGGCCGCAGGCTGGCCGCGTTGAAGCTGCTGGCGAAGAAGCACCGCATCAGCAAGGAATGGGAGGTGCCTTGCCTGCTGGTGGCCGATGGCACGGCGCGCACCGCCAGCCTGACCGAGAACGTGCAGCGCGAAGCCATGCACCCCGCAGACCAGTTCGAGGCATTCGCCGCGCTGGTGGCCGAAGGCCGACCCATCGAGGACATAGCCGCCGATTTCAGCGTGTCCCCGCTGGTGGTGCAGCGCCGCTTGAAGCTGGCGAACGTCTCGCCCCGGCTGCTGGCCGACTACCGCGCCGAAGCCGTAAGCCTTGACCAGTTGATGGCCCTTGCCATCACCGACGACCACGCCGCGCAGGAAGCCGCCTTCTACGATGCGCCGACGTGGCAGCGCCAGCCGTCCGCGCTGCGCGACCGCCTCACCGAGCGGGAAATCGACGCCTACCGGCATCCGCTGGTGCACTTCGTCGGGCTGGACACCTATGAAGCCGCAGGCGGTGGCGTGCGCCGTGATCTGTTCGCCGAAGGTGACGCGGGCGTGTATCTGACCGATGCCGCGCTGCTGGACAGGCTGGCGCAAGACCGGCTGGCGGGCATGGCCGCCCAGGTGAAGGCCGAAGGCTGGGCATGGGTGGATGCCACGCCGGGCGTGACCCATGCTGACCTGCACGCTTTCCAACGTGCGCCGAGGGAGCGGCGCGAGCCGACCAAGCGCGAAGCGCAGCGCATCGAGAAGCTGCAATCCAAGATGCAGGAACTGGCCGCAGCCGTGGATGACGCGCTGGACGCCGAGGACGAGGACAAGGCCGATGCACTGCAAGAGGAAGGCGAAGCCGTGGGCGAGCAGTTGCAGGCGCTGGAAGATGGCTTGCAGGACTACAGCCCGACCGCGAAGGCCGCAGCCGGTGCCATCGTCACCATCGACCGCAACGGGCAGGCCGTGATTCATCGCGGGCTGATGCGCGAGGCCGAGGCCAAGGCGCTGCGCACGCTGGAACGCCTGCGCCAAGGTTTCAGCGGCGAGGATGCCGGGAACGACGACGAAGGCGAGGACGGAGACGGCGACGGCGACGGGCAGCCAAAGACCGCCGCCATGTCCGACCGGCTGGCGCAACGGTTGAGCGCCCACCGCACCGCCGCGCTGCAAATCGAAGTCGCCCGGCATCCGCAAGTGGCGCTGGCCGCGCTGGTGCATGGCATGGTGCAGACCGTCTTGCAGGAAAGCCGCTACGGCCACGACTTGCCGCTGGGCGTGAGCCTGAAAATGCAAGACCGGCTGGAAGGCATGGCCCCGGACTGGCCGGAATCGCCCGCCGCCGTGGCGCTGCGCGAACTGCAACAAGTGGCCGGTGAAGGCTTGCCGCAGGACAGCGCCGAACTGTTCGCCGCGCTGCTGGCAAAGCCGCAAGACGAACTGGTGCGGCTGCTGGCCGTGTGCGTGGCTTCCACGGTGGACGTGGTGACGCCTCGCGCCATGCTGCGCCAGCCCGGCGAGGAACTGGCGCAGGCCGTGGGCCTCGACATGGCAGCATGGTGGCAGCCGAGCGCGGAAGGCTACTTCCAGCACGTTCCCAAGGCCGCCATCCTGCAAGCCGTGGGCGAGTACGCGCCAGAGCAGGTTTCCCGGCTGGCGAAGTTGAAGAAGGCCGACATTGCCAGCGAAGCCGAGCGGCTGGCGAACGGCACAGGCTGGATGCCTGCCATCTTCAAGGCCGAAGGCACGCAGGCAGCCACGCAGGCAGAACCGCAGGCAGAACCGCAGGAGCAGGACGACGCCCCGGAGGATTCCGAGGCAATGGCGGATGAACCCGCCGTGGCGCTGGCCGCTTGACCCGCGCCGACAGCAAGCGCCCCGGCCTCGACCGGGGCGCTTCGCTGGAAGGAAAACGCCCCATGACCCGCACTACCACCAGCCGCCCACGCATGGCGGCGATCTATGCCCCCGGCGTGGTACGCGCCCGCCGCTGGCACGGCGACGGCGACGTGCGCGGCTACCGTCCGCCCTCGGGCTGGTCAGCCCGCGCCGACCTCACCGACATTCACCCCATCACGGGCCGCGCCTTGCCGCGTGCCGTGTGGTGGCTCATCGAGACGAAGGAATAACCCGAACAGCACCGCGCCCAGGCCGTTCCGCCCTGGGCGCGGTGAAAAGAAAATCCGGGCGCGGCGGTGGCCGCGCCCGGTGTTCAAGGCCAACAGCCGAATCAGAACGCCGCCGCCTTCGCGGTGGCTCAGGCGGCGGCGTTAGAGCAGCCGAGCATTCGCCCGGCCCATACCTGCGCGCTACGCTTATGTCCAGGGGAAAGCCCTGCGGGCTATCCCCCGCCGCGCAATGCTTGGCGCCCCTTGATGCCGCCGAACCGGCTGCGCCGGATCGGCTCGGCCAGCGCCCCGCCGCGATGGACGGCGTGCCGGCGAACACGCTGGCGCTTGCTGCGGCGGGTTGTGCAAATGCGTGCGGTCCTCAACGCTGGCGGTTCCTGCCTGTCACGTCACGAAGGACGGTTCACGGACAACCCGCCCGACATCGCTATGGAGCTTCCACACCACGCCTCAAGACCGGCACCGCAAGGTGCGGCAGGGGCGTTCTCGCCTGTCGTCGGGTGGTTGACCTGGCCCGCGTCAGCGGGCGAGCCGGAGCAGCCTTCATGCGGGGATGCCGAGCCGGCCCCATCTCCTTTCGGAGCGGTTCGGCCCAAGGCGTCCTTGTCTCGTTGTGAATCCTGGCGGTGGCGCGGCTGCGCCTCGGGCTTCATGACTGCAACCGTCCGGCGAAAACAATTTCCCCGCCGCTGCGCGGCTTCCTCGCGCAGCAAATTCTTTTCGCCTTCCGGTTCTCCACTGCGTTTCGACCGCAAGCGGTGCAGCCAGCCCGTCTCCCGCCAGCCGGATCACAACAAGGACGCGATGGGCGCGAACCTTGTTCAACCGACAGGAGAAAACATCATGGCCAACATCGGCACCTTCACCGCAGACAAAGACGGCTTCACCGGCACGCTTCGCACCCTGACGCTCAATGTCAAGGTCAAACTGGTTCCCAACGACAAGGGCAGCAGCGAGAACGCTCCCGACTTCCGGCTCCAGGCCGCCGGTCACGACATCGGCGCGGCATGGAACAAGAAAAGCGAGGCCGGGCGGGATTACAAGTCCGTGAGCATTGACGATCCTTCGTTCCCGGCGCCGGTCTATGCCCGCCTGATCGAAGGCGAGGACGGCACGCACGACCTGATCTGGTCGCGCAGCAAGCCCCAGGCGGCGTGACCGCCACAGCGCCCCGCCCATCGCGGCGGGGCGCTGTGCTGCTGATCGCAGCACATCACCGCATCACGCACGCGGCTTCGCCGCGTCGCGTTCGCTCAACACCGCCTCTAGCTCCTGGCGCACCTGCGCCAGCAGCTCGTCGGCCTTGCTCGGGCTGTTGCCCGCATAGGCCAGCGTCAGCAGCGTGAGCGGGTGGATCTCCATCACCTCGCACAACTCCGCCAGCTTGTAGAAGGTCGGGCTTTTCAGATCGCGTTCGAGGGTACTCATATAGGTGCGGCTGGACACGTCAGAGAAGGCTTCCTGGCTCAAGCCACGCGCCTTTCTGACCGTCTTCAACGCCTTTGCCAATGAATACCCAGCCGCCACCTATGGTTTCCCTCAAAAAACCAAGATGACAGCCCATTGCGCCCTATAGGACTACAATCTATAGTGTTCATTTGGTGTTGCTATCCGTTTTTGTGCCTTTACGGAAATCCGCATCGGCGGGTTCCAGCAAAGCCACGGAACCGCGTCCGTGCTTGCGCACGAAGGCACAAATCCGGCTCGGCAGTTCTGCGCTTTGGCGCGAAACCGCATCCGTGCATCATTGGATTCGTGGGATTACCGACCATGCCCCAGCCACTCGCCACCGACCCAGAGCGCGCGCAACTGCTCGCCAACGGCGAGGCCCGTGCCGCTGGCCGGGCCATCGACCCGGTGCCCGTGGTGCGGCTGTTCACGCCCGACGCGCATGTGACTTGGCTGCTGGCGGCGCTCGATCCCGCCGATGGCGACACCGCTTGGGGCCTTATCGACCTGGGGATCGGGATGCCCGCGCAGGGCACCGTCAAGCTGTCCGAGCTGGCCGGCATCGTCGGGCCGCGCCAGCAGCCCGTACTGCGCGACCTCTATTTCCGGCCCACGCGCACGCTGTCGGAGTACACCCGCCTAGCCGAGCGAGACGGGGCCATTCCAGATTGACCACCGCCGACTGTGACTTTTTCAGTCTTTTGTCATACCGGGCAAGTCTCAATCGGGATTATTGCGGCATACCCACGCCAGTCTGATCCAAATAGACATGATGCCCCGCGCGGGCTGCGGCAGGCTGGACGATACGGCGTCCCACGGCTGGGGCGCCGCTGCCCCGCCATTGAGACGACTACCGCAACGCGTCGGAGCCAATCGGTCTTGACAGGTCCATCCATCTTTTTTAACCCATGACGTTCTGACGATACCGATGTAGCGCGTAGTTCTTCCGTGGCGGCCAGTCCTGTTCGCAGGGAGGTTGCGTCATGGTCGATCGCAGCGCCGAGCCTTGGTATCCGACTGCCGCGTACCTGTACGCGCTGCATTTGGACGACCTCGCGCTCGCCTGGGAATACCTGCGCAGGCATCCCGACTACCGGCTCGACTGGCTGCGCCGTCATCGCCGGCCGCAGGCGGCACAGGACGCGGCGCATCGCTGGGGCTTGCGCCTTCTGGAAGACCCGGTGCTGGATGTGCGCGACGCGCATCCAGCCTGGCTGCCCGGCCACGCTGCCGTGGTGCAGCTCTATCCCGACGCCGACCCGCCGCTCGATGCGGCGGTCTTTGCGTTCTGGCACATCCCTGGGCACAAGCAACTGCTGCATGACGGCAAAGGGCTGGCGCTGATCGCGCGCAGCCCTGGCCGATGCGTGCGCTTCGTGCTGGCGCCCGGCCTGGAGGACGGCATGGCTGTCGCCTATGCCCACCGCGGCGGCGCTGCCGCGCCGGTGCATGGGCATCTGCCCAGCTCCGACATGGCCGATACGAAGCCCCGGCCGACACTCGCCGCGCTGCTGGAACTGCACACCTTGCAGGCGCTCGACGCAGCCCTGGCGGGCGCGTCCTTGCGCGAAATCGCCGAAGGGCTGTTCGGCGCCGATGCCGTGGCGGCCGACTGGCACGCCGACGGTGATCTGCGCGCCCGCGTGCGCCGTCTGGTACGGCGCGGCGATGCGCTGATGCGCGGCGGCTATCGCCGCCTAGCACAGCTTGCGCCGCTTGAGAAGGGACGTTTTGCAGCCGACGCAAAACGTCCCTGATCGAAAACCCCTCGCTTCTTGAGACTGCCTCCATCCGGTCGCGCTGTGTGGCTGGTCGTTTTCAACCGATGGAGGTTCACACCATGCGTCCCGCTCCCTTGCGGCCTGCCGCCACTGTCTCGACCGCTGCCGCGCAGCCGCAGCGTTACCTCACCAACGACGAAGCCGCCGAGTACCTGCGCCTGTCGCCGCGCACGCTGGAAAAGCAGCGCGTGATCGGCGGCGGCCCACGCTTTCGCAAGTTCGGCCGGCGCGTCATGTACGCCGTGGCCGACCTCGATGCTTGGGCCGCCGACCGCAGCTTCGAGACGACTTCCGATCCCGAGTACGCCGAGCACCACTCGGCGGACAGCCGTGCGCGCTGATCGCTGGCGCGCGTCAGGCCATCGTCATGTCCAGCCCCGCGCTGCCCGTGCGGCAGCGGCCGATGCAAGAGCGCGAACAGCTCGACCTGTTCCGCGCCTTGCCGGGCGACATGGCGCCGCGCGACAGCCAGGACTTGATGGCCTTTCCGTTCTTCTCGCTGGCGAAGTCTCGGCGCGTTGCGCCAATCGACTTCCGGGCCGGCAACGTCACGATCCGCGTGGAGGGCACAGCCGAGCACGGCATCGCCACGATTTGGGATGCCGACATTCTGATCTGGGCCGCCAGCCAGATCGTGGAAGCGCGCGACGCGGGCCTGCGCCCGTCGCGGCTGATGCAGGCCACGCCCTACGAGATCCTGCGCTTCATCGGGCGCGGCACGTCGCTGCGCGACTACCAGCGCCTCAAAGCGGCCTTGGATCGCCTGCAATCGACCACCGTGGCCACGTCCATCCGCGAGACGACAGGCCGGCGCCTGCATCGGTTCTCATGGATCAACGAATGGAAGGAACTGGCCGATGCCAGCGGCACGCCGCTGGGCATCGAGCTGATCCTGCCGGACTGGTTCTATGCGGGCGTGATCGACGCCGCCCTGGTGCTGACCATCGACCCGGCGTATTTCCGATTGACCGGCGGCATCGAGCGGTGGCTGTACCGCCTGGTGCGCAAGCACGGCGGCAGGCAGGAACACGGCTGGCAGTTCGACTTTCAGCACCTGTACCGCAAATCGGGCAGCGTGGCGCGCTACTACGACTTCGCCGCCGACCTGCGGGCATTGGTCGCGCGGCAGTCCTTGCCCGGCTACCACTTGGGCATCGAGCACGTATCCGGGCTTTCGTCGCCGCTGCTCACGTTCCGGCCCGTGCCGTCCACGGCACGGGGATAAGTGCGGGAGAGCCTGTGGACGGACTCGTGCTATCAGGCAACAGAAGTATCGTGCTATCAGGCAACGAACTATCGTGCTATCAGGCAACAAAATCGGCCGCAAACCCGCGCCAGCACTGGGTTTGCGCGCCCTCTAACTTCCCTAACTTAATTTCTCTAACTTTTAGTAGGGAAACGCCGCTGCGGTGGATAACCGCCACGCGGCCATCAACGCAGCAGCAACAGCCGGGCTTTCCAACATGGAGGGCCAAGCCATGATCGTCGCGCTACTCAACCAGAAAGGCGGCGTGGGCAAGACCACGCTCGCCACCCACATCGCTGGCGAACTGGCAATGCGCGGCCAGCACGTCGTGCTGCTGGACGCCGACCCGCAGGGTTCATCACTGGACTGGACGCAACGCAGAAGCCAGCAAGGCTTGCCACGGCTGTTCAGCGCCGTGGGCCTCGCACGCGAGACGCTGCATCAGGAAGCGCCAGAGCTGGCACGCCGCGCCGATCACGTCGTCATCGACGGCCCGCCGCGCATCGCCGCCTTGGCGCGCTCCGCGCTGCTGGCGGCCGAGCGCGTGCTGATCCCGGTGCAACCCAGCCCCTACGACTTGTGGGCCAGCGCCGAGATGGTGGCGCTGATCCGCGAGGCGCAAGTCTTTCGGCCTGCGCTGCGCGCGGCCTTCGTCATCAACCGGCGTGTCAGTACCACCGTGATCGGGCGCGAAGCACGCCAGGCGCTCGCCGACCAGCCGCTTCCTGCGCTGCGCGCGGAAGTGCATCAGCGCATCGTGTTCGCCGACAGCGTGGCCGCTGGCCGGCTTGCACGCGAGACGGCACCGGACAGCGCCGCCGCCCGTGAAATCACCGTCCTGGTGGACGAACTGCTGCGGTGGACGACATGACAGCGAAGCCACCACCGAACGGCAAGCGCGCAGCAAAGCGCGTCGGCATAGGCGCGCGTCCGCCCGCGAATCCGCACGCTGAAGCGTGGATTCGGCAAGGCGACGCCGATGCGCTGGGCAAGGGCGACCTCTACACCGCCCGCCTCACGCTCGACATCACGCCCGCCATGCGGGCGCGCATCAAGGTATCGGCCTTCACGCAAGGCGTGACCGTGGCCGACCTGCTGCGCGGCCTGCTGGAGCGGGAGTTTTCCGAGAACCGCAGGGAGAACACACCATGACCGCATCCACTGCACCTGCTGCCGCGCCTGCCGCTGGCGCGGCCACGGCTGCGCCACAGCCATCATTCAGCGCGCCTTCCGGCCAGCCCGCCAGCGCGCCGCTGACGCGCGTGGCGCTGGCCTACATCGAGGCCCGTTTCAAGCTCTACCTGCGCTTCGGCGAACCCGCGCGCACGCACCAGCTCGACCGCTGGCGGCGTAGCGCGGTGTTCCTGCCGGGTGCGGTGTTCTGCCGCGTGCGCTGGCAGTCCAACGATTTCGGCACCGTGCGCTGGCAGCTCATGGTGATGCAGGCTTGCACGCCGCTGGACGGCGCGCAGCGCATCCCCGGCGTGCAGCCGGGCGCGCGCCTGCTGCTGCACGCCGAGGGCGACGGGCAAGTGCGCGCCGTGCTGGAGCGCATCGACGCCATCGAGGCGCTGGGCATCGCAGCCATCGCCGTCTCGCCCGCGTACTGGCGCACGCTCGCCAACCGGCTTGCTGCGCGCCTGCCGCTGCCCGAATACACCACCGAGCGGCACGCCGCCTGGCTGACCGGGAGGGCGCTGCCATGACCGCCGTTTCCACTGGCGGCACTGCGCCGCGTCCTCGCTCGCACACCCGCTCACGCTTGCGCGCTCGCATCGTGCTCGCGGGCCTCGCCGCCTGCGGCCTCGCTGCGCTGGCCTGGGCGTCCTTCGTTCATCCGCTGCCGCGCCTGATCTACAACCCGTCCGACAGCGTGGCGGTCGGCTGGTATCGCATCGACCCGTTCGACCCACGCACCGCCTCGCTGCCACGTCCCTTGTCCGTGGACAGCATCGTGCTGGTGCCGCTGCCGACCACGGCCGCCGCACTCGCTGCGCAGCGCGGCTATCTGCCGGTGCGCGTGCCGCTGCTCAAACGTGTAGGCGCAGTCGCGCCGCAGCACGTTTGCGTTTTCGATGCGCTGGTGTGGATCGACGGCGTGCCGGTGGCTGCCGTTCGGCCCGCCGACCGGCTGGGCCGCCCGCTGCCATCCTGGCCGCAGTGCCGGCAGCTTCGGCCTGGCGAACTGTTCCTTCTCAGTGTGACCAATCCGGCGTCGTTCGACAGCCGGTATTTCGGGCCGGTCAGCGCATCTGCCGTGATCGGCGTCGCGCGCCCGATCTGGCTGGAGGCCCACCCATGATGGCCGCCGACTCACTGCACGTTGCCGTGCATCTTGTCGTGCCATCGGGCGTGCCGATCCCGTGGCTTTCCTCATGTCGTCGCGCGTGCCGTGCGAGCGCCGATCCTACGTATCGGGCGCCGCACTTCGCGCTGCCTTCCCATGTGCAGGCGTCTTGCCTCGAATGCGCCCGGCCTTTGGCCGTCGCTGCGTTCGCCGGCGCGCTGGCTGCTCGCGCAGCAACGCCGCCGGGCCGCCGCTGCCCGGAGCGTCAGCGAGGGGCAAAGGCGGAAGGCAAGACAAAAGGACGCGGCACCGGGCCGCGTCGAAAGCCAGTCTGCACGTGGGGGTGGTGCGGCACGCAGCGGCTTTGCCGCCGTGCCGCTTGGGGCGCGAGGGTCGCGCCAATGCAGGCATGTCCGCGTGCTTTGCACGACAGGACACGCCGTAGCTTGCGAGGAGCGCAGCCATGACCGACCGCCGCGACGACGATTTCCGCGTGCGCCCCAGAGCCCCGAAGAACCGGGGCAAGGGCCAGGGCCAGAGCTTCGTTTCCAAGGTGCTCAAGCAGGCGGGCAAGGCCAGCGGCGGCAAGTCCTCGATGCGTCATTCCGCAGCCGGCGGCGGCGCACGCGCCGGCCAGCGGCCTGGTTCACGCCTGGGGCGCGGCCACACGGCGGCGCGTTTCGCGGGCGCGAAGCTGACGCCCATGTCGCGGCGCGTGACCATCAAGACGCTGCTGGTCAATCACCAGCGTGCCAGCCCGCAATCGCTCGCCAAGCACCTGCGCTACATCGAGCGCGACGGCGCGGGCCGCGACGGCGAACCGGGCCGGGCCTACGGGCCGCAGACCGACGAAGCCGACCTTGACGCCTTCAAGGAGCGGGCCGCCGACGACCGGCACCATTTCCGCTTCATCGTCTCGCCCGAGGACGGCGCCGAACTGGACGACCTTCGCACCTACACCCGGCATCTGGTGGACCGCATGGAAGCCGACCTGGGCACGCGGCTGGATTGGGTGGCGGTCGATCACTGGAACACCGATAACCCGCACACCCACCTGATCGTGCTCGGACGTGACGACACCGGCAAAGACCTCATCATCGCCGGCGACTACATCGCCCACGGCTTCCGCCATCGCGCCGCCGAACTGGCGACCGAATGGCTGGGGCCGCGCACCGAACTGGAGATCCAGCAGACCTTGCAGCGCGAGGTGGAACAGGAGCGCTGGACGAGCCTCGACCGCACCCTGCAACGCGAGGCCGGCGAGGATGGCCGGGTGCAGATCGAACGCTTCAACGAACCCCGGCTGCAACGCCAGCGCCTGCTGCTGATCGGCCGCCTGCAACGCTTGCAGCGCCTGGGCCTGGCCGACGATACGCAGCCCGGCACCTGGGCCGTCCATGCGGATGCGGAAAAGACCCTGCGCGCCCTTGGCGAACGTGGCGACATCATCCGCACCATGCAGCGGGCCATGCGCGGCGAGCCGCGCGAACTGGCGGTGTTCGAGCCGGGAGACGATGGCCGAACCATCCTCGGGCGCGTTGCAGCGAAGGGGCTGGCCGACGAGCTGCGCGACCGAGGCTATCTGGTCATCGACGGCGTGGACGGCAAGGCCCATTACGTCGCGCTCAACACCCGCGACGAGCTGGCGAACTACCCGGCCGGGGCCGTGGTGGAGGTGAAGGGATCGGCCGACGTGCGCGCGGCCGACAGGAACATCGCCGCGCTGGCGAGCGATGGCCTGTACCGCACCGATCACCACCTGGCGGTGGCACAGGGCCCGGCCGTCCCCGGCCGTGACCCGCAAGAGGTCGTGACAGCTCATGTCCGCAGGTTGGAAGCCCTGCGCCGGGCCGGCATCGTGGAGCGCATGGCCGAGGGGTTATGGAAGGTGCCTGGCGACCTTCCCGAGCAGGGCCGGCGCTACGACGCGCAGCGTCTGGGCGGCGTGGCCGTGGAGTTGAAATCGCACCTGCCCATCGAGCGACAGGTGCGCGTCATCGGGGCCACCTGGCTCGACCAGCAGTTGATTGGCGGCTCGGGCCTGGGTGATCTGGGCTTTGGTGCAGAGGCCAAACAGGCGATGCAGCAGCGCGCCGACTTCCTGGCCGAACAGGGTCTGGCCGAGCGACGCGGACAGCGCGTGATTCTGGCGCGCAACCTGTTGGACACGCTGCGCAGCCGGGAGCTGTCACAGGTCGCCAAGGACATTGCCGCTGAAACCGGCCTGGAGCACCGGCCCGTGACAGACGGCCAGCGTGTGGCCGGCATCTATCGCCGCAACGTCATGCTCGCCAGTGGGCGGTACGCGATGCTCGATGATGGCTTGGGCTTCTCGCTGGTGCCGTGGAAACCCGTGATTGAACAGCGACTGGGGCAGCAACTTGCCGCGACGGTGAGCGGTGGCGGCGTGGCGTGGGAAATCGGACGGCAGCGGGGAATGGGCATTGGCTAATGCTCGAAGAGTCTCAGCCACATAACCCGGCAGGCTGTCTAGAGATATGCCGAGGCAGTTGTGAAATTCTTCGCTGCATATCTTCAACGGGTTGGATCTATGGCCCGGAAGCGGCCATCCAGATAGACGAGTGGATCGGCATATGCAGATGTGAGCACACGCTCGACACTGGCCAGCATTACCGAGTGGGTGCCGACTGCATGGTGTTCAATCAGCTCACAGAACAGCGAAGCCTGCGCCCCTTGCAGATAGGGCAACCCATTGACTTCATCAAATCGCCAGGCTTCATGATCGAAACGGTCGGTCCCCGTGGCGCTACGGCAGTGCACCGCAAGTACCTCCTGTTCTGCGCGGAGTACATTGATGCAGAATCGTCGAGCAGCCAGCAGCGGCCCATGGATACGGGTTTGCTGACCAATGCACACTAGAACCGTGGGCGGCTCCAGTGAGACTGATGTGAATGAACTGGCGATCATTACGTGTCCGTGGCCATCGGGAGCGATCGACGTGATTAGCGTCACCGTGGAGGCCACGCCGCGCATCGCCTGCCTCAATTGGGCAGCAATCAAAGGGTGTTGGGACATGTAGGTGTGCTCAATCATAGGTTACGGGTGCGTTTCACGCTTGGCCCAACCAGGGTGCTTTGTCAGCAAACCCAACATCTCGTCCATCGCGTCATAGGAGCGTTTGAGCGTGCTGTATGGATTCCCCCCGACCAATGTGCCGTCATAGCCGACGGGGCCGGTATAACCGAACGACTTGGCAAGTCCAAGAAGTGCGAAGTTGTCGAGTTCTCCTGCATCGAGCGCCTCGAAAGTGGCAATACGACTCCAGCCAAGTGGGCTGCGGGTTGCGCCGCTGAGAGTCAATTCCCGCATGAAGGGTGTTGACGCCATTAACGCTGGCGTCGGGTCTACTGCCTGATAGCCCTCCGTCGGGCTGCCTGCATTGGTTTCGTAGCCATACCAGTGATAGCTTGGAAACACGATGCCGAGATTCGGATGGTTCACGACCGAGCAGATCTGTGCCGCAATGGAGTAATGATCCATCCAGAAGCCCAGATGAAAATACAGCAGGATGTCAATTCCGCGCCGTGCGCAAATCTCAAGTGCCCGACCAAGGAAGTCCTGCAATACCTTGTCGTCCGGTGCCTTTCGATGATTTGAACCGTGGCCTGCCGTCCTGATTCCAAGATTGACAGCCTTCACGCCTTCCATCTCCTCAAGCATCCGCAAGAGTCCTGCGTTGATGGGATGCTGTGGGCCCTGATCCAGGTCGATCACCACATACACGCTAAAGACCTCCAAACCGAAACGATCTTTCACGGTGGATAGACGCTTTGCGGTTTCCCATCGGCTCCCTGACCAGACGGCATAGGTCAGGCCGTCATAACCGATGTCAGCCAGCATTTCGCATTGGACATCGAAGGCATAGGTACCAGCCGAAGAAGTAAAAGCGAGATCCCAGGCAAAAATTTTATGACCGTGCAGCATCCTGCGCCTCCTCCAAATGGGCAGTAGCGTGCGCCGGAAAGTGCGGTACGACATGCTCGCCAAGTTCCTGAACAATCTCATGCGCCGGACGTGTCGCGTATTTCAGGTTGAGGCCAATATGATTAACCCCAATATCGCGCAAGCGGCTGAAGTAGTCAGTAAAGAATCGGTGACCAGCCCGAAACCCGAGGAAGATGGGCGACGGGGGTTCATCGGGATTCTCCGACAGGTCAATATAGAAGGATTGCGTGAAGGGTTTGAATCTTGGTGTCAGCGACCGCCAATTCTTGATTGTCATGGCTTGCTGCGCGATATTTTGGGGATAGTAAAGCCAGCCATCCCCATGCTCGGCAATCCATTCGACCGACTGGCGTGAATGACCAGTCACCATCACGGGAATGTCTCTCAACGCCGGTTTCGGCAGCGTATCTGCACCCGACAAGTTCACTCGGGGCGTGGAGATTTCCGGGAAGTCCTCACGCCAGGCTTGACGCAACACAGTCAATGCTTCTTGGAACAACGTGGCTCGCGCATCCATTGTCTGACCGAAGGCCGGGAACTCTGTTGGCCGATCACCCGTGGCGATACCTAGCACCAGGCGCTGATTTGACAAGCGGTCGATCGAGGCTGCTGCTTTGGCCACAAGCAAGGGATGACGCAGAGTGGTGATGACGCTGCCAGTTGCGAGCGCGATGCGCGACGTCTGTGCCGTGACGTAGCCCATGAATGGCCACAGGTCATGGATGTGACCCACGTCGCCAAAAGACGGGACATTGAGAAATACGGGTATACGGATTTAATGGTTGGGGTATACGGATTTAATGGTTGATGGGGCACCTTCACCCCATCAATCTGATACCACCCTCAGATGGTTGATAGATCGACTCCGTAGTTGAGTTCCTCTGCGAAGTCCGGCAGTCCGTAACCGATGGTTTTCTTGTAGAAAGGAGAGACCTTCGCAGTCGGTGCCTTCTTCTTGTGCTTCGTGGTGTAGAGCATTCGTGCCCGCATCACCTCGAAGGAGTAACCGCGCCCTTCACGGTTCTTGTCCTTGGCCAGTCGGTTGATGGACTCCGTGTAAGCGTTGGTGACGGGCATGTCCGTCTCGAAGTAGGTCATGGTCTCTTCGCGCCAGTTTCCCACTGCCCTGACCAGATCGCTCCAGACTTCCTTTTGGCCCTTCGGGATGGTGGCTATCCACTCGTCCAGGGCGGCTTCTGCCTGGAGCCGTGTGGTGGCGTCCCAGATGCCGTAGAAGCGCTCCTTGTGCTCGTAGGCGGCCAGCAGTTGCGGGAACGCGCCTGTCCAGGTCTCCATGATGAGGCGCTCCCGGTCTGAGACTTCGTGAGCGCGTTTCAGCAGGATTTTCCGGTCTCCCTTGAGAGTCCGGCTCTGGGACGGTTTCGGCTCCTTTCTGAGGCCCTTGCGCACTCTCTCTAGGGCATCGTTGGCCATGCGCACCACATGGAACTTATCGACCACGATACGGGCCTGGGGCAGCACAGCCTTGACCGCTGCCCGGTAGGGGTTCCACATGTCCATGCTGACGATCTCGACCTTCTGCCGGTCTTTCAGCTTCATCAGGTAGTTGGTCACCACGTCCTGGCGGCGGGTGGCCAGCAGGTCGAGCAGGGTTCGCTCCTCAATGTTGGTCAGAATGCAGCGGTAGCGCTTGTTCAGGTATAGCTCGTCAATGCCCAGGATGCGGGGCGTCTCGAAGCGGTGCCAGCGCCCCAGGAACTCGGCGCGGGCGTTGAAGATGTCGCGCACCGTCTTCTCGTCCAGGCCGGTCTGTGCCGCCACAAAGGTGTAGGGGTGGTTGAAGGATTCCTTCTCCACGTACTCATGCAGCCGCAGTGTCATACGGAATCCGTCCACCATCTCCGGTAGCTGGGGCCTGAATGTTGTCTTGCAGGCCCGGCAGGTGTATCGGCGGCGGACCACCCAGAGAGTGACCCGCTTGCCGTGGATGGGCAGATCACGATAGGGAACGTCACGCTTGCCGAACCGCACGAACTCACCCTGCACGCCGCACCCCTCGCAGGCTACTGGTGTAGGTGCTTCAAGCCGAAAATGTATGTCTTCATTCTGCTCATCAGAATCCACCAACTGGTACCCAGGAAGGCTTAACGAATTAATCATCTCCCGCCTTGATCAGAAAAACAGGTAGGTGGCGTAACCGGCAATCATCGCCATAGCAAAAATGACTGCTAAAAACGCCGCTAAAAGCTTCAGCGTGAACAAAGAGCGCAACAGAATGAGCTCAGTCAGGCTGGCTCCGGCACTGCCGATGATAAACGCTAGCACCGTCCCGGCACCCACGCCTTTGGCCATCAGAGCCGCTGCCAGAGGTATGACGGCTTCAGCGCGAATATACAACGGCACGCCGATGACAGCGGCAACTGGAATGGCAAAGGGATTATCTGGGCCTGCATACTGCTCCAATAAGTCAGTGGGCATGAAACCATAGATCACGCTGCCAATCGCAATACCGATGAGCAGGTAAGGCAACACATCGATAAAGTCCGACCAAGCTTCCCGCCACACACCACTGTACTTCCCTTCTTTCTTAACCGTGACAGTGGGTTGACTGTCACAGCATTCGCTAGACGTAGAGACTGTTGTCTTCCTATCAGCCCCGCAAGAAGCCGTCTTCGGAGTGGTGTCGCAGCTGTTGGTGCCGCAACTCGATGCGGTCGATGTAGCACTGCACGGGCTTGCTGATGAACTACATCCACTGCTCTCTTGTGTCGCCGTCCGGCGCACATAACGCTCGAAGCCAAGCGTGTGAAGCAGCCATCCGGCACCTACCGCGACCACCAAAGCGGCGAGCACATAGATAGCAGTAAGTGTCCATCCAAACGTGGCAACCAGCAGGCCGACGACGATAGGATTCAGCAACGGAGATGAGAAAAGAAACACCATCATCGGCCCAAAACCGGCCCGTGCCCGAATCAACCCTTTCAACATGGGGATAGTCGAGCAACTACAGAAGGGCGTTATAGCTCCTAAACCAGCAGCAAGAAAATAGCCTCGCTTCCCACTGGAAGTCAGTAACGCTTCCACCTTGGATGGTGGGATGTGACGTTGAAGAACTCCGACCAGCAAGCTAATGCCAATGAATAAAACCGATAGCTCGATAGCGAGAAAGGCGAACATGCCTAGAGCGTCTTGGAGTTGAGATGACATTCAATATTACTCCTATATTTCTGGGTCAAAGAGTCCGGCCTGCCGGTCGGCACCTTTGGGTTGTTACGGCTGCGCGGGAGAGGTGTCCCGCCGCAAGCCCGCCACCAGTACAAGAAATCCCTGCACGGCTTTTTCGGAAGCGGCGCGTGGGTCGTCTGCGCTGGCGATCCACAGCGATGCGCCCAGCAGCGCCCCGTTTATCAGGCGGGCCGTCGCCAGGGGATCGACGGGGCGTATGACTGCCTCCTCGATCAACTTCTGGAGGCTGCGGCGCGTGTTCACGATGCACACGTTCTGGCAGAGCCACTGGGAGGGATCGCCCAGAACCGCTGGCCCGTCCAGCAGGACGATCCGCTGGACTTCGGGCTCGACGGCCATCTTGATGTAGCCAATGCACTCCTGAACGAAGCCGTCCCAGGTGGACTCCGCCTCCTCGACGATGACGGCCAGTCGGCCAGATATCTCTGCATCAATCTGGGCGATGACCGCCTCCAGCAGCCCTTTCTTTCCACCGAAGTGGTGATAGAGCGCTCCGCGCGTCAGTCCGGCTTGGGCCGTCAGCTCATCCATTGAACTGTCCGCATATCCCACGGTTGCGAACGCAGCGCGGGCGGCACTGATGAGCTTGGCCCGCGTTTCCTCAATCATCTCTGCACGCTTTTGTGCCATTAGGTCGTCCTCCGATTTTTCACATAAGAAGTGTATGTAAATGATTGACATACGTTGCGTATGAGTGGATGATAAATGGCATACGTCACGTATGTCAAATTTTATCAACCGGGTTTCGCCATCCCTTCGAGACTGAAAACAATGAGCACATTGCCTTACCTTGCGGTCCTGCCTTCCTGGCGCCGCGCCTTGCCGTTAGCTGCGGCGAGCTTGCTGGCGCTGTCCCTAGCTGGCTGCAATAGCGACGCCGCCGACGCGGTCGCCGCCCCTCCACCCACGGTCAGCGTGGCACCTGTGTCGGTGCGCAAGATCGTCCTATGGGATGAGTTCAATGGCCGCGTCGAGGCGGTGGAAAGCGTTGCGCTGCGGCCACGTGTGAGTGGCTACATCGACAGGGTCAATTACGAAGAGGGCCAGATCGTCAAACGTGGCGACGTGCTGTTCGAGATTGACGCTCGCAGTTACCGTGCTGCTCTGGCTCGCGCGGAAGCAGACTTGGCCCGCGCCCGCACGCAGGCCGCACTGGCACGTAGCGAAGCGGCCCGTGCTCAAAAGCTGGCTTCGTTGCAAGCAGCCTCCACCGAGGAGTTGGAGCAGCGCCACGCCGCCGCCGATCAGGCCCAAGCCAACGTGCAGTTCGCCCAAGCCGCAGTCGAGACCGCCAAGTTGGATCTGTCGTTCACCCAGGTACGTTCGCCCATCACAGGCCGCGCCGGACGTGCACTGGTCACGGCAGGCAACTTGGTGAGTGCTGACGGCCAGGCCAGCATCCTGACCACCGTAGTCTCGCTGAACCCGGTGCACGTGCATTTTGATAGCGACGAGCGTACCTATCTGCGCTACGCCCACATGGCTCGCAACGGAGAGCGCCCCGACCAGCGCAGCGAAAGTATCCCGGTGCAGGTGGGCCTGGTCGGCGAGAACGGCTATCCACACGCCGGAAACGTGGACTTCGTGGACAACCGTGTCGATGCGGCCACCGGCACCATCCGCGCACGCGCCACCCTGGTCAATCCCGACGGCCTGCTTACGCCGGGCCTCTATGCCCGAGTGCGCCTGCCGGGTAGCGGCAGTTTCGAGGCCATGCTGATCGACGACAAGGCCATCCTGACCGACCAGAGCCGCAAGTACGTGTATGTGATCGATGAGAACAACACCGCCCAGCGCCGCGACATCACGCTGGGACGCAAGGCCGAAGGCCTGCGCATCGTCGAGGAAGGTCTAAATCCCGGCGACCGCGTGATCGTCAACGGCATCCAGAAGGTTTCTGTCGGCATGCCAGTGACGGCCCAGGACATTGAAATGGCGCCTGCAGGCCGACAAATCGCCCAGGCGAGCGAATGAGCGCGGAGAGCCAGCCATCATGAACTTTGCCCGCTTTTTCGTGGACAGGCCGATTTTTGCGGCCGTGCTGTCCATCATCATTTTCGTGGTTGGGTTGATCGCGATCCCGCTCTTGCCCGTCAGCGAGTACCCGGAAGTCGTGCCACCCAGCGTACAGGTTCGCGCCACGTATCCTGGCGCAAATCCGCGCGAAATCGCCGACACGGTAGCCGCACCACTGGAGGCATCCATCACCGGCGTGGAAAACATGCTCTACATGAAGTCCGTGGCCGGTAGTGATGGCGTGTTGGTGCTGACCGTCACCTTCCGTCCTGGCACCGATCCCGACGACGCCCAGGTCAAGGTACAGAACCGTGTCGCCCAGGCAGAGCCGCGTCTTCCCGAAGCGGTGCGCCAGCAAGGTGTGGTGACCGTCAAACAGTCCCACAACGAAACGCTGGTCGTGCAGTTGCGCTCGCCGGGCGATCGCTATGACGCGCTGTACCTGCGCAACTATGCCGTGCTCCATGTACGCGACGAGTTGGCACGCATCCAGGGGGTGGGCGATGCCAAGATCTACGGCTCTGGCGACTACGCCATGCGCTTATGGCTGGACCCCGACAAAATTGCGGCGCTGGGTATGACCGCCGGCGATGTGGTCGAAGCCGTGCGCGAACAGAACGTCCAGGTCTCGGCCGGTCAACTAGGTGCGCCGCCCAACCCCTCGGGAAGCGACTTCCTCCTGTCCATCAATGCGCAGGGCCGGCTGGTGACGGAAGAAGAGTTCGGCGACGTCATCGTCAAGACCGGATCGCAGGGTCAGGTCACCCGGCTGCGAGATGTGGCGCGCGTGGAAATGGACGCATCCAGCTACTCGCTGATGTCGTTGCTCAACAACAAGCCTGCTGTCGCGATCTCTGTCCTTGAAGCCCCGGGCGCCAATGCCATCGAAATCTCGGATCAAGTCCGCGCGAAGATGGACGAGTTGGCCAAGCGCTTTCCCGAGGGAGTGGAATGGTCGGTGGAGTATGACTCAACTGTCTTCGTGCGTCAGTCGATCAAGGCGGTCGTCAACACTCTGCTGGAAGCCATCGGACTGGTGGTGCTGGTGGTGATCTTGTTCCTTCAGACTTGGCGTGCCTCCATCATCCCACTGCTAGCCGTGCCGGTGTCGGTGGTAGGCACCTTCGCCGTGCTGCTGATGCTGGGCTTTTCCATCAATACGCTCACGCTTTTTGGACTCGTGCTTGCCATCGGGATCGTGGTGGACGACGCGATCGTGGTGGTGGAAAACGTCGAGCGCAACATCGCCGAAGGGCTGGCGCCGCTGGCTGCGGCCCATCAGGCCATGCGCGAAGTCAGTGGCCCCATCGTCGCCATCTCGCTGGTGCTGTGCTCGGTATTCGTGCCTATGGCATTCCTGTCCGGCGTGACAGGGCAGTTCTACAAACAGTTCGCCGTCACCATTGCGATCTCCACGGTAATTTCGGCCATCAACTCGCTGACGCTGTCGCCTGCGCTGGCCGCGCGCCTGCTTCGCCCGCATGGTGCCGCGCCAGACCTGCCCACGCGGGTGCTGGATCGCAGTCTGGGCTGGATATTCCGGCCGTTCAACCGTTTCTTCCTGCGCAGCGCGGATGGCTATGGAAACAGCGTGTCGCGCATCCTCGGGCGGCGTGGTGCGGTGTTTCTCGTCTACATCGCGCTACTGGTGGCGACGGGAGCTGTGTTCAAGGCCGTCCCTGGCGGATTCATCCCCATGCAGGACAAGCTGTATCTCATCGGTGTCATCCAGCTACCCGAGGGTGCATCCCTGGAGCGCACGGAAGCGCTGGTCCGCCGTGTGAGCGACATCGCGCTCAAGACCGATGGCGTCTACAACGCCGTGCAGTTCCCGGGCATGAACGGCTTGCAGTCGACCAACACGTCCAATAGCGGCCTAGTGTATTTCGTACTCAAGCCCATCAATGAGCGCAAGCACACTGCAACCGAGATTGCGGAACAGTTG
Source organism: Pseudomonas sp. NBRC 111119 (assembly GCF_001320125.1). Taxonomy (NCBI): domain Bacteria; kingdom Pseudomonadati; phylum Pseudomonadota; class Gammaproteobacteria; order Pseudomonadales; family Pseudomonadaceae; genus Pseudomonas; species Pseudomonas sp. NBRC 111119. The sequence continues at coordinate 205,373 of NZ_BCAV01000007.1, forward strand.
AACGAGCGCTTCGCTCAGGAGCAGGACGGTCTGGCCTTTGCCATCATGCCGCCCCCTGTCATGGGGCTGGGCGCGGGTTCCGGGTTCTCTCTTTACGTGCAGGATCGCAACCGTGAGGGCTATGCCGCATTGCAGACGGCGACCACCGAGCTGGCGACGGCCATCTCGCAAGAACCGGGATTCCAATATCCGATCAGTTCCTATCAGGCCAATGTGCCGCAGCTTGACGCCGTAGTGGACCGCACCAAGGCGAAGGCACAGGGCGTGGCCGTGACCGATCTTTTCGATACGCTGCAAGTGTACCTGGGTTCGGCGTATGTCAACGACTTCACGCGCTTTGGCCGCACCTTCCGGGTGATGGCTCAGGCGGACGCACCGTTCCGCAGTTCTGTCGAGGACGTGGTCAAACTGCGCACCCGCAACGCCAATGGCGACATGGTGCCCATCGGCAGCATGGTGGACGTGCGCAAGACATTCGGCCCCGATCCCGTCATCCGCTTCAACGGCTATCCATCTGCCGACCTGATTGGTGAGTCAGATCCGCGTCTGGTGTCGTCATCGCAGGCATTGCAGCAAGTGCAATCCATTGCAGACAAGGTGCTGCCGCCAGGCATGCAACTGGAGTGGACCGACCTCAGCTACCAGCAGGTCACGCAAAGCAATACCGCGCTGGTGGTGTTCCCGCTGGCGGTACTGTTGGTCTTCCTGGTGCTGGCGGCACTGTACGAAAGCTGGACGTTGCCGCTGGCCGTCATCCTGATCGTGCCCATGAGCCTGTTGTCGGCCATGACGGGCGTGTGGCTCGCGGGTGGTGACAGCAACATTTTCGTGCAGATTGGCTTGATAGTGCTGATTGGTCTGGCCTCCAAGAATGCCATTCTGATCGTGGAGTTCGCCCGTGAACTTGAGCGCAAGGGGCACAGCATCCTCGATGCCGCGCTGGAGGCATCACGCCTTCGTCTGCGCCCGATCATCATGACTTCCATCGCCTTCATCGCTGGCGTGGTGCCGCTGATGGTCGGTTCCGGCGCAGGCGCGGAGATTCGCCAGGTTATGGGAGTGACTGTGTTCGCCGGCATGCTCGGCGTGACCTTGTTCGGTTTATTCCTGACTCCTGTTTTCTACGTCGCGTTACGCAGGCTCGCGACGCGCAAGCCACGTCGCCAGGCAAATGTCGCCATGGAGGCCACCCATGTCTGACTCCACAAGGACTGATTCCGTCATGCTTCAAACGCCATCCCGCATCCGACCATGCCTACGTCGGATGCCACATCTGGTACTGCTCCCTTTGGTGGCGTTGACGCTGGCAGCTTGCGCAGTAGGGCCGAATTACAAGGCACCTGCCGCGCCCCAGGCAGTGACGTATGCCCGCCAAGACCCCGTTGCCGTGTCCCAGCTTGTACCGGAGGCCGATGCGCAATTCTGGCGGGAACTGGATGACCCGGTGCTGCACTCTTTGGTGGAGAATGCTCTTCACGCCAATCACGACATCCGCATAGCACTGTCGCGCTACGAGCAAGCCAGCGCACTGTCGCGCGAACGTCGCCAAGACTACTATCCGACGCTGGGCGCGTCCGGTGAAATCAGTACCCAGCGCGCCAGTGCTGCACAAGCACCGGATGCGTCCCGCTCCGACCGGGATAACGATCTGCATTCGGCTGGCCTATCCGTGATCTGGGAATTGGACTTCTTTGGCCGAGTGCGGCGCAGCGTGGAATCGCAGCGCGCCGAGACCGAGGCCAGCGCAGCCGACCTGGCGGGCGTACAAGTGGCTATGGTGGCCGAGTTGACCGACGCCTATTTCCGCTTGCGCGGCTTGCAAGTGCAATTACAGGTCGCGCGGGACAACGAAATCAACCAAGCCGATACGCTGCGGCTGATCGAGGTCTTGTTCGAGAACGGCCGGGGCACGTCGTTCGATGCCGACCGCGCCCGCACGCAATTGGCGCTGACACGCTCGCGCATTCCGCCGCTTGAAGCTGAGGCTGCTGTGGCCGCCCACCGCATTGCCGTGCTCACTGGCCGCACGCCTGCGGCGATGGCCGAAGTGCTGGATCACCCCGCAGCCTTGCCTGAGCTGCCCGCCCAGATCAACGCCGGTGCACCGGGCGATCTACTGCGTCGCCGTCCCGATGTGGCTGCGGCAGAACGTAGGCTGGCTGCGGCCACTGCGCGTATCGGCGTAGCCATGGCAGACCTGTTCCCTCGCTTTACGTTGGGAGGGCTGATCGGCACGCAGGCGTTGGGCTTTGGTTCGTTGTTCGAGCGTGATAGTGAAACGCGAATGATCTCGCTCGGTGTGGGTGGTTCCTTCCTAGACGTGGGCCGGGTGCGGTCGCGCATCGCGGCGGCCAATTCAGCCACTGCCGAAAACTTGGCGGTATACGAGCGCACGGTGCTGCGCGCCATGGAAGAAACCGAGAACGCGCTGGTACGCCTATCGCGCGCGCAGACCGAGTACGCCATGCTGGTACAGGCGACCGAGGCCAGCCGCCGGGCAGCCAAGACGGCTCGCCTGCAATTTGAGGGCGGCGCCATCCATGTTTTGGATGTGCTGGAGGCCGAACGTTCACGCTTGGAGTCCGAAGACTTGCTGGCACAAAGCGCCACCCGCAGGGCGACGGCGTTGGTGGCGGTCTACAAGACGCTGGCCGGCGGCTGGTCACACGCCTTGCCCGGACCGCAGGGCGAGGCAGTCGCGCAGCGCCACAAAAGCGGCGACAGGCCTGAACTGGATGAACTCGGTGAGATGAGCGGCTACAACGCTGCGACTCTCAAACGGCCTTTGTACTGACAACAGGAGGCGAAATGGAGATTCGACACTTACGCTGCTTTCTCGCTGTCGCCGAAGAACTACATTTCGCCCGCGCGGCGGAGAGGCTGCACATCGAGCAGTCACCGCTGTCGCGCACTATCAAGGAGCTGGAGGAGAGCCTGGGCGAACAGTTGTTCATTCGTACCAGCCGCAGCACGCGGCTGACACGGGCGGGCAAGCTGTTTCTGGAGCATGTGCCGCGCATCTTCACCGCCTTGCAGCAGGCGCGCGATAGCGTGAATGCAGCCACCAACGGCTTCCACGGTCAGTTGCGTATCGCACTGTCCGACGGCATCACGCCCTCGCGCCTGCCGTCCTTGCTGGCGCTGTGTCGGCAGGAAGAACCCGAAGTCGAGATTCGCCTGTTCGAGGTACCCTTGTCGCAGCAGATCAAGGGACTGCATGACGACCTTTACGACGTGGGCTTTGCCCAGTCCGATGAAGTTGGAGAAGGCATCACTGCCGAAGCCGTTTGGAGCGATGCGCTGATGGTGGCGGTTCCTGCACGTCATCCGCTTTTGAAGCACAAGCGCATCCCGCTGGAAGAAGTGCTGCGCTATCCGCTGGTGTTGTGCGATCCGCACGTATGCGAAGGCCATGCTCGCCAAGTCGAGCGCGTACTGCGCCGGATAGATATGGAGCCGCTGATTGCCGAACGTGTGGCTTCGTGCGATTTGATGATGGCGTTAGTGTCGGCGGGCTTTGCGCTGGGCCTAGCCGGAGCGCCGCATATCGCAGGCAGCCGTGAGCCTGGGATTGTGGCTCGGCCGCTGGCGGGTCGCTCACCCATGCTGACCACTTATGTGCTGCACCGGGAAGGTGGATCCTCGGACGTGCTGTCACGCTTTATCGAGCGTGTGCAGGCCATCGAATCGCCGGACGGCATCAGAGCCACGCCCCCCCTTGAACCCGATTCCCAAGAGGAAGTCGAGTCATGACCATGAAGCAGATCGCCCCATTCCTGTTGGTCGCCGCGCTGTCCGCTTGCGGCCAGTCCGAAACACCGAAACAGGCAACCAATGTACCGACCGTGGAAGAGCTGGTCGCAGATCCTGCGCGCCTGAGGGAGCTGCGCCGCCAGTGCAAGACCGAACGCCCGACGATGGGAGACGTGCTGTGCAACCGGGTGGCCGAGGCGACGAACAAGCGCTTCTTTGGCTATGGAAACACGCCCTACACGCCGCCGAAGTTCTGATTGTTGGCTTTCTGCCGCGAATCTTGATTTTTCTTTCTCGACACGCCGCCGCGCGCTCACGCCTGCGGCGTTTTTACTGGTTTCGCCTCTGCATGACACCATGCTTTTTGCATCACCTTGCTGCCGATAACGGTCTTTGACCGGCACTGAACCGGCACCGATCCTGACGCCTGCGGCACGCCTTTGTGCCGCGTTTTCCACGGGGAATCAGCGCAGGAGAAATCGGAGGCCAGGGTATGCAAGCTCAGGGCGTGTTGTTCGGGCAGATCGCCGCCGTCTTCGGCATCGTGATCGCCGGTGTGTGGGGTGCCACGCAATGGACCGCCGCCGCCTTGGGCTACCAGCTACGCCTGGGCGCGCCCTGGTTCGACTTCCACGGCACGCCGGTCTATTACCCGTGGAAGCTGTTCGAGTGGTGGTTCTTCTTCGACGCCTACGCGCCGCAGGTGTTCGACACCGGCGGCATGATCGCGGCGAGCAGCGGCCTGCTGGCCGTGGTGGTCGCCATCGCCATGTCGGTGTGGCGCTCGCGCCAGGCGCGCAAAGTGACGACCTATGGCTCGGCCCGCTGGGCCGATGTCGCCGACATTCGCAAGGCCGGGCTGACGCAGCCCGCCGGCGTCTTTCTCGGCCAGCATGACGGCCACTACCTGCGGCACGAAGGGCCGGAACACGTCCTGACCTTTGCGCCCACGCGCTCGGGCAAGGGTGTGGGCCTGGTGGTGCCGACGCTGCTGTCCTGGCCGGCATCCGCCGTCATCCACGACATCAAGGGCGAGAACTGGCAGATCACCGCTGGCTGGCGCAGTCGATTTAGCCACTGCCTGCTGTTCAACCCGACCGATGCCAGTTCGGCGGCCTACAACCCGTTGCTGGAAGTGAGGCGCGGCGCGCACGAGGTGCGCGACGTGCAGAACATCGCCGATATCCTGGTCGATCCCGAAGGGGCGCTGGAGAAGCGCAACCACTGGGAGAAGACCAGTCATGCGCTGCTGGTCGGCGCGATCCTGCATGTGCTCTACGCGGGAGAGGACAAGACGCTGCGCGGCGTGGCGAACTTCCTCAGTGACCCGGCTTGCCCGTTCGAGCTGACGCTGCATCGGATGATGACCACGCGGCATCTTGGAGATGTACCGCATCCCGTTGTCGCGTCCGCCGCCCGCGAAGTGCTCAACAAGTCGGACAACGAGCGTTCCGGCGTGTTGAGCACCGCCATGTCGTTCCTCGGCCTGTACCGTGATCCGACCGTGGCCGCAGTCACGTCGCGCTGCGACTGGCGCATCGCCGATCTGATCGCGTCTGCATCCCCTGTGTCGTTGTATCTGGTGGTGCCGCCTTCGGACATCAGCCGCACCAAGCCGCTGATCCGGTTGATCCTCAACCAGATCGGGCGACGGCTCACCGAGTCGCTCGATGGCAGCGACGGCATTGAGCGCCGCCACAAGCTGTTGCTGATGCTCGACGAGTTCTCGGCTCTGGGGCGCCTGGACTTCTTCGAGACGGCGCTGGCCTTCATGGCCGGCTACGGCATCCGCAGTTTCCTGATCGCGCAGTCGCTCAACCAGATCGACAAGGCGTATGGGCAGAACCATTCGATTCTGGACAACTGCCATGTGCGCGTGACCTTCGCCACGAATGACGAACGCACGGCGAAACGGATCTCCGAAACGCTGGGCACGGCTACCGAACTGCGTGCGCAGCGGAACTACGCAGGCCATCGACTTGCGCCGTGGCTCGGCCACCTGATGGTGTCCCGCCAAGAGACGGCGCGGCCGCTACTGACGCCCGGCGAAGTCATGCAGCTTGCGCCAGACGAATCAGTGGTGATGGTGTCCAGCGTCGCGCCGATCAAGGCCAAGAAGTTGCGCTACTACGCTGATGCCAATTTCAAGCAGCGGGTACTGCCGCCGCCTGCGCTAACGGCAGGCCGCTATGCCGATGTGCCGCCTGCACGTCCCGATGACTGGAGCGGTTTGGCGATCCCGGCCGTGCCTGCGGCACAGGCCACGGCATCTGCCGATGACCTGGGTGGCTCCGACGACGGCGGCCCCCGCCGTCAGCCCGAGCTGTCCGAAACCGTCGCCTACGACCCCGAACCCGATTACACGCCCAGCGACTTGGCGCTGCTCGATGACGACGACATGCCCCCGCTGCTTCCCGGCCAGTTCGACCCCGCCCTGCAACGCACGGCGCGGCTGGCATCTCTCGACCCCAACGACGGAATCGACATATGAGCCAATACCGATTGAACCTGTTCATCCAGCACGAGCACGCCAAGCGTCTGGACGAGCTGGCCGCGAAGAAAGGCGTGTCAAAGTCCAGCATCGTCGCCGCTGCCTTGGCGTCCTGGCTGTCACCCGATGCCGGCGACCAGCGTGAGGCCGCCATCGCCAAACGACTGGATCGCCTGTCGCGGCAGGCCGAGCGCCTGGAGCGTGACCAGAACATCCAGATCGAGACGCTGGCGCTATTCGTCCGCTACTACCTGACCGTCAGCACGCCGGTGCCGGAGGCCCATCAGGATGCGGCTCGCGCGCAGGGCAAGGCGCGCTTCGAGCAGTTCGTCGAACAGTTAGGCCGCCACCTGCTGCGTGGCCGCAGCCTGGTACGGGACGTGGTGGAAGAACTGCATCCCCAGGATCGTGAGTTCGAGATGCGCATGGATGACGCGGCCGCGATGGCCGCCGCCCATGAACGCACTGCGGAGCGTGCGTCATGAGTGCCGTTCCTCAAATCCCGCCCGAACCGCGCTCATCCGCTGCAGCATCCCAGGATCGCCGCATCCAGATGCTGCGCACGGCGATGGGGCCGGTGATCGCCGCTGCGCTGGAAGACCCGGACGTGGTGGAAGTGATGCTCAACCCCGACCGGACATTGTGGGTGGATCGGCTGTCGTCTGGCCGTGCGCCGCTCGGCGTCGAACTGCCCGAAGCCGATGGCGAACGCATCATCCGCCTGGTCGCCGCCCATGTCGGTGCGGAGGTGCATCGCGGCCAACCGCTCTTGACCGCCGAACTGCCTGAAACCGGCGAACGCTTCGAGGGCATCCTGCCGCCCGCCGCACCCGGCCCGGCCTTTGCGCTGCGCAAGCGTGCCGTGAGCATCATCGGTCTGGATCGCTATGTGGCTGATGGCATCCTGACCACTGGGCAGGCCGAGTTTCTGCGTCATGCCGTGCGCGAGCGGCACAACATCCTGATCGCCGGAGGCACCAGCACCGGCAAGACCACGCTGGCCAATGCCTTGCTGGCCGAGATCGCCGCCACCGGCGACCGCGTGCTGGTGCTCGAAGACACCATCGAACTGCAATGCGCGGCCCGCGACCATGTGCCGCTGCGCACCCGCGCCGGCGTCGTGTCCATGACCGAGCTGGTGCGGGCCACGATGCGCCTGCGGCCCGACCGCGTGATCGTCGGCGAAGTGCGCGGCGGCGAAGCGCTGGATCTGGTGAAGGTCTGGGGCACCGGCCACCCCGGCGGCATCGCCACCATTCATGCCGGCTCCGCGTTGGGCGCGCTGCTGCGCCTGGAGCAACTGATCCTCGAAGTGGCGGTGAATCCGCCCCGCGCCCTGATCGCCGAGGCGGTCAATGTCGTGATCCACATCGCAGGCCGCGGCCGCAAGCGCCACGTCGAAACCATTTCCCGCGTCGTCGGTTTCGACGGCGCGGGCTACCGCCTGGCGGATGCGCTGGAAGCGACGCTTCCCGAGCTGCCGCCGGTTCCTCTTACAGCCGCTGCCGCTACGCCTTCCTCGATCCCTGAACAACCTGGAGAACTGCCATGACGCACGTTGATGCTTTCCGTCTTTCTGTAAACCCGCTTTCCCCGCTGCCCATGCTGGCGCGTTTGCATCGCCTGGCCCGACCCGCAGGACAAGGGTTGCTGCTCGCGGTGTTGATGCTGTTGCTGGCGGGCACGGCGCAGGCCGCCGGTTCCTCAATGCCGTGGGAAGGCCCGCTGCAATCCATTCTCGAATCCATCCAGGGGCCGGTAGCCCGCATCGTCGCAGTGATCATCATCATCGCCACCGGCCTGGCGTTGGCCTTCGGCGATACCAGCGGCGGCTTTCGCAAGCTGATCCAGATCGTCTTCGGCCTGTCCATCGCCTTCGCGGCTTCGAACTTCTTCCTGTCGTTCTTCAGCTTCTCCGGCGGGGCCGTCGTATGAGCACGGCCAACGATCTTCCGGGCTTCGAGGTGCCGCTGCATCGCTCGCTGACGGAACCGATCCTCATGGGCGGCGCGCCGCGCACCGTGGCGATCGCCAACGGCACGCTGGCCGCCGCCGTCGGGCTGGGCCTGCAACTGTGGATTCCCGGCGTGGTGCTGTGGATCACCGGCCATTCGCTGGCGGTCTGGGGTGCGCGCGTCGATCCGCAGTTCATGCAGGTCTTCGCCCGGCACATCAAGCACAAGCCGCTGCTGGACGCATAGGGAGAAGCCGACATGTTGAACCTTGCCGAATACCGCCAGCGGCCCGCGCTGCTGGCCGACTGGTTGCCCTGGGCCGGGCTGATCGCGCCGGGCGTGGTGCTGAACAAGGATGGCTCGTTCCAGCGCACGGCACGCTTTCGTGGGCCGGATCTGGACAGCGCCACGCAAGGCGAGCTGATTGCCACGTCGGCGCGGCTGAACAACGCACTGCGCCGCCTGGGATCGGGCTGGGCCTTGTTCATCGAAGCCGAGCGCTGCGCAGCGGCGGGCTATCCACGTTCCGATTTCCCCGAGCCGTTGTCCTGGCTGGTGGAGGAAGAACGCCGTGCAGCCTTCGAGGAATCCGGCCACCACTACGAGAGCGCCTATCACCTGACGCTGGCCTACCTGCCACCAGAAGAATCCCGCGCCCGCGCAGCCAAGATGCTCTACGAGAACGCGCCGGGCGACGGCGTGGACTGGCAGGGTCGGCTGGAAGCCTTCGTAGCTGAAACGGATCGCGTGTTCGACCTGCTCGACGGCGTGATGCCGGAGATTGCCTGGCTGGATGACGCGCAGACACTGACCTACCTGCACGCCACGGTGTCCACGCGGCGCTACCGCGTCGGCGTGCCCGATGTGCCATTCCACATCGACGCGTTGCTAACTGACTCGCCGTTGGTCGGTGGTCTGGCACCCATGCTGGGCGACCAGCACCTGCGCGTGGTGTCGGTGCGGGGCTTTCCGACTTCGACTTGGCCGGGGATTCTGGACGACCTAAACCGCCTGGGCTTTGGCTACCGCTGGAGCACGCGCTTTCTATGCCTGGACAAAGCCGAGGCAGAAAAGGAACTGGGCCGCCTGCGCCGCCAGTGGTTCGCCAAGCGCAAGAACGTCGTCGCGCTGCTGCGCGAAACCATCTTCCAGCAGGAAAGCCCGCTGGTCGATACCGACGCCAACAACAAGGCGGCCGACGCCGATGCGGCCTTGCAGGAGCTGGGCAGCGATCAGGTGGCTTTCGGCTACCTGACGGCCACCGTCACCGTCATGGATGCCGATTCCGCTGTGGCCGACGAGAAGCTGCGCATGGTGGAGCGCGTCATCCAGGGGCGCGGCTTCGTCACCATCCCCGAGACCTTGAACGCAGTGGATGCCTGGCTGTCGTCGATCCCTGGCAACGCCTATGCCAACGTGCGCCAGCCCATCGTCTCGACGCTGAACCTGGCGCACATGATGCCACTGTCCGCCGTGTGGGCCGGTCCGGAGAGGAACGCGCATCTGGATGGCCCGCCGCTGATCGTCACCCGCACCGATGGCGCGACGCCGTTCCGGCTGGTGACGCACATCGGCGATGTGGGCCACACGCTGGTGGCCGGGCCGACCGGCATGGGCAAGTCGGTGTTGCTCGCGACGCTGGCAATGCAGTTTCGCCGCTATCCCGGCTCGCGCATCTTCGCCTTCGACATGGGCCGCTCGATGCGCGCCACCATCCTCGGGCTGGGCGGTGAGCACTACGACCTGGGCAACGATGGCGCAATTGCTTTCCAGCCGCTGGCCCGCATCAATCAGGAGGGCTACCGCACCTGGGCCGCCGAATGGCTGGAAGGCCGCTTGCTGCACGAAGGCGTCGCCATCGGCCCGGACGAGAAGGCGGCGATCTGGTCGGCACTCGGCAGCCTTGCCGGTGCGCCCGTCGAACAGCGCTCGATGACGGGCCTGTCGGTGCTGTTGCAATCGAACGCACTGCGCCAGGCGCTCGCGCCCTATGTGCTGGGCGGCGCCCACGGCAAGCTGCTGGACGCGGATTCGGATCGCCTTGGCTCGGGTTCCGTGCAGTGCTTCGAGATGGAAGAACTCATGCACAGCAAGGCGGCGGTGCTGGCCGTGCTGGGCTACCTGTTCGCCCGCTTCGATGAACGCTTCGACGGCGCGCCCACGCTGCTGATCCTCGATGAAGCCTGGTTGTTTCTTGATGACCCGGTGTTCGCCGCCCGCATCCGCCAATGGCTCAAGACACTGCGCAAGAAGAATGTCGGCGTCATCTTCGCCACGCAGTCGCTGGCCGACATCAAGGATTCGAGCATTGCCCCGGCGGTGATCGAAAGCTGCGCCAGTCGGATTTTTTTGCCCAACCCGCAGGCGGCCGAGCCGCAGATCCGCACGATCTACGAGGGCTTCGGGCTGAACGCGCGCCAGATCGAGATCGTGGCGACCGCGCAGCCCAAGCGCGACTACTACTACCAATCTCGCCTGGGCAATCGCCTGTTCGACCTCGACCTGGGGCCAGCCACGCTGGCCTTTGCCGGGGCTTCCACCCCGCAAGACCAACGCGACATGGATCGCGTGCTGCTGGACGCAGGCACACCGGGCTTCGCCGGTGCCTGGTTGCGCCATCGTGGCCTCGATTGGGCCGCTGATCTGCTGCCGTCCTCGCCGGCGGCAGCGTCCTTCCTCGCTTCTCAACCCCTGGAGGTTTGACCATGAAGACCCAACCCCGTTTGCTGTCCGTCTCACTCGCCGCCGTGCTGTCGGCATCGCTGCTAGCCGTTCAGCCTGCGTCCGCGCTGACGGTGTTCGATCCGTCGAACTTCGTGCAAAACACGCTGACCGCCGTGCGCACGCTGGAGCAGATCAACAACCAGATCAACCAGCTTCAGAACGAAGCACAGATGCTGATGAACCAGGCCCGCAATCTGGAGAAGCTGGACTTCAACATCGTCAATCGCCTGCGCTCGACGCTCGCCACGACCGAACGCCTGATCGCCGAGGCTCGCGGCCTGGCCTACGACGTGCAGAGCATGGATGCCACCTTCGCCCGGCTGTACCCGGAGCAGTACGCCGCGACCGTCAGCGGCGACCAGATGCTGCGCGATGCGCAGGAGCGCTGGAAGAACACCTTGAATGGCCTGCATACCGCAATGCGGATGCAGGCGCAGGTGTCGCAGAACCTGGCGCAAGACGAAAGCGCACTCTCAGATCTGGTCAGCCAGAGTCAGTCCGCCACCGGCGCGCTGCAAGCCATGCAGGCGACCAACCAGCTTCTGGCCTTACAGGCCAAGCAGTCGATCCAGGCGCAGCAGCTCCAGATCACGCAGGAACGCGCCGCCGCGCTGGAACTGGCACGCCAAGCAGCGGCTGTCGAGCGCGGCCGTGAAGTAACGCGCCGATTCCTGGGCGATGGCACGCCATACACGCCGCAGCGCGTGGATTTCTACGGCAACTGACAGGGGCTGCCATGAACGACGTGACGGTCATCGACCGCTTCCTCGACACCTTCTCGCGCTACATCGACTCGGGTTTTGGGCTGCTGCAGGGCGAAGTCGCGTTCCTCACCGCCACGCTGATCGTCATCGACATGACCATCGCCGGGCTGTACTGGGCGATGAGCCATGCCACCGGCCAGGGCGATGAAGTGATCGCCAAGCTGCTGCGCAAGGTGCTGTACGTCGGTGCCTTCGCCTACATCATCAATAACTTCAACTGGCTGGCCAGCATCGTCTTCCGCTCGTTCGCGGGCCTGGGCCTGACGGCCAGCGGCTCGACGATGAGCATGGGCGAATTCCTGCAACCGGGACGCCTGGCCAAGACCGGCATCGACGCGGCAGCGCCGATCCTTGAGCAGATCAGTGACATGGCGGGCTTCCCCGAGGTGTTCGTGAACATGACGCCCATCGTGGTCATGTTCCTGGCCTGGGCGGTGGTGATCCTGTGTTTCTTCGTGCTGGCGATCCAGCTTTTCATCACCTTGATCGAGTTCAAGCTGACCACGCTCGCGGGCTTCGTACTGGTGCCGTTCGCGCTGTGGAACAAGACCAGCTTTCTCGCCGAAAAGGTGCTGGGCAACGTAGTGTCCTCGGGCATCAAGGTGCTGGTGCTGGCCGTTATCGTCGGCATTGGCTCGGGCCTGTTTGCCGAGTTCCAGGTACATCCGGCCGAGCCGTCCATCGACCATGCGGTGGTCATCATGCTGGCCTCGCTCACGCTGCTGGCGCTGGGAATCTTCGGGCCGGGTATCGCCACCGGGCTGGTCTCCGGCGCACCGCAGCTTGGCGCAGGCGCGATGGCCGGTGCTGCGATTGGTGCCGCAGGCGCGGCGGTTGCCGTAGGTGCTGCGGCCACCGGCGTGGGCGGTGCGGTGATGGCCGGGGCGCGCATGGCACCGGCTGCCGCCAAGCTCGCCGGGGCTGGCGCGCGGGCCGCAACCTCGGCGGCTGGCAGCGCGAAGTCGGCCTTTCAGGCCGGTTCCGCCGCTGCGGGCGGCGGAGCCAAAGGCGCGATGGCAGGGCTGGGCAATGTCGCCAAGGGCGGCGCACAGACCGCTGGTCAGCGCGCTGGTGCAGGCATCAAAGCGGCGGCAGCCAAGGCGGCCGCGCCATTCAAAGCAGGCTGGCAAGGCTCTGGCGCCGATGGCGGCGCAGGCGGTAGCACTGCCGGTTCCGGGCAAACCGCCGCTGGCGATGCCAACGCGCAGAAGCAGGAACAACCCGGCTGGGCCAAGCGCCTGCAACGTCGCCAACAACTCACCCAGGCCACCACCACGGCCGCGCACACGCTGCGCGGTGGCGACGGCGGCGGTTCGGGCCAAGGCCCGAGCCTGCGCCCCGATGAATGACCCGATAGCTGACTTTCAAGGAGAACTCCATGCGATTCAAACGACCGCAGGTGCGCTATGCCGATACGCCGCAGCCTGCCACTCCGTATCAAGCCGCTGCCCAGGTGTGGGACGAGCGCATCGGCTCGGCCCGCGTGCAGGCCAAGAACTGGCGGCTGATGGCCTTTGGCTGCCTGGTGCTCGCGCTGCTGATGGCCGGTGGCCTGGTGTGGCGCTCAGCACAATCCATCGTCACGCCCTATGTCATCGAGGTCGATCAGTCCGGCCAAGTGCGCACCGTGGGCGAAGCGGCCACGCCGTACCGACCCACCGATGCGCAGACGGCGCACCACATCGCGCGCTTCGTGACGCTGGTGCGCTCGCTGTCCATCGACCCCATCGTCGTGCGCCAGAACTGGCTCGATGCCTACGACTACACCACCGATCGGGGCGCGGCGGTGCTCAACGACTATGCGCGGGTGAATGACCCGTTTGCCCGTATCGGCAAGGAGTCGGTGACGGTGCAGATCACCAGTGTGGTTCGCGCCAGTGAGGCGTCGTTCAACGTGCGCTGGACGGAACGCCGCTACGTCAATGGCGCGGCTGCCGGGCTGGAGCGATGGACGGCGGTGGTGTCCATCGTGCAGCAGACCCCGCGCACCGAAGAACGCCTGCGCCGCAACCCGCTGGGCATCTACGTCAATGGCCTGTCGTGGAGCCGTGAACTGGATTCTTCTGAAGGAGCCAAACCATGAATGCACATTTCCGTAAAGCCGCATTGCCGGTGATCTTGCTGGCATCGACTGTCCTGTTTGCGGGCTGCGCCACGCAGGGCAAGCCGCCGCCGGTGATCTCGCTCGATGAACCGGTGCAAGCGCAGCCATTGCCCGAGCCGCCCAAACCCATCGAAGTGGTGGCCGTGCCCGAACCGTTGGCATTGCCCGCGCAGTTGAAGCCGCTGCCGGACGTGGATGCGGCCCCGGCGGCACTGGAGCCTGCTGACGAGAAGGTGCGCGTCTCCCGCGCCAATGCCGAGGCACGGATCGCGCCGACCCGCGAGGGCTACGTCAATGCGATTCAGGTCTGGCCCTTCACCGATGGCGCGCTGTACCAGGTCTATGCGTCGGTGGGTCGCGTGACGGTGATCGCGCTCCAACCCGGCGAGGAACTGGTGACGGTCGCTGCGGGCGACACGGTGCGCTGGATCGTGGGTGACACCTCCAGCGGCAGCGGGGCCGATTTGCGCGTCAATGTGCTGGTCAAGCCTATTCGTTCCGGCTTGAAGACCAATCTGGTCATCACGACCAGCCGCAGGACGTACCTGCTGGAACTGACCTCGACCGACAAGGCATGGATGGCGTCGGTGTCCTGGGACTATCCCAAGGATCGGATGCTGGCCTTGCAGCGCCAGGCGCAAGCCGCCAACGCGGCCGCGCCGGTCGATGCGGGCCTGTCGTTGGAGAACATCCGATTTCGCTATGCAATCAGCGGCAGCAATCCACCGTGGAAGCCGCTGCGCGCCTTCGATGATGGAGAGAAGGTCTATATCCAGTTCCCGGCAGGCATCGCCCAGGGCGAACTGCCCCCACTGTTCGTCATCGGTGCGCAGGGGGATGGGCAACTGGTGAACTATCGCTTCCGCTCGCCGTACTACATCGTGGATCGCCTGTTCGGTGCGGCCGAACTTCGCCTGGGCGCCGACAAGGGCGACGTGGTGCGCATCGAGCGCACGGATGGCATTGCCGGGAGGAACTGAGTATGAGCCAGGATGACATTCCCGACCTTGCCACGCCTCAGGCGGACAAGGTGGCTCCCGAGGCGGTGGCGCTGCGCGCCCAACCGCGCCCGGTCACGCGCCTGAACCGGCGCACGCTGGCGATCCTCGCCGGCTGCTTGTCGGTTGGCGTGATGGGCGCACTGATCTGGTCGCTGCAGCCGCAGCAACGCGGCGCGGGTGAATCCACCGAGCTGTACAACGTGGATCGCGTGTCCAAGTCGGAGGGACTGGATGCGCTGCCAACGGACTATTCCAAGCTGCCACCGCTGCCGCCCGACGTGCCGGAACTGGGGCCTCCTTTGCCTGGCGACCTGGGGCCAGCCATCGTGAACTCGCAGCAGCCGGTCGCCGCCACCTATGCCGCGCCCGGCTACGACCCCAACGATGCGCTGCGCAAGGAAGAAGAAGCGGCGGCAGCTTCATCGGTGTTCTTTCGCACTGGCTCCCCGCAGGCTGCGCCCGTGGCGCAGTCGCAGGTCGCCGCCGCACCGGGCTTCGCTGCCAATGCCGCTTTCGATCCCCTGGCCGCTGGCCCGGCCTCGACGGCGGCCCAGCCTGCTGATCCGACTGCCGTGCAGAACCGGCAAGACCAGAAAGAGGCGTTCCTGACAGGCGGTTCTACGGAAACCCGTAACTCCGGCAACCTGCAAATACCCACCTCGCCGTATCAAGTGATGGTTGGAACGGTCATTGCTGGGGCACTGGTCACGGGCATCAAGTCCGACCTGCCGGGCGATGTGATCGCCACGGTGACGGAACCGATCTACGACACGGCCACTGGCAAGTTCCTGCTGATCCCGCAGGGTTCGCGCATCTTGGGCAAGTACAACAGCCAGGTCAGCTATGGCCAGAGCCGCGTGCAGGTGGTGTGGAACCGCATCATCCTGCCGGATACGTCTTCGCTCACGCTCGACAACCTGATCGGCACCGACCCGGCAGGTTATGCGGGTCTGGAAGACGATGTGGACTGGCATTGGGATCGGATCTTTGCCGGTGCCGTGCTGACCACGCTGCTGGGCGTCGGTGCCGAACTGGCCGCACCCGAGAACCGCCAGGACGGTGATCGCGTCATCATCGCCGGGCGCGACAGCCTGCAGGACACCGTGAACCAGGTCGGCCAGGAAGTGACCCGGCGCAACCTCAACATCCAGCCCACGCTGACCAGCCGCCCCGGCTTGCCGGTGCGCATCATCGTGAACCGTGATCTGGTGCTGCGGCCCTATCAGCCGCTGTTCTTCATCAAGGGGACTTCACGATGAGCACAACCAGGAAACTACGGCTGGGGCCGCTGCCCAAGATCGAGAGCGTGAAGCTGACCTTCGCCTGCCCGGCCAGCTTGAAAGCCGATCTCGACCGCTACGCCGCACTGCATGCGCAGGCGTATGGCGAGGCGGTTGATGCCACGACGCTGATCCCGCACATGCTGGAGGCGTTCATGGCGGGGGATCGAAACTTCAAGCGGCTCTCAAAGTGAGGGAATGACACGAGAGCAGCTTAGGCAATCAGCGATCAGGATGGTTGCCCATCAATAGGCGCGTTGCTCGGTTGCAGTCTAATACTTTGGAGCACCTGGATTTCCTGGTTTCCGCTGTAGTCCTGTTGACTCCACGAGGGCACCGATGCGTAGTGCCGAAAAGTTTGCTTGAATTCCTCTTCCTCGAAGAATCCCAAAAGGTTTCCATCATCTCTCTCGGAGAAAGGCAGGGCATAGACGTACATGTAGCACCCCAGTCGGAATTCACACAAGACATGGGGCATCTTCGAATGAGGCTCCTTGCGGATGTACAAAGTGATCTGGGCCGATGGGTCGGGAGGGAGCATTACCACTGCAGCGGCTATCTTCGGCAAAGGAGCTTCGGAAGATTCGCCATAGCGTACCCAACGGATCGTTTTCGCCAGTGCAGGAAGTTCTTGTTCTGGAATAACAGATAGGGCGATCTTGCTCAGAGCGCGGTAGAAACTCTGTGGGACTATGGGTTTTCCCGTTCCTAGTTGCGCAGTCAGTACGCCGGAAGCATCCTCAGAGATTTTCTCGGATACAACGACCATCATCTTGTCGTTGTTGCCATCACGGAACAGCCTGCCCCCTGGGAATTTAACAGTAGGCAATGACCCGCGAGCTTCAATGCCGAGAAACACCCGCTGGATATTGAGAAGCTCGACAAGGGTGGGCTCGATCTTGTCTCCGAAATACTGATTGCAATCGTCACATTCGTCAGCGAGCTTGAGGTACTTGTTGCCCAGTGCGGCTGGAATGGCATGGGCCTCCTTATTGAATTGTGCTCCAGTCTTCCTTGAGTTGCCACAAAATCGACAAGTTCTGTCTGCCTTCTTGGCATTGCCGATGTTGAAATGTTTGTCGGTTCGAGGCATGCACAAGTCATATTTCTCAAGCAAGCGCCCGAAGACCTGCAAGTGTTCATCTAGAGGTTGCTCTTGCGGATGATTGAGCTGGTGCAGTACCTGCTCATAGCGAAATTGCTCAGCCGTTGAGGACGGCGGCGTTGGCAGGAGCAGGAAGAACTCCCCGTCAGGCATGTCGTCGAGCATCTTGCGCAAGCGGAACAGATGTGGCGTTTTAGCCGCATGCCGATCGACGTAATCGTGGACCTTGTTCCTGAGTTCTGGCGTTGCGCACTGGATTGTGTCGATCGAAACCTTTGGAGGCTCGACTTTGCCAAAGATTGACGCAAAGTCGATCACTGGCCCGGCCGCTTCGGGGGTAAAAGTGACGATCAAGCCACTCGTCCCGCGCTCAGTCATGAACGTCCAATGAAAGCCATGACTAACGCCTGTCTCGGTAAATAGCACACCCGCCGCTTCCAACGCTTGACGGATGGCAAGCGCGTTGTTTGGTATAGGACTGCGCTGCCCGCGTTCGAAGTCAGCGATCGTGGAGATTGCAACCCCTGCCTTGGCGGCGAGATCTTGCTGCGACCAGCCGAGCAAGCTGCGCGCGGCACGAACTTGCTCCGGTCTTGGAATGGTTTCTGATGCCATAAAACACGATGTCAGTTAAAAAATATGACATCAATTATTCTATGAAAGAGTTTGGGAGTCAAGCCATGGGTCAAGCTGGGATGTGAAGAACTGGGCTATGCTGACAACCTGCTGTTCGCAATGTCCATCGGTTTTCGATACCGATGCAACGCGACATGGCTTGCCACTGCGACGCTCCTATGTGGCTCCTAGACCACGAAGTCGCACCTCTGCAAAGCAGCCTAAGAACGAGCTAACCTGCTGTCTCATATACAGTTTCAAGTTTTGCGTGAGCCGCATAAAAGACTTGACACCGGCCCTTTTTTGTTTGCCTATGACATCACCGAGCGCGTTGCCGAGCAGGCGCGCCTGCGCCAGGTCGAAGAAACCCTGCGCCATTCACAAAAGCTTGAGGCAGTCGGCCAGTTGACCGGGGGTATTTCCCATGATTTCAACAACTTGCTGGGCAGTATTACCGGCGCGCTGGAAATTGCCGCACAACGTCAGGATGAGGGCCGTTACCCCGACGCCTCGCGGCTCATCGGCCTGGCCAGGCAGGACACCCAGCGCGCTGCGGCCCTTGTACAACGGCTGTTGACCTTTGCACGCCAGCAAACCCTGATGCCGCAACCTGTGGACGTGCACCAACTGGTCGTTGGCATGCACGACCTGATCAAAAGTTCGCTGCACGCCAACATCGATTTCGAGGACAGCACCTGCCCAGGCCAGTGGTTGATCTCCATAGACCCACCGCAGTTGGAAAACGCATTGCTCAACCTGTGCATCAACGCCCGCGATGCCATGCCGCTGGGTGGCCGGTTGTCCATCCGCAGCACCAATACGGCGGTCGATGCACTGCAAGCCCAACGCCTGCACCTACCCGCCGGCGATTATGTGCAGATACGGGTCAGCGACAGTGGTATCGGGATGCCCAATGAAGTGCTCGAACGCGCTATGGAGCCGTTTTTCACCACCAAGCCGCTGGGCCAGGGTTCTGGGCTTGGGCTGTCGATGGTGTATGGCTTCATCCGCCAGTCCGGCGGCCAGATGAACATCAAGAGTGTGGTGGGGTCCGGTACCTGCATCGATATCTACCTGCCCAAGGACAACGAGGCGACCCTGGCAATGGCGGTTGCGCCTGTACCTGCGCAACCCCTTTGCCCTGCGCCTACCCACCTGATCATGTTGGTGGAGGACGAGCACACGTTGCGCCTGGTGATCGAGGAATTGCTCGATCACCAGGGGCACACGGTCTATACCTACTCCAGCGGGCGGGATGCGCTGGCCGCCCTGCAGGGTGGGCTGCAGCCGGCCTTGCTGATTACCGACATCGGCTTGCCCGGCGGCGTAGACGGTAAGCAGCTGGCGATGGCAATGCCCAGTGACGCAGCGGTGCTGTACATCACGGGCTACAGCAGCGAGCAGGTCAGCCTTCCGCCTTCGCAGCGCGGCGCCATATTGTGCAAACCCTTCGCCCTGACGGCGCTTAGCGAACAGGTCAGGCTGCTACTGGCAGACCGGGGGCCGATCAGCGGCCGCCACTGAGGTCCACGAAAGTGCCTGTCGAGTAGGAGGCCTTGTCTGACAGCAGCCAGAGGATTGCCTCTGCAACCTCCTCAGGCTGCCCACCGCGGCCCATGGGCAGACTGTGCTCAAGTTTGCTGACCCGCTCGGGGTCGCCAGACAGCGCGTGAAAGCCGGTGTGTATATAACCCGGCCTAACCCCGTTAACCCTTACACCCTCCCCCGCGAGTTCCTTGGCCAGGCCAATGGTGAAGGTGTCCAGCGCACCCTTGGAGGTGGCGTAATCCACGTATTCGTTTGGGGAGCCCAGGCGTGCTGCCATGGACGACACATTGACGATCGCGCCCCCGTGCCCGCCATGGCGATGCGCCATGCGCAGGACCGCGTGCTTGGCACAGAGCATGGGGCCGACCACGTTGGTTTTCATTATTTTGAGCAGGCGGAATTCCGACATGTCCTCCACGCGGCTCTGCTGGGCAATGGTGCCAGCATTGTTGACCAATGCGGTGACCGGGCCGAGTTCATGGTCGACACGCCTGAACAGCTGGATGATTTCGTCTTCGACGCTGGCATC
The DNA here is from genome assembly GCF_001320125.1 of Pseudomonas sp. NBRC 111119. Classification (NCBI taxonomy): domain Bacteria; kingdom Pseudomonadati; phylum Pseudomonadota; class Gammaproteobacteria; order Pseudomonadales; family Pseudomonadaceae; genus Pseudomonas; species Pseudomonas sp. NBRC 111119. The sequence continues at coordinate 225,242 of NZ_BCAV01000007.1, forward strand.
GGCGCGCACGGCAATGGCCTTGGCGCCCAGGGCAAGGACCTGGCCAAGGATGGTTTCGGCGGCCTGGTCGTCGGCATGGTAGTTGATGCAGATGCGGTAGCCGTGCCGAGCGGCAAGCAGCGCGGTGGCAGCGCCTATGCCGCGGCTGGCACCGGTGATGACGATGACGTTGTCCATGAGATCACCGTAGGGTTGAGGGGGGGGGGGAAAGCTTCAAGCTTCAAGCATATTCGATGTGGGTTGGGGCGGCGGGCTCCTGGGAGGCCTCAGGCCCGTCAATGCCCACCAGCCCCCGGCCCCGCTTTCGCCGTAAACGGCGGCTTGGCGAACCATACCAACAAGATCAGGCCCGCAAACACCCACGTCATCAACGTAAAGTAATCCACCGTCGACATCATGTAAGCCTGGCCATTGAGAATTTGCTCCAACTGGGCATAGCTGTGCAAATCCGCCCCTCCCAACCGCTCGAGCGCATGCCGCGTGGCCGGGTCGAACTGGCTGATGTGCTCACTCAGATAAGCATGGTGCTGGTCCGCCCGACGGATCCATATCCAGGTGGTCAACGACGCCGCGAAGCTCCCCCCCAGCGTGCGCAGGAACGTCGCCAGGCCCGACCCATCGGCGATCTGGTGCGGCGGCAGGTCAGACAACAAAATGCTCAACGTCGGCATGAAGAACAACGCCACCCCAATCCCCATGAACAGCTGCACCAGCGCCACGTGCTGGAAGTCCACCTCGCTGGTGAACCCCGCCCGCATGTAACAGCTGGCACCGATGGCCAGAAACGCCAGCCCCGCCAGTACCCGCAAATCAAAACGGTGCGCATACTTGCCCACGAACGGCGACATGATCACCGGCAACAGGCCAATAGGCGCCACCGCCAGGCCCGCCCAGGTCGCGGTGTAGCCCATCTGCGTCTGCAACCATTGCGGCAAGATCAGGTTGATACCGAAGAACCCCGCATACCCCCCCACCAGCACGATAGTGCCCACCCGGAAGTTGCGGTGCACAAACAGGCGCAGGTTGACCACCGGATGCCGGTCGGTGAGCTCCCAGATGACGAAAATCGCCAGGAACACCACCGAAATCAGGCTGCCGATGATGATGAACGATGACTCGAACCAGTCCAGGTCATTGCCTTTGTCCAGCACCACCTGCAACGCCCCGACACCTACGATCAACGTCAGCAGGCCGATATAGTCCATCGGTTGCCGGCTGGTCACCACCGGCCGGGTGCGCATTTGCTGGCGCACCACTGCCGCCGCGAACAGGCCAATAGGTATATTGATGAAAAAGATCCACGGCCAGCTGTAACTGTCGGTGATCCAGCCACCCAGTATGGGCCCGGCGATGGGCGCCACCACCGTGACCATCGCCAGCAGGGCCAGTGCCATCCCCCGTTTGGCCGGTGGGTACACTGCAATCAGCAACGTCTGGGTCATCGGATACAACGGCCCCGCCACTACCCCCTGCAGCACCCGGAAGCCCACCAGCTCAGGCATCGACTGGGCAATGCCGCACAGAAACGACGCCAGCACGAACAGCAGCGTCGCCCACAGGAACAGCTTCACCTCGCCGAACCGGCGGCTCAGCCAGCCGGTGAGTGGCAGGGCAATCGCATTGCTCACCGCAAACGAGGTGATGACCCAGGTGCCCTGCTCGTAACTGACCCCCAGGTTGCCGGAAATGGTCGGCAAGGCAACGTTGGCGATGGTGGTGTCAAGCACCTGCATGAACGTTGCCAGCGACAGCCCGATCGTGGTCAGCAACAGGCTGGGCGGGGTGAACTGGGCCGCGGCGTTATTGCTCATCGCTGGGCCGTCTTACCAGGTGCGCTGTTGTCACGGATCAGTTGGGCGATCAGCTTGTCTGCCTCTCCCAACTGGCGATCGTAGACTTGCGTGGTGTAGCTGGCCTGCTGCGGCGGTTGCTGGGCCAGGGCGGGGCCGCTCTGGTCATGCAGATCGACCTCGGCGACCGTGGACAGGCCGATGCGCAGCGGGTGATCCCTGAGTTGTTCGGGGTTGATGTGAATGCGCACCGGCACACGCTGAACGATCTTGATCCAGTTGCCCGTGGCGTTTTGTGCGGGCAGCAGCGCAAAGGCGCTGCCGGTGCCAGCGCCCAGGCTGTCCACAGTGCCTGTGTAGGTGACCGCGCCACCATACAGGTCGGCGCTGATTTCCACCGGCTGGCCAATGCGCATCTGGCGCAGCTGGGTTTCCTTGAAGTTGGCATCGATCCATACCTGGTCCAGCGGTATCACCGCCATGGTGGCGGTGCCCGGCTGCAGGCGCTGCCCCAACTGCACGGTGCGCTTGGCCACATAGCCGGTGACCGGCGCCACCAGTGTGGTACGGGCATGGTCCAGGTAGGCCTTGCGAAGGTCGGCGGCGGCGGCCATGACCTCGGGGTGCGAAGCCACCTCGGTGTCGTCCACCAGCGCCGTGCTGGTGCTGAGCTGCTGGCGGGCACTGCTGACCGCGGCCTGGGCCACGCTCAGGTCGTCGCGGGCATGGGACAGCTCTTCAGCGGCGATGGCGCCGCTGTCAGCCAGCACCTTGCGCCGGTTGAAATCCTGTTGGGCCTTGCGCAGTTCGGCCTGGCGGGTGTCCAGTTGGGCCTTGAGCGAATCGACGTTGCTGTACAGGCCGCGCACCTGGCGAACGGTGCGCGCCAGGTTGGCCTGAGCAGACTGCAACGCGACCTCGCTGTCGGACGGGTCGAACTGCAGCAACACCTGGCCGGCGTGCACCAGGTCACCGTCATCGGCCCCGATGCTGGTGACAGTGCCTGTGACCAGTGGTGTGATCTCCACCACGTTGCCGTTGACGTAGGCGTCATCGGTGCTCTCGTACCAGCGGCCAACCAGGCTGTACCACGCCCAGGTCCCCAGGCCAGCCACTATGACTAACAGCAACAGGCCCAATAGCCAGACCTTGCGCTTGCGCGACGACTGGGGCGCTTCGGGAGGGTTCTGGGTGTCTGTGGAGGTTTCCATGACGGTACCTTGAAGAAGAGGTGGCAGGTTTCAACGGTCGCCAAAGCGACGGACCGTCAATGGGTCGCCAGCGTTCAGCAGAATCTTGGCCAGCAGGCTTTCGAGCGTTTTCAGCTCGTTGGGCGCCAGCACGCCGCACAGCTCGTTCATGGCCGCGGCGCCAATTTCCGGCAGGCGGTCGGCCAGGCGCTGGCCGTCCTCGGTCAGGGCGATGCGCACCTGGCGACGATCGTCCGGGCAGCGCGTGCGCATCAGCAGCTCCTTCTGCTCCAGCCGGTCGAGCATGCGGGTCATCGACCCGCTGTCCAGCCCCAGGTAGCGGCACAACTCAGCCGGGGTATCGACCTGATACTGGGTCACGATGATCAGCACCTTGAACTGTGCAGCCGTGACGCCTTCCGACTCGAGGTGCCAGTCGAGGATGCGGTCCTTGAGAATGGCCGATCGGCCCAGCAGCATGCCGATGGCACAGGTCTGGAAATTTTCTGGTGAAAAATGAGCCATGGGTGGTCGCTCGAGCAATTATGTGAAAATATTACTGCCTAGGCAGTTAATGTCAAAGCCTTGATTAGTGAGCTACGCAAATTTCATCTTTGCGGGTGCGCTCGGATAGCTTCTTATACCCCTGCATGCGATGGGCTTTTTCCACGCGAAGGGTTCTCAAACGCGGTAAATATCGTCAGATTCGGCGAAAAAACGAAATAAATGATTTTGATTCGCCATTACTCCGGTTCTCGTCTAGCCCAGCGCAAGGTTAGAATGCGCAAAACCCGGAGCTGCAATGAACCAAGACCTCCCCAATAAACGCCCTGATGACGCCATCACCGATGCCGCGGCGCACTGGTGCATGCGCCTGCATGCCGATGATTGCCAGGCCGCCGAGCGGGAGGCATTCGCACACTGGCTGGCGGCAGACCCACGGCACGCTGTGGAATACCAGGCAATGCTGGAGATCTGGGAAACCGCCGACCTGCTGCCCCGCAGCCAAGAAGTAGCGGCATCACCCAACCGGTCAGGCCGGCCAGCCCGTGTACGCCGCTGGCGAACCCAGGCCTGCGCGGCGGCTATCGCGCTGGCGGTGCTGCCGCTGGCCGGGTGGATGGGCTGGGAACAAGGCTGGCTGCCCAACCATTACCAGCACCTCGAGGCTGGCGATCGCATGCAGACCGTGCAGTTGAGCGACGGCAGCACGGTGCAGCTCAACCTCAACACCGAACTGACCTACCTCAACTTCAAGGACCAGCGTCAAGTCACCCTCAAGCGTGGTGAGGCGTTCTTCAGCGTGCAACACGACACCAGCCACCCGTTCATCGTACGTGCGGGGAACGGCCAGACTCGCGTCACCGGCACTCAATTCAATGTATGGAAGTATCAGGATCACGTGAAGGTGACCTTGGTGGAAGGTTCGGTGCTGGTATCCAGCGACGGCAGCGGCGGCTACCGCCTGGGCCCAGGCATGCAGGCCAATTACCGCCAGGGCGACTTCGAGCCGCAACTGGAGCAGCCTGATGACTTTGCCAACACCCTGGCCTGGCGCAGCGGCAAGCTGGTACTGGACAGCATCAGCCTGGAGCAGGCGCTGCCCATGATCAACCGCTACCTGGACAAACCGTTGCGCCTTGCCGATGCCGGTACGGGGCACATCCGCATCAGCGGCGTCTACAACACCCGCGAAGTCGGGCAACTGGTCAATAACCTGCCCAAAGTGTTGCCGGTTTACCTGACCCGCAGCAAGGATGGCAGCACCGTGCTCAACCGCATTTCGCCACCCCCGCGCAAGGGCTAACGCCCTCCCCTACAACGTCATTGCCGCCAGCCAGCCGAATGCCAGCAGCGGCAAGTTGTAGTGGATGAAGGTCGGCACCACCGTGTCCCAGATATGATGGTGCTGCCCGTCCACATTCAGCCCCGAGGTTGGGCCCAGGGTCGAGTCGGAGGCCGGCGAGCCAGCATCCCCCAAGGCCCCGGCGGTGCCCACGATGCACACCGTGGCCAGTGGGTCGAACCCCAACTGCACACACAGCGGCACGAAGATCGCTGCCAGGATCGGCACGGTGGAAAACGACGAGCCAATGCCCATGGTGACCAACAGGCCAACCAACAGCATCAGCAGGGCACCGATACCCTTGCTGTGATCGATCCACTGCGCCGCCGCTTCCACCAGGCTCTGCACTTCCCCGGTGGCCTTCATCACATCGGCAAAGCCCGACGCCGTAATCATGATGAAACCAATCATGGCCATCATCTTCATGCCTTCGGTGAACAGGTCATCGGTATCCCGCCATTTGACGATGCCCGACAGCGAGAAAATCAGGAAGCCGGCCATGGCCCCGATGATCATCGAGTCCAGCACCAGCTGCACGATGAAGGCGGCGACAATCGCCACCCCGGCGACCAGCAGCGTCATGGGGTTGTACTGCACGCTCACCTGCTCCACCTGCTCGATGCGCGCCAGGTCGTAGTCACGTTTCTTGCGGTAGCTGATGAACACTGCCGTCAACAGGCCTACCAGCATGCCTGCCGCTGGGATGGCCATGGCATGGGTGACATTGAGGCCAGTGATGTCCACGCCGGCGCGGGCCACGTTGGCCAGCAGAATCTGGTTGAGGAAGATGTTGCCAAACCCCACGGGCAGGAAGATGTAAGGGGTAATAAGGCCAAAGGTGATGACGCAGGCAATCAACCGGCGGTCGATGCGCAGGCGGGTAAGCACATACAGCAGCGGCGGCACCAGCAGGGGGATGAAGGCAATATGAATGGGCAGGATGTTCTGCGAACACACGGCAACCACCAGCATCAGGCCGATCATCAGCCACTTTACCTTGCCGCCATTGGCATGCCCCTGCCGGTCGATCATGGCCAGTGCCCGGTCGGCCAGTGCGTGGGCCAGCCCGGATTTGGCAATGGCCACGGCAAAGGCGCCGAGCAAGGCATACGACAACGCCACCGTGGCCCCTCCCCCCAGGCCACCGTTGAAGGCCTTGAGGGTACCGTCGATGCCCAGGCCACCGACCAGCCCGCCCACCAGGGCACCGATGATCAGGGCGATGACCACGTGCACGCGGGACAGGCTGAGTATCAGCATGATGCCGACCGCGGCGATCACTGCATTCATGTTGGCTTACCTCATAACGACGGAAAAAAAGCGCGCACTCTGAAGCAGTGAGCCGCAGATGTCAAAAACGCCATGTTGCGGCGTTTTACCCGCGGCCCTTCGGTTAAATTGAACGTTTGAATAAAGAAAGCGCTATTGACGCCGATAGCCCTGTGGGGCTGCGAAGCGCCCCTTCGAAGCCATAACCCTTACTCCTAGAAAAGGGAAACGCCCCATGCCTTTGCGACAACTTTCCATCCAGTGGAAGATCACCCTGCTTGCCGGCCTGTGCCTGGCAGGCATCGTCACCCTGCTCGTCGGCCTGTCGCTGTACCGCATGGACCACAGCTCCGACCTGGTGAAGGCCAGCAGCATGCAGATGCTGACCGAGTCGGCCCAATCGCGCATCGAATCCCAGGGTGAAGTACAGGCACTGAACATCCGCCGCCAGTTCATGGATGCCTACCAATACGGCGCCGGGTTTGCCCGCCAGGTGCTGTTCCTGCGCGAGCAGGCGGAAAAGCGCTTCCTTGATGCGTTCGACCTGCGTGAGGACATGACCCGCCAGGTACGCGCCGCGCTGCAGGCAAACCCTGAACTGCTCGGGCTGTCACTGGTGTTCGAGCCCAATGCGCTGGACAACAAGGACAGCCTGTTTGCCGGCAAGCCGGAGCTGGGCAGCAACGAAACCGGGCGCTTTGCCCTGTACTGGTCGCAGCCGCGCGCCGGTCAACTGACGTCCATGGCGCTCCCGGAGCACGACATGGCCGACACCGACATCGGCCCCAGCGGCCAGCCCGCCAATACCTGGTGGGTGTGCCCGCGCACCACTGGCAAGGTCTGCGTGGTGGAGCCCTACTTCTACGACATCGACGGCCAGCAGGTGCTGATGACCAGCATCGTGTTCCCGCTTACCGTAGACGGCAAGATCATCGCCACGCTCTCGGCCGACATCAACCTGAACAGCTTGCAGGCGCTGAGCCAGGAAGCCAGTGCCAGCCTCTATGAAGGCCGTACCACGGTGGGCATCCTCAGCCCTGTGGGCTTGCTGGCCGGCTACAGCGCCGACGCCAGCAAACTGGCCCAGCGCTTCGACCAGGTGGATACCGCCAAGGGCGCCGAACTGGTACGCAAGCTGGCCGATGGCAAGATGGTCATTCTCAACGACCGCCAGCGCCTCAAGGTGCTGGCGGCCTTCCGCCCCATCCCCGACGCCAAGCCCTGGGGTGTGCTGCTGGATGTGCCGGAGAACGCCCTGACCGGCCCGGCCGAAGCCCTGCAGCAGGAACTGGATGCGCTGAATACCAGCGGCACCCTGCTGGAACTCGGCCTGGGCCTTGCCGCCGCGATTCTGGGGTTGCTGCTGGTGTGGCTGATGGCTCGCGGGGTGACCCGGCCGATTCTGGGCGTGGCCGCGATGCTCAAGGACATCGCCAGCGGCGAGGGTGACCTGACCCGCCGCCTGACCTACCAGAAGCAGGATGAACTGGGGGAGCTGGCCGGCTGGTTCAACCGGTTCCTGGACAAGTTGCAGCCGACCATCGCCGAGGTGAAGGAGTCGGTGCATGCTGCCCGTTCCACCGCCGACCAGTCGTCGGCCATCGCCACTGAAACCAGCGCCGGGATGGAGCAGCAGTATCGCCAGGTCGATCAGGTGGCCACCGCCTCCCACGAGATGAGCGCAACCGCCCAGGATGTGGCGCGCAGCGCTGCGCAGGCCGCCCAGGCTGCACGCGAGGCCGACCAGGCCACCCGCGAAGGCCTGGCGGTGATCGAGCGCACCACTCACAGCATCGATGCCCTGGCATCGGACATGAGCGGCGCCATGGCCGAGGTGCAAGGCCTGGCGCAGAACAGCGAGAAGATTGGCTCGGTGCTGGAAGTGATCCGCTCCATTGCCGAACAGACCAACCTGCTGGCGCTCAACGCCGCCATTGAAGCCGCGCGCGCCGGCGAGGCCGGGCGTGGCTTTGCCGTAGTCGCCGACGAAGTGCGCAACCTCGCCCAGCGCACCCAGCAGTCGGTGGAGGAAACCCGCCAGGTGATCGAAGCGCTGCAGGACGGCACCCGTGAGGTGGTAGGCGCCATGGACAATAGCCATCGCCAGGCCCAAAGCGGTGTGCAGCAGGTGGGCCAGGCGGTTACCGCGCTGCAGCGCATTGGCCAGGCGGTCACGGTGATCACCGACATGAACCTGCAGATTGCCTCGGCCGCTGAAGAGCAAAGCGCGGTGGCCGAGGAAATCAACAGCAACGTGGCAACCATTCGCGACGTCACCGAATCGCTGTCTGGCCAGGCCAACGAATCAGCGCGCGTGAGCCAATCGCTCAACAGCCTGGCCAACCAGCAACAGGCGCTGATGGACCAGTTCCGCGTCTAAGCCTGCCAGGGCTGTTCATCCCTTCGTCTACACTTGCCCCATTCCCAAGGTGCCGTAGACGACGAGGTGTTCATGAAGAAAGGCCCAACGCTGCTATTGGGGGCGCTGCTGGCGCTGGGGCTGGCCAGTGCAGACAGTGCAGCGGCAGCGCAACCGCAAGCGCCGATCCACTTCGGCGCCATTGGCTGGGAAAGCGGCGCATTCACTACCGAATTGCTGCGCGTGATCGCCGAGCGCGGTTACGGCCATGCCACCGACACCCTGCCCGGCAGTACCGTCAGCATGGAAGTGGCCCTGGCCCGCAATGACCTGCAAGTGATCGCCGAAGAATGGGCTGGCCGCAGCCCGGCCTGGGTCAAGGCTGAGCAGGCCGGGCAGGTGTTCGCACTGGGCGACACCGTGAAGCATGCCGAGGAAGGCTGGTGGGTACCGGCCTATGTGGTCGAAGGTGACACTGCTCGCAACATCAAACCCCTGGCGCCACAATTGCGCAGTGTCGAAGATCTGAAACAGTACCCTCAGGTGTTCCGCGACCCCGAGGCGCCAGGCAAGGGGCGCTTCCTCAACAGCCCCAGCGGCTGGACGTCTGAAACCGTCAACAGCCAGAAGCTCAAGGCCTACGGCCTGAACGACCTGTACAGCAATTTCCGCAGCGGCTCTGGCGCAGCGATGGATGCCGAAATCGGCTCGGCGATCCGCCGTGGCCAGCCGGTGCTGTTCTATTACTGGAACCCTACCCCGTTGATGGGCCGGTACAAGCTCATTCGGCTACAGGAACCGCCCTTCGACGCCCAGGCCTGGGCAACGCTCACCGATGCCGCCAACCCGGCGCCCAAGGGCAGCAGTTCATTACCGGCCAAACTGTCGATCGGGGTGTCCAAGGCGTTCCGTGACAACTACCCCGACCTGGTGAAGGTGTTCGAGCAGGTCGATCTGCCCATTGACCTGCTTAACCGCACCCTGGCAAGCATGAGCGAGAAACGCACACCCCCACGAGAAGCTGCACTGGCGTTCATGCGCGACAACCCGGCAGTGTGGAAAGCGTGGCTGCCCGCGGACATCGCGGCCAAGGTCGAGGCCAGCCTGTGAGTGAGGGCTTTCCACAAGCGTTGCAGTTCTCATTTGCCGACGGCATCAACAGGCTGGTGGACTGGCTGGTACTGAACTATGGCGACCACCTGCGCGCGGTGTCCGACCAACTGCTGCAGGTGCTGGTCGGGTTGGAAAACCTGCTGCGTTTGGTGCCCTGGTGGCTGCTGCTGTTACTGGTGGGCTTGGTGGCATGGCACGCCACCCGCAGCGGTGTACGAAGCCTGGTGCTTGTGGGGTTGCTGGCGCTCATCGGCATGCTCGGGCTGTGGGACAAGCTGCTGCAAACCCTTGCCCTGGTGCTGGTAAGCACCGGCCTGTGCGTGCTGATCGGCGTACCGCTCGGCATTCTGCTGGCCGCACGCCCACTGGCCCGGCGGCTGATCATGCCGGTGCTGGACGTGATGCAGACACTGCCGGCGTTCGTCTACCTGATCCCGGTGCTGATGCTGTTCGGCCTGGGCAAAGTGCCTGCGGTGTTCGCCACCCTGATCTACGCCCTGCCACCGCTGGTGCGCCTGACCGAACTAGGCCTGGCCCAGATCGACCCTTCGCTGTTGCAAGCCGCACACGGGCTGGGCGCCAGCCGCTGGCAGCGGTTGCGGCGCATCGCACTGCCGTTGGCACTGCCGAGCATCATGGCCGGCCTCAACCAGTCGGTGATGATGGCCCTGTCGATGGTGGTGGTGGCCTCGATGATCGGTGCACGGGGGCTGGGCGAGGACGTGCTGGCGGGCATCCAGACGCTGAACGTTGGCCAGGGCATGGAAGCGGGGCTGGCCATTGTGGCGCTGGCCATGGTGATCGACCGCATCAGCCAGGCTTACGGCCGCGGGCGGCGCTGACGCAGCGACCAAAGCGTTCTTGGCGTTTCTAAAGCCTGCGCGCAACCGGTACGCTATGCGCCGTACCCGGCCACGGATCACCGAACATGCTGCACTTGCTGCTGACCACGCTGTTGCCGATCATTCTGTTGATCGCCTTGGGCACCTTTCTGCGCATCAGGGGGTTCCTGGCCGACGGTTTCTGGCCGGGTGCCGAACGCCTGAGCTACTACGTATTGCTGCCCTCGCTGTTTCTACATGGGCTGGCCACCGCCAACCTTGATGGCGTGCCGGTGTTGGGCATGGTGGCGGTGTTGATGCTCTCGACCGTGGCCGGCGCAGGGCTGCTGATGCTGTACCAAGGCATCAGCCAGCACGACGGCGCTGACTTCACGTCAGTCTTCCAGGGTGGCGTGCGCTTCAACAACTACATTGGGGCGACCCTGGCCGCCGGCATTTACGGCACGGCCGGCATTGCCTTGGCGGCGGTAGCCAACGCGGCCATCGTGCCCCTGGTCAACTTGCTTTGCGTGCTGGTGTTTGCACGCTTCAGCGCGCGCCACAGCTCGCCCCTTACGGTGCTGCGCGCGATCTTCGCCAACCCGCTGATCATCGGCTGCGCTGGCGGGCTGCTACTGCGGGTTACCGGCCTGGGCCTGCCCGCCGGCATCGAGCCGACGGTCAAGGCGCTGGGCCAGGCCGCGCTGCCACTCGGGCTGTTGTGCGTGGGCGCGGCGCTGGGCGGCGCGCGCGTGGGCCAGCAGGTGCGGCCTGTAATGGCCGCGTCGGGCTTCAAGTTCCTGGTCATGCCGACCTTGGCGTGGGCGTTGTGCCGGCTGCTTGGCCTCAGTGGCCAGGCGGCGGTGGTCGCGGTGCTGTTCCAGGCGCTACCCACCGCATCGTCCTCCTACGTCATGGCCAGGCAGATGGGCGGCAACGCACCGCTGATGGCAACCATCATTGCGCTGCAGACAGTAACGGCTGCAGCGACCCTGCCTTTGGTGTTGATGCTGACGCTGGACTAAACCGCTGGGCCGACGCTTAAGGGAACGTGCTACCACGCTGAATCGTTGCGCAAGCTCGGCCGCCTTCAGATCACCCAATCGCACTTTTGCCTCTGGCTGCGGTCCATTGCCGCTTAGGGTAAAACGCACGGCACATCGGTGCATGCCAACCCGTTCACTGGGTTGCACAGGCTCGGGCGTAAACCACCGGGCTTGTGTAGGATGAGCAGCGCGAACCACGACGCTGCCAGTTACAGGGAGATCCACATGCGCGTCCTGCCATCCGTTGCTGCCTTTTCGCTGGGCCTGCTTATCTCGACTGGAGCGCTGGCGGTAACCGGCGAAGAGGCGCAACTGATCGACTCGATCAATGTCTACCGCAGCACGGCACAGTCCTGTGGCGCGGAAGCTTCGCTGGAGCTTCCCCCGCTCAACAGCGATACACGCCTGGCGTTGTCGCCTGAGGGCACCCGCGACCTGCAGCAAGCCATGACGCGCGCCGCCTACCCCATGGTCAACGTGCAGGCCATCAGCCTGTCCGGCCCGCGCGATGCCCGTGCGGCCATGCATGCCATCGAAGAAAGCTTTTGTCAGGTGGTGCTCGACCCGCAGTTCGTGGACATCGGCGTCAGCCAGGAAGGGCGAGACTGGCGGATCGTGCTGGCGCGCCCTCTGCTAAGCGGTCGCCTGGGTGACTGGCAGGCCGAAGGGCAGAAGGTACTGCAGGCAATCAATGCAGCACGCCAGCAGCCGCGCCAGTGCGGTGGCCAGCCGTTCGCCGCCGCGCCGCCACTTACCTGGAACGCCGTGCTGGCTGGGGTGGCTGCCAACCATACGCGGGCCATGGCCAACCAGAACTTCTTCGACCATATCGACAAGGATGGCCGTACACCGGGTGATCGCGCCGAACTGGCCGGGTACCTGTACCAGCAGATTGGCGAGAACATCACCGCTGGCCGCGACACTGCGCAAAAGGTGGTTCAAGGCTGGCTCGACAGCCCTGGGCATTGCGCAACCCTGATGAACCCGGACTTCCGCGACTTGGGCGCCGCCTATGCCACCGACCCGAAAAGCGATGCTGGCATTTATTGGACCGGCCTGTTCGGCACCCCCCAGTAATCGGGCCAGGCCGGCCTGACAGGCGTCAGGCCTACCCACCTCCTGCGCGCAACTGCTGCGCCGTACAAGCAAAACGCTTGAGCACGCATTTGCCCAGGTGGCTGGCGTCCCCCAACCCCACCTCGTAGGCGATCTGCGCCAGGCTGTGGCTTGACTTGAGCAGGCGCCAGCGCGCCTGTTGCAGACGCATCTCGTGCCACCAGGCCTTGGCACTCATGCCCTGGCTGGCCTGGAACTGCCGGTCCAGTTGCCGCCTGCTGATCCCCAGTTCAGCCGCCAGGTGCTCCACAGGCAATGGCGTGCCCAGGTGATGGCGCATCAGCGCCTGCGCGCGTGCCACCAGCCGACCTGCGCCGGGCCCAGGCTCCAGCGTTCGCAGTGCGTGGTGGCTGTCTCGGGGTTCGTCCATCAGCATGTCTGCCAGCCCTTTCAACGCTCGGGCTCGCCCACACGCTTTTGCCAGCAAGGCTACAACCAGGTCGACAACCGCGGTCCCCCCCGCGCAGGTGATGCGGTCGCCATCGATGCAGAACAGCTGCTCCGGGAGCATCTGCAGGTGAGGGAACGCAGCGCGAAACTCAGCTTGATGGCGCCAGTGAATCACCGCCCTGTGCCCTTGCAGAAGGCCGCACGCTGCCAGCAAAAAAGCTGCGTTGTCCACGCCCACCAACTTCACCCCTGCCCTGGCGGCTTTTTTCAGCAGCCCTGCGTAGTCTGGCGCCTTGGCCGCCGTTGCCATGGCGCCTCGGCCACCCAACAACACCAGGTAGTCAAAACCAGACAATTCCAGCTGATCGACTGCACCCTCCACCTGCACCACTGCACCGCAGCTGGAGGCTACCGGCTCTGCCGTCAGCCCGGCTACTGTCCAGGCGCAATAACGCTGGCGGCTGTAATCCTCGTCGTCAGCGCTGAAACGCAGCTTGTCGAGCAGAGCGCCGAAAGGCAGCAGGGCAAAATCGGGCATCGGTACGATCAGCAAGCGAATGTCGGGGTGCATACAGACTGTCCAGATATGACCATGGAATGACCAGATACTACCCTGCACTCGTCATCAAGGCCTCCTAAACTGGCGCTCTTCCCGGCAACTAGCGCTCGCAGCATGGCAATCGAAACCTGGCTTATCTACCTGCTGGCCAGTGCTGGGCTGGCAGTTACCCCTGGGCCCAACAGCCTGCTGGCCCTCACCCACGGCGCACTCTATGGCGCACATCGCACCCTGTTCACCATTCTCGGCGGCGTGGTGGGGTTCGTTGCGCTGATCGCCTTGGCCATGTTCGGCATCGGTGCGCTGTTGCAGGCATACCCGTCAGCGTTGCGCGGGCTGAAATGGGCGGGCGGTGCCTACCTGGTGTGGCTGGGCATTCAGCTGTGGCGCGGCCCGGGGCTTCACCTCGCAGCAGCCGGGCATGGGGCAGTACAGGGCAATGGCAGCCTGTTTCGCCAAGGCCTGCTGTCGGCCCTGGCCAACCCCAAGGTACTGCTGTTCTACGGCGCCTTCTTGCCACAGTTCATCGACCCGCAGCGCGGCCTGCCCGTGCAGTTCGCGGTGATGGCAGCTACCTTTGCCAGTGTCGAGCTTGCGGTGGAGTACCTGTTGGCCCGCTTGGCGTTTCGCATCCGGCCGTGGCTGAGCCAGGGCGGCGCCGGGTTCAACTGCTGCTGCGGTGGGCTGTTCGTGGTGATTGGTTTACTGCTGCCGCTTGGCGCCTAGCTATCAACGGGTTCTACGAAAGTCTACATCTGGATTCAATAACGTTTTTAGCCGCAAGTTAACCCATATTTGCGGATCATTTGCCGGTATTTGGCAGCATTTTATAAGTTCCAGACCTGCGACAATCAGCCTCAGAATATTTTGTACCAACTTGTTAATTAGCAAGCTAAGCGTTTAAACTCGGCGCATTCCACCTGCTGAGATCCCTGGCATGACACACACACCGCGCACTTCTGGCGCCTCAACTTTCGTCCTGGGCGGGCTGGGCATCATCATTGCCCTGCTTGGCCTTCTGCTGGCCGCCGGCGGCTTCAAGCTCGCCGGCCTGGGCGGCTCCTGGTACTTCCTGATCGGCGGCCTGGCCATGGCCCTGGCCGGCATTCTCATCGCCCGGCGCAAGCGGGCCGGGGCCTGGCTGTATGCCGTGTTCCTGCTGGGGACCGTGCTGTGGGCCGTGGCGGACGCCGGCCTGGTGTTCTGGCCGCTGTTCTCGCGCCTGTTCATGTTCGGCGCCATCGGCGCGGTCGTCGCCCTTGCCTACCCGATGCTGGCACGGGCCAGCGGTGCCAGCGCAGGGCGCAGCGCCTACGGCGTGGCGGCGGTCATGGGCGTAGTGCTGGCGATCGCCGCCGGTAACATGTTCGTCGCCCACCCCAGCGTTGCGCCCACTGGCGACGGCCCTGGCCTGACCCCGGTGGAGCCCGGCACCGCACAGAAAGACTGGGCCCACTATGGCAATACCGAAGGTGGCAGCCGCTTCGCAGCGCTGGACCAGATCCGCCGTGACAACGTCGACAAACTGAAAGTGGCGTGGACCTACCACACCGGCGACGTGGCCATCAGTGACGGCAACGGTGCCGAAGACCAGCTCACCCCGTTGCAGATTGGCAACAAGGTGTTCATCTGCACCCCACACAACAACCTGATCGCGCTGGATGCCGACACCGGCAAGGAGCTGTGGAAGAACGCCATCAACGCCCAGTCCAAGGTCTGGCAGCGCTGCCGTGGCATGGCTTACTTCGACGCCACCACGGCCGTGGCACAGCCTACCCAGCCCAACAGCACCCCGGTCAGCGTCGCCAGCGTGCCTGCGGGTGCCAACTGCCAGCGCCGCCTGCTCACCAATACCATCGACGGCCGCCTGATTGCCGTGGATGCCGACAACGGTGAGTTCTGCCAGGGCTTTGGCAACAATGGCCAAGTCGACCTCAAGGCTGGCCTGGGCGATGTACCGGACTCCTACTACCAGCTGTCCTCGGCGCCGCTGATGGCCGGCACCACGGTGGTGGTTGGCGGGCGTGTTGCCGACAACGTACAGACCGACATGCCAGGCGGTGTGATCCGTGGCTTCGACGTGTACACCGGGGCCATGCGCTGGGCGTTCGACCCGGGCAACCCGCAAGACCGTCAGGCGCCACAGGGTGACAACACCTACGTGCGCAGCACCCCCAACAGCTGGGCGCCGATGTCCTACGACCCGGCGATGAACACCGTGTTCCTGCCCATGGGGTCGTCCTCCACCGACATCTACGGTGTGGAGCGCAACAAACTGGACCACACCTATGGCGCTTCGGTCCTGGCCCTGGACGCGACTACCGGCAACCAGAAGTGGGTCTACCAGACTGTCCACAACGACCTGTGGGACTTCGACCTGCCGATGCAGCCAAGCCTGATCGACTTCACCAAGGACGACGGCCAGTCGGTGCCTGCGGTTGTGATCGGCACCAAGGCCGGGCAGATCTACGTGCTGGACCGCGCCACCGGCAAGCCGCTGACCCAGGTCGACGAAGTACCGGTCAAGCCGAGCAACATCCCCAACGAGCCTTACTCGCCAACCCAGCCTAAATCGGTGGGCATGCCGCAGATCGGTGCGCAGACCCTGACCGAGTCGGACATGTGGGGGGCCACCCCGTACGATCAACTGCTGTGCCGCATCGACTTCAAGAAAATGCGCTATGACGGCCTGTACACCGCGCCAGGCACGGACCTGTCGCTGAGCTTCCCCGGTTCGCTGGGCGGCATGAACTGGGGCAGTATTTCCACCGACCCGGTGCATGGCTTCATCTTCGTCAACGACATGCGCCTGGGCCTGTGGATCCAGATGATCCCGTCGCAGAACCAGGGCAAGGCAGCTTCCGGTGGCGAGTCGTTGAACACCGGCATGGGCGCGGTACCGCTCAAAGGCACGCCGTATGCGGTGAACAAGAACCGCTTCCTGTCAGTGGCCGGCATTCCGTGCCAGGCTCCCCCGTTCGGCACCCTCACCGCCATCGACATGAAAACCCGCCAGGTGGCCTGGCAGGTCCCGGTTGGCACCGTCGAAGACACCGGCCCACTGGGCATCCGCATGCACCTGCCCATCAAGATCGGCCTGCCGACACTCGGTGGCACCCTGTCGACCCAAGGCGGGCTGGTATTCATTGCCGGCACCCAGGACTTCTACCTGCGCGCCTATGACAGCAGTAACGGTAACGAGATCTGGAAAGCACGCCTGCCGGTGGGTAGCCAGGGTGGCCCGATGACCTATGTATCGCCCAAGACCGGCAAGCAGTACGTGGTGATCACCGCCGGCGGCGCACGCCAGTCGACTGACCGGGGCGACTATGTGATCGCTTACGCCCTGCCTTGAGACCGTGTCGCCCTTGGCGCGGGTGAGCCTGTCCCTACAAGGAGCAGGCGCCCCCAACCCCACAGCCGGCCCGGTGCGCCGGCTTGTACAGGCGGGTGTGCTACCTGCCTGTGTGAGGGCGGTTTTACCCGCCAAGAGGCCCTGAAAGACTCCCCGAGACCCCCGCAATGCTATCCGCAACCCGCATGACTCCTGCTTTGCTGCTGGCCCTGGCCAGCACCCCTGCCCTCGCTGACGGCGACCTGATGACCCGCAGCACGCTAACAGGCGACTGGGGCGGCCTGCGCCATCAGCTTGAGGCAGACGGCATCCGCTTCACCGCCGACTACAGCGGTGAAACCGCCTACAACGCTCACGGCGGCCTGCACCGCTCGGCGCGTTACTCGCAAAACGTCAAACTGGGCGTCCAGTTTGACCTGTCCAAGCTGTATGGCCTGGTCAATGGCGGTAAGGTGCAGCTGACCATCAACGATCGCCGGGGCAACAGCGCCTCCGAAGACCTGGTAGGCAACCGACTGCCGATTCAGGAAAACTACGGCGGCCTCTACACCCGCCTGACCGAACTGAGCTACGAGCGCACCCTGTTCACCCCGGCGCTGAACGTGAAGCTTGGCTACATGGCCATGGGCAACGACCTGGGCGGCCTGGACAGTGGCATTTTGTGCAACTTCATGAATGCCGGTTTCTGCGGCCACCCGCTGAACATGTCCGGTGGTAGCGGCTGGACCAACTACCCCAACGCCCGCCTTGGCGTGCGCGTGAAGTACGACCTGTCGCCCGCCTGGCAACTGCGGGTTGCCGCCTTCAACGTCGACCCGGAAAGCAACGGCAATTCCAGCCGGGCCTGGCACCTGGGGCCCAAGCACACTACTGGCACCGTGGTCCCGGTTGAGCTGGTCTACAAGCTTCAGGGCGAGCTGCCCGGCGAGTACAAGCTGGGTTACTACTACGACAGCTCCGACGCCAAGCGTATCGGCAGCGACAGGCAGGTGGCGGGCCGCGGCGGCCATTACCTGCTGATCGACCAGGCCGTGTGGAACGACCTTGGCCTGCCAGGGCGCAGCCTGCATGCGTTTGGCCAGTACTCGGCGTCCAGCAAGGCGGCCTCGCCCTTCACCAAGTGGTATGGCGCAGGCGTGGTGTTGTATCAACCGTTCCAGGGGCGCCCGCGGGATACCGTGGCCCTGGGCTACGGCCGTGCAGTGCCCAACCCACGCAGCCGGGACGTCCAGCAAGCGGCTGCCTTCGATGCCGGGCGCCCCTACCCGGACATCGACAGCGCCGAGCAGTTGATCGAGCTGAGTTACGGCTACCAGGCCACGCCGTGGCTGAACCTGCGGCCGGATGTGCAGTACATCATCGAGCCAGGCGCGTTCTCTGGCAAAGCCATCGACAACGCCCTGGTGGTCGGGCTGCAGGTCAAGGCCAGCTTCTGACAGGCACCTGGCGCAGGTAGGCCACCAGCCTGGCCAACATCGCGTCACACGCCCGCAACTGCTCGACGCTGACGAACTCGTCGGGCTTGTGGCCCTGGTCCATGCTACCAGGGCCACACACCACGGTCGGGATACCGGCCTGGTCGAACAGCCCTCCTTCCGTGCCAAATGCCACCGTACCGAAAGCCTCCGAGCCACTGAGCAACGCCAGCAACTGCGCCGCCTCGCTGTCTGCCGGGGTCGCCAGCCCAGGGTAGGCACTCAAGGGTTGCAAGCGGATAGCGCTCTCGCGGTTGACCTTGCGCATCCGTGGCAGCAACTCGGCGTCGGCATACTGCTGCAACTCGCTGGCTACCGTGGCGGCATCGAAGCCTGGCAAGGCCCGCACTTCGAAATCGAACTCGCAATGCGCCGGCACGATATTGAGCGCCGTGCCCCCTTTGATCACGCCGGTCTGCACCGTGGAGAACGGCGGGTCGAAACGGCAGTCATGCCGTTCGGGGCTGGCCAGCGCCTCACCCAAGTCACCCAGTTTGCCAATCAGCTTGGCCGCATATTCGATGGCATTGACCCCGTACGGAGCGTACGCCGAGTGGCAGGCTGCACCCTGCACCTGGCAGCGCACGGCCAGCTTGCCCTTGTGCCCAAGCACCGGCTTGAGTTCGGTAGGCTCGCCGATCAGGCATAGCCGAGGCTTGAGCGGGCGCTGTTCAAGGGCGGCCAGCATGGAGCGCACCCCCAGGCAGCCCACCTCTTCGTCATAGGAAAACGCCAGGTGCACAGGCATGCGCAGCGGCTCGGCCAGCAATGCCGGGACAGCCGCCAGCACCGAGGCGATGAAGCCTTTCATGTCGGCGGTGCCCCGTCCATAAAGCCGGCCGTCGTGCTCGCTGAGCGCGAACGGTGCCACCGTCCAGGCCTGGCCATCGACCGGCACCACGTCGGTATGCCCCGACAGCACGATACCCGCGACGTCTGTGGGGCCGATGGTGGCGAACAGGTTAGCCTTGGTGCCCTCTGTGTTGAGGAACAGCTCACTGGCAACGCCCAGTCTGGCCAGGTAGTCGCGCACGAAGCCAATCAGGTCCAGGTTGGAGTCGCGGCTGACCGTGGCAAAGCCCACCAACCGGGCCAACAGCGCGCGGCTGGCGAACTCACTCATCGCCCGCCACCCCGTAGCTGGGGGCTGCGGTCGGGTCCAGGGCGCGGGTCACATAGTCTTGCATCTGCGGGCGATAGGCCTGCCACAAGCCCTGCAGGGCGCCGATGGGGTCGTTGTCGGCCCAGTCTACCCGCAGGTCCACCAGCGGCCAGGTCAGCTCGCCGGCAACCTTGAGCGCGGCAGAATGGACCGGCCCGGCTTCACCGCCTGCCGCCATCGCCGCGTGCATGGCGTCCAGCAGGCGGTCAGCCAGGTGCCCGCTGGCCTGCTCGAATGCCTGCACCATGGCCTCTATCACGGCGGCCGAGGCCAACAGGTTACCGGCTGCCGCGCACTGCTCCCCGGCCACGGCATGATGGGTGCCAAGGGCTTCACGCCCGGTGAACAGCGCCACCTGGCCGTGGCTGTCGATCACCGTCACCTGGCGATACTCACTCCAGCCATTGGCGCTCAGCACCTGGTCCAGGGCGGTGGCCGGGGGCAGTTGCCCGCGCTCAAGGGCGTCGAGAATCTGCGACCCGAGGGCCGGCAAGGTGACGTTCTGCGTAGCAACCGCGCCTACCCCAGCCCTGACCCAGGGGCAGCGGGCACCGACCGCGATGCTGGAAGAACTGATGGCGATACCGACCTGGCCGGTTTCCTGGCAGCGCCCGATGATGGAGAAGGTCATGGCATGGATCCTGTTGTGCTATGCGGTTGGAAGGCATTCTGCGAGCAAGCCCGAGGCCCAGGAAACCACCTTTTTCCGAGGCCTTGAGCAACAAAAAACTAACCCTTCGCCCCCCCGCTGGCACGCCCGAACGGCCGCCATGCACTGTGCACCCCCGGCCCGCCGGGGCCTTCGCCAATTTGTCGGCAAGCACCAGCTAAATACTATTTTCGCCATTGTCCGGGCATCCCTAGTCTGGCCCCAGGTAAACGGCGGTCTTCCAACCGACCTGACAAAAACCGCCTGAACAAGGGCTCGGACATGACACTGAACAACCTCGAAATCGACACCCTCGTCGTCGGCGCCGGCCAGGCCGGTGTGGCCATGAGCGAACACCTGAGCAAGCTGGGCGTGCCGCACCTGGTACTGGAACGCAACCGCATCGCCGAAGCCTGGCGCACCGGCCGCTGGGATTCGCTGGTGGCCAACGGCCCGGTATGGCACGACCGCTTCCCGGGCCTGGCGTTCGACATGGACGCTGATGCCTTTGCCGGCAAGGACCAGGTAGCCGACTACTTCGAACACTACGTACGCAAGTACAACCTGCCGGTGCGCACCGGCATCGAGGTGCGCAAGGTAGTGCGCAACAGCGACCGCCCCGGCTTCACCATCGAAACCAACGAGGGCGTGATCCGCGCCAACCGGGTGGTGGCTGCCACCGGGCCGTTCCAGAAGCCAGTGATCCCGGCCATCGCCCCCAAGGACACCAACCTGCATCAGATCCACTCGGCGGCCTACTTCAACCCGCAGCAACTGCCTGAAGGTGCCGTGCTGGTGGTGGGCGCCGGGTCGTCCGGGGTGCAGATTGCCGAAGAACTGATGCGCGCCGGGCGCCAGGTGTACCTGTCGGTGGGGGCCCATGACCGCCCACCGCGCGCCTACCGCAACCGCGACTTCTGCTGGTGGCTGGGGGTGCTGGGCGAATGGGATGCCGAAATCGCCAAGCCTGGGCGCGAACACGTCACTATCGCGGTGAGTGGTGCCCGTGGCGGCCATACCGTCGATTTTCGCGCCCTTGCCCACCAGGGCATGACCCTGGTCGGCCTGACCCAGTCGTTCAGCGATGGCGTAGCGCACTTCCAGGACAACCTTGTAGAGAACATCAACCGCGGCGACGAGAATTACCTGGCCCTGCTCGACGCTGCCGATGCCTACGTAGCGCGCAACGGCCTGGACCTGCCCGAAGAGCCCGACGCCCGCAAACGCCTGCCCGACCCGGCCTGCATGCGCACCCCGCTGCGCCAACTGGACCTGGCCGAGGCCGGTGTGGCCACCATTATCTGGGCGACCGGCTACGGCGTGGACTTCAGCTGGCTGCAGGTGGACACCTTCGATGCCAACGGCAAGCCCCAGCACCAGCGCGGTGTCGCCCGCGAGCCCGGCGTGTACTTCCTCGGCCTGCCCTGGTTGTCGCGCCGTGGCTCCTCGTTCATCTGGGGCGTATGGCACGACGCCAAGCACGTCGCTGGCCACATCGCCACCCAGCGCACCTACCTGGCCTACCGCGACCGCGAGCAGCGCGCCGCTGATGACCAGCCACACCCCAAGCTCAGCACCGTCAGCACCCTAGGAGCCCACTGATGCCTACCCACACCCGCATCCGCATGTTCAACACCAAGGTCACCTACCCCAACCAGACCCTGGACAACGACCTGTGCCAGGCGGTGCGCGCCGGCAACACGGTCTATGTTCGCGGCCAGGTAGGCACCGACTTCGAAGGTAACCTGGTAGGCCTGGGCGACCCCCGGGCGCAGGCCGAGCAAGCCATGAAGAACGTCAAGCAATTGCTGGAAGAAGCCGGTTCCGACCTGTCGCACATCGTCAAGACCACCACCTACATCACCGACCCGCGTTTCCGCGAGCCGGTGTACAGGGAAGTCGGCAAATGGCTGAAGGGGGTGTTCCCCATTTCCACCGGCCTGGTGGTTGCTGGGCTTGCCCAGGCCGAGTGGCTGATGGAGATCGACGTGATCGCCGTCATTCCCGACCCGGCCTAGCAGCCGCCGGGGCTCAGAAACCCACGGTGGCCGACAGCAGGTAGGTGCGCGGGGTGGACAAGGTGAGCCCCGGCTCGGCGTCATCGGGCGCACCGGCCGAGCTCCAGTAGCGGTCGTCCAGCACGTTCTCGACACTGGCGCGCAGGGTGACCTGCGTGGCGTCCACCTTGAAGGCATAGCGGGCACCCAGGTCGTAGCGCTCCCAGCCGTCGATCTTCTTGCTGTTGTTCTGGTCCAGGTACTGGGAGCTGGAGTGGGTGCCGCGCGCTGTCAGCGTCAGGCCGTCCACCCCCGGTACGTCCCATTCGGCGCCCAGGTTGACGTTGTATTCCGGAGTGGCGGGGGCGCGGTTGCCGTCATAGGCGCCGCCCACGGTATCGGTCAGTTCGCTGTCGATGTACATCACACCGCCCAGCAACCGAACCCCGTCCAGCGGCTCGCCGAACACGCTCAGCTCGATGCCACGGTTGTTGCGCTTGCCATTGGCACCGAACACGCGGGAGCCGGGGTTGGTTTCGTAGGCGGGCTGGCGGATACGGAACGCGCTGGCGGTGAACGCGACCTTGCCCAGGTCGTATTTGGCGCCCACTTCAACCTGGCGGCTGGTGAACGGCGGGAAGATTTCATCTTCGTTGATGGAGGTCGAAGGTGCGATCTTGCCCTGGCTCAAGCCCTCCATGTAGTTGGCGTACAACGACAACTGGTCGGTGACTTTCAACAGCACACCGCCCGACGGCGAGACCTTTTCTTCGTCGTAGGCTGTGTCGCCTTTCACACCATCGCTCCAGTCGTCCACCTGCACGCGCTGCCAGCGCAGGCCCAGGGTGACCAGCAGGTTGTCGTCGAAAAAGCCCAATGTGTCGGCCAGGGCCACGCCCGAGAAGCGGTTCTCGGTGTAGTCCTTGGAGTCGCGCCGGGTGGGTGTGCCAGGGGCCGGTAGTGCGACCGGGTTGTACAGGTTGCTGGGCGACGACGCATAGCGTGCGCCATCGTTGGTGAAGTCCATGTAGTAGTAGGTGGCGGCCAGGTTCACCTCGTGGCTGACCGGGCCGGTGTGGAACCAGTTGCGTAACCCGGCCATGGCCGTGCGCACCGACTCGTCACGGGTAAAGTCACGTGGCTGCACAGTGAAGTCGCCCGCATCGTTGATGATCGACACGTTGTGGCGCAGGAAGTCATGGTTGCTCTTGCGCGCGCCCACAGCGCCGTAGGCCAGCAGCGATTCGCTGATGTCGTACTCGGCATGCACGGCACCGAAGGTGTCGTTGGTACGCGCCTTGCTCCAGGCCTGGGCGTAGTTGCGGTGCACATCGCTGGCCTTCGGCACCTTGGCGCGCGCGCCTACCAGCACCCGTTCCTGCGGGGCGTCGGTATCGCGCTCGGTATGGCCCAGGTCGGCCGACAGCCGCAGGCGGTCACCGCGAAAATCCAGGCCCAGCACGGCCATTTCACGGTCGACGCTCTGGTGGTCCCATTCGGTGTCGCCCGATTGCTTCACACCGTTGAAGCGCACGCCAAACTGCTGCCCTTCACCGAAGCGCCGGCCAATGTCCACCGCGCCGCCTGCCTGGCCTGCCGAGGCATAGCTGCCGGTGAACTCGGTGATGGGCTTGTCGGTGGCGCGCTTGGGCTGCACGTTGATGCCGCCCCCTACGCTGCCACGCGGGGCGATGCCGTTGATCAGCTGGCTGGGGCCCTTGATGATGTCCACCCGGTCGGCCATTTCCATGTCGATGGAATAGGTCGGCAGCAGGCCGTACAGCCCGTTGTAGGCCACGTCGCTGTTGAACAGGCTGAAACCGCGAATGGTGAACTGCTCGAAGCGCCCGCCCGCCGGGTTGGTGGTACGTACCGAAGGGTCGCTGGCGACCAGCTCACCCAAGGTGCGCGCCTGCTGGTTCTTGACCAGGTCGCTGGTGTAGCTGGTGATGCTGAACGGCGTTTCCATGAAGTCCCGCGCCCCCAGCAGGCCTTGGGCCCCCTGCCGCGCCACCTGGCCGCCGGCATAGGGCTGTGCGTCGTTGCCGGCGGGCAGGCCACTGACGATGCTGGTGGGGGCGATTTCCAGGGCAGCGCCCGCTTGCGGTGCCGGCATGAGGGTAAAGGCGCCCTCGCCGACCGGCAGCAGTTGCAGGCCACTGCCGCGCAGCAGGTGCATGAAGCCTTCATCCACGCTGTAGCGACCAGACAACCCCTCGCTGTTCAAACCACGCACCAGCGCAGGGTCCAGCGAGAGGCTCACGCCAGCCTGGTCGGCAAAGCCGGTCAAGGCCGCGCCAAGGCTGGCGGCAGGTACTTGGTAAGCCCGGCGCACGGGCTCCTCGGCCCAGGTGGGCAGGCTCAGCAGCAGGCTCATGGCAAACAACGGACGCACGGCGCGCACCAGCGGGCGCACACGGTTGGACTTTACTGCACGCATCTGAAAAAGCTCCCCTTCATGGTCTTCTACCGGTAATGACCGGTGAGCGAAAAAAAGGGGACAGCCTCATGCGGAATTTTCGCGTGGGGCCAGGGTGACCCAATAACGGGTGCGGGCCTGCACCTGCACCGGCAGGCTGGCGGCGAGCAGGGCCAGTACCTGGTCCGTGTCGTCCAGGCGGAAGGTGCCGGTGACCCGCAACCCGTCGATGGCCGGTGACCAGCGCAGCACGCCGGGGCGATACCGGCGCAGCTCGGCCAGCAGTTCGCCCAGGCGGCGATCATCCAGACGCAGCACGCCCTCGCGCCACCCCAGCAGCCAGGGTTCCACAGTGGTCACGGCATCCACCCCGCTACCGAGCAGGGTAGCCTGCTGGCCAGCTTCGAGGACAACGGGCGAGCCATGCCCGGGCTGCAGGCGCACGCGGCCACCCGTCACCGATACTCGGCAACCTGGGTCCAGCAGGCGCAGACAGACATCGGCCGCGCCTAACCCTTGGCCTCCCAGCTGTACCTGGCCGGTAGGCACCTGCACCCGCAGGTCGAGGTTGCCAGGGGTCTTAACCGCCACCTCTCCCCGCCTGAGTGTGATGCGCCGGGCTGGGCCGTCGACATCCACGGCGCTGTCGGTGTTCAACTGCACCGACGTGCCATCGGCCAGCCGCAATTCGCGGCGTTCGCCCACCCCGGTCCGTACGTCCGCGGCCCAGGCGTCGATAGGCAGTTCGCGGCTGATCAACCAGGCCGACGGTAACAGCACCGCCACGCCCAGTGCCTGCTTGAGCAACGCACGGCGGCCAGCATCCGGCCGGTCCAAGGTTGCCATGGCCAGGCTGCCGGGCAAGCTGCTGAAGCGCTGGCGCAGCAGCAGTGCCTTCTGCCAGGCGTGCTCATGGGCCAGGTTACTGGCCCGCCACTGCTCAAGGCGCAACAGGTCCGCATCGCTGGCGCTGCCCGAGTCCAGCAGCGACAGCCAGCGCGCGGCGCCACGCAGGGCATCGCGCATTTCGGAGGGGTGCGAGTTCATTCCAGCTCGGCCAGCAGGCAATGTTCGTAGGCCTGAGCCATGTAGCGCTTTACCGAACGCTCGCAGACGCCAAGGCGCACGCCGATTTCGGCATAGCCCAAGCCCTCGAGCTGGCTCCAGAGAAACGCCTTGCGCACCGCAGGCTTCAAGCCATCGAGCAGTTCGTCCAGCGCCTGCAGGGTTTCCAGCAAGACCCAGCGCTGCTCGGGCGAGGGCACGTGTTGCTCGGGCAGGTGTGCCAGGGCATCCAGGTAGGCCTGTTCAAGGCTGCGGCGCTGATAGAAGTTGCTGAGCAGGCGCTTGCCCACCGTCAACAGGTAGGCACGCGGTTCGTGAATGTCGGCAAGCGGCTGAGCGCTGGCCAGTACGCGCAGAAAGGTGTCCTGACTGAGGTCGGCAGCATCCCAGGCATTACCCATGCGCCGGCGCAGCCAGTTTTCCAGCCAGCCGCGATGCTCGCGGTAGAACGCAGGCAGGCTGGGCGTGGGCGGCGGCGCGGCATCGATCATGGGGATGGCCCTGCAGTGGAAGTAAATAGGATTAATTCTAATTTACATCGCACAGCAGGACCAACCCCTTTATCACCTGTCAGGCAATGGCGGCGTCCACCAGCACCTGGGCTTCTTGCACCAGGCGCTGCAGGTGCGCTTCATCGATGAAGCTTTCGGCGTAGATCTTGTAGATGTCCTCAGTGCCTGATGGCCGTGCTGCAAACCAGCCATTGGCGGTCATCACCTTGAGGCCACCAATGGCCTGGCCGTTGCCCGGCGCATGGCTCAGCACCTGCACGATCGGCTCACCGGCCAGTTCCGTGGACTTCACCTGCTCGGGCGCCAGCTTGCTCAGTAGCGCCTTCTGGCGGGCATCCGCCTTGGCCTCTACCCGGGTGGCGTAAGGTTTGCCGAGGGCTGCAGTCAGGTCCGCGTAGGCCTGGCCTGGGTTACGGCCGGTACGGGCAGTCATTTCAGCCGCCAGCAGCGCAGGGATCAGGCCATCCTTGTCGGTCGCCCAGACCGACCCATCGCGGCGCAGGAACGAGGCCCCGGCGCTTTCTTCGCCACCAAAACCCAACGCGCCGTCGAACAGCCCCTGGGCGAAATATTTGAAGCCCACCGGCACTTCGTAGAGCTCACGGCCCAGCCGCTCGGTGACACGGTCGATCAAACCGCTGGACACCACGGTCTTGCCCACCGCTGCGTCGCTGCGCCATTGCGGGCGGTGGCGATACAGGTAATCGATGGCCACGGCCAGGTAATTGTTGGGTTGCAGCAGCCCTTCAGGGGTGACGATACCGTGGCGGTCGTGGTCCGGGTCGCAGGCGAAGGCCACGTCAAAACGCTCGCGCAGGCCGATCAGGCCCTGCATGGCGTAAGGCGAGGAAGGGTCCATGCGGATCTGGCCGTCCCAGTCCACGCTCATGAAGCGGAAGGTTGGGTCTACCTCGGTGTTCACCACTTCCAGGTCGAGCTTGTAGTGTTCGGCAATGGCCGACCAGTAGCGCACCCCTGCCCCACCCAGCGGGTCGACGCCCAGGCGCAGCTTGGCGGCCCGGATCACGTCGAAGTCGATCACGTTCTCCAGGTCGGCCACGTAATGGCTGACATAGTCGTGGCGGTGGGTGGTCGGCGCCAGCAGCGCCTGGGCATGGTCAATGCGCTTGACCCCGGCAAGGTCCGCCGCCAGCAGTTCATTGGCCTTGTTTTCGATCCACTTGGTGACGTCGCTGTCGGCGGGCCCACCGTGGGTGGGGTTGTACTTGAACCCACCGCTTTGGGGCGGGTTGTGCGACGGGGTAATGACGATGCCGTCGGCCAGGCCCTGCTCGCGCCCGCGGTTGTAGCACAGGATGGCGTGGGAGATGGCGGGTGTCGGGGTGTACTCGTCGTCCTTGGAAAGCATCACCTGCACGCCGTTGGCGGCCAGCACCTCCAGGGCGCTGGCGGCAGCAGGTGCCGACAGGGCATGGGTATCGGCGCCAATGAACAACGGGCCGTCGATGCCCTTTTCCTGGCGATACAGGCAGATGGCCTGGGTGATCGCCAGCACATGGTACTCGTTGAAGCTCAACTCGAAAGAGGTGCCTCGGTGCCCTGAGGTGCCAAAGGCTACCCGCTGGGTCGCCACGGCCGCATCCGGGCGGCCGGTGTAATAGGCCGTGAGCAGGCGGGGGATATCAACCAGCACGCTGGCCGGTGCCGGCTTGCCTGCCAAAGGACTGAGCGTCATGCATAAACCTCGAGTTCAACGAATGGTGGGTGTTGGAACGTGCAGTGTACTGAGAGTTGCATGGCGGTGCGATGGGGCCAGTCAACAAACAACCTGGCAACCCGCCAGCTTCTGGGCGGTCTAGAGTGAAGCTCATCAGCCACTGCCTGCGAGGCCCCATGGCATTTCATCGTCTTACCCGTACCCACCCCAGGCTGACCATCGCCGCCATCGTCGGCCTGCTGGGTGGCTGGTTGATCCCAGGCGGCGACAGCGTGCAGCGCATTCTGACCGGCTGGAACCTGGGGGTATGGCTGTACTTGGTACTGGTGCTGTGGTTGAGCTGGAACGCCAGCCCGGACAAAGTACGCAAGGTGGCCCGCACCGAGGACGAAAACGCCGGGCTGGTGTTGCTCACCGTGTGCGTGGCCGCCATTGCCAGCCTGGTGGCAGTGACGTTCCAGCTGGTTTCGAGCCGTGGCTTGCACGGCGACGCCCTGGCGGTGCACTACCTGTACACCGGGCTGACGATTGCCGGCTCCTGGCTGCTGATCGGCTGCATCTTCAGCCTGCACTATGCGCGGCTGTTCTATGCCGGGCAGCACCCCGAGCCGCCGCTGCGGTTCGCCGACAACGAATGCAGGCCTGACTACTGGGACTTCCATTACTTCTCTTTCACCATCAGCGTGGCGGTGCAAACATCGGACGTGGGCGTGGCCGGGCGCAACCTGCGCCGGGTGGTGCTGGCCCACTCGTTGGTGGGGTTCGTGTTCAACACGGCCATCCTGGGGTTCACCATCAACATCGCGGCAGGGCTGTTGAATTGAGGCTACCGCCTGTCCGAAAACCTCATGCGGGCGAGGAATGGAGCGCTGCCTCATGGCGCCCAGAATTCGAGGCATCTGGGCCAGGAAAACGTTTGCCCCGCGCCGGCTGTTCAGGCCGTCGGCATCCCCGTCTGTGACCTGGGTCATCCATTGATACATTTGTCATATTGGTGAACGAGAATCGCTCGGTGCAAGTGCTATGGTTACCTTCCCAGCGGTCGAATGACGCGGCCGCCCATCACCATCGTCCAGGCAAGGACAAGGAGGCTGGCATGAACAAGATGACGTTCCCCAACGCCTGCCAGGTGATGCGCTGGCACTTCCATCCGCTTGGCTTCGAAGCCAGTATGGATGCGCCTCGCAGCATGGTCGCGCGGCTGTTCGACCGTGGCACCGGTGTCACACTGCTGGCCATTGCCGGCATCCCCTGCACGGCCATCATGGCGGCAGCGGACGTCGAGCGCATCATCGAGGCGGTCGAAGCCGAAATCGATGCCTTCCAGCCAGCCTTCACACTGCGCGACGCAGGCTAGCCGACCGCAGCCAGCGCCGGGCCCATGGCCTGCAAACCGCTCATGAACTGCTCGGCCGGCACCGGCTGGCCCAGCAGGTACCCTTGCAGCGAATCACACCCCAGGCGCGTAAGAAACGCCTGCTGCCCCCCGGTCTCTACCCCTTCTGCAACGATGCGCAGGCCTAATGCCTGGCCCAACGCCACAATGGCAGAAACGATGGCCGCATCCTCGCTGTCCTGCTCCAGCTCACGAACGAAGCCACGGTCGATCTTCAATTCGTTGGCCGGTAGCCGCTTGAGGTACAGCAAACTGGAGTAGCCCGTACCAAAGTCGTCGATAGACAGGTCTACCCCCATCTCGGAAAGCCGTCGCAGCACGGCCAGGCTGACGTCGGCGTCGTGCATGGCGGTGGTTTCCGTCACTTCCAGGGTCAGGCAGTTGGCCGGCAGGTGGTTGCGCGCCAGGGCGCTGGCCACGCTGTCAACCAACCCCGCATGGCAGAACTGGATGGCCGACAGGTTCACCGCAATACGCCAGCCGACATGCCCTTCGTTCAACCACTGGCGCATCTGCCGGCAGGCCTCATTCAGCACCCACTCACCAATGGGCAAGATCAGCCCGGTCTTCTCCGCGAGGCCAATGAAGCGGTCGGGCAACAGCAGGCCGTGTTGAGGATGTTCCCAGCGCAACAAGGCTTCGGCACCGATCGGCTGGCAGGCCCTGGCGTCGAACTTGGGCTGATAATGCAGACGCAACTGCCGGCGCTCCAAGGCATGGCGCAGGTCCTGCAGCAGTTGCAACTGCTGGCGGGCGTTGCTGTTCATCGACACGTCGAAAAAACTGTAGCCGTTCTTGCCCGCGCTCTTGGCGTGGTACATGGCAGCGTCCGCATTGCGCAGCAGTTCGTGTTGGTCAAGGCCATTGCCGGGGTACAGCACAATGCCCAGACTGGCCGACAATTGCAGCTCGTGGTCGGCCACCTGGAAGGGCCGGGACACCAGGTTGACCTGCTTGACCGCCACATCCATGGCATCGGTTGGGGTCTGCAGCTCCACCAGCAGCACGAACTCGTCGCCGCCGATACGTGCCAGGGTGTCCTGGCTGTGCAAGTGACCGCGCAGGCGAGCGGCCACCGCCTTGAGCAACAAGTCGCCAATGTGGTGGCCAAAGGCATCGTTCACCGGTTTGAAACCGTCCAGGTCGATGAACATCAGCGCAAAGCACCCGCCCTGCTCCGCCACCTTGGCAATCGCCTGCTCGATCCGGTCCGCCAACAGGCTGCGGTTAGGCAACGCGGTAAGGGTGTCGTGCAGCGCCAGTTGGGTGAGCTCCTGGTTGGCCAGGGTCAGCGACCTGGCCAGCTCCGCGGTACGTACTTCAAGGCGGGCATCCAGCACCGACGTCAGCAAGGCGACCGCCAGCACAGCCAGGGTGGGGATCAATACCAGGTAGACCAACCCGTCGCCCTGCAGCCCACCAGGCAAGGCGCCACAATAGCTACCCGCCGGGAAACTTGCAGCGGCCATGCCGGTGTAGTGCATGCCGACGATCGCCAGGCCCATCACCACCGCCGCCAGGCCCCGAACCTGCCTGACATACGGCGTTTGCCTGCGCAGCCGGAAGGCGATCCACAACGCGGCCGCCGACGCCACCACGGCAATCAGCAGCGATGCCATGAACAGTGAGGGGTCGTAGTCGATCCCCGGCAGCATGCGCAGCGCCGCCATGCCGGTGTAATGCATGCTGGCAATGCCGCCGCCCATGATCAGCGCCCCGAACGCCAGCTGTAGCCAGGGCAGGTGTGGCTGGCTGACCAGCCACAGGGCAAAGCCTGAGGACAGCACTGCAATCAGCAGCGACAGCGCGGTCAGGGGCAAGTCATACCCCAGGTCGACCGGAAGGCTCAGGGCAAGCATGCCCACAAAATGCATGGACCACACCCCGGTCCCCATGGCCAACGCGCCGCCCGCCGTCCATAAGGCAGCCGCACGGCCTTTGGCCGTGGCGATGCGGCCGGTGAGGTCAAGGGCGGTATAGGACGCCAGGATTGCCACGCACAGCGAAATCAACACCAGCGAAGAGGAATAGCTAGCGGTCAGCATTTGAGTTTCCGGAGACGGGCCGGGGCGGCCCGGAAAAAGCTGACGATTGTACTCAAGCTTTGGCGAAACGCACGGGGTTTTTGCTAACGAAAAGGGGCCGCCCGGTGGGTCATTCCTGCTCGCTGAACGCCTGCTGCGCCTGCCAACCGCCCCCCAGTGCCGCCACCAGTTGCACACTGGCCACCAGGCGCCCTTGCAGCAGGTTCAGCGCACTGCGTTCGTTGCTCAGGGCGGTAGCCTGTACGTTGACCACATCCAGGTAACCGATCAGCCCCGCGCGGTACTGGTTCTCGGTCAGGCGCAGGGATTCGCGGGCCGCTTCCAGGGCTTCCTGGCGCACTACCGCTTCGTCACCATACACCTTCAACTGCACCAGCAGGTTTTCCACCTCCTTGAAGCCGTCCAGCACCGTCTGCCGGTACTGCGCCACGGTCTGGTCATACACCGCCACGGTACGGTCGACCTCGGCGCTGCGCTTGCCGGCATCGAACAGTGTGAGCGCCAGTTGCGGGCCCACGGACCAGTAACGGTTGGGCAATTCGATCCAGTTGCTGAAGCTGCTGCTGGAGTACCCGCCGTTCATGCTCAGGCTCAGGTCTGGGAAGTACGCGGCACGGGAAACGCCGATATTGGCGTTGGCCGCCATCACGTTGCGCTCGGCGGCTGCGATGTCGGGGCGCCTTTCGAGCAGCTGTGACGGCAACGCCACGGGTATCTGCGGCAAGGCCGGGATGTCCTTGCTATCGGCCAAGGCAAACTGCGCTGGCGTCTTGCCCAGCAACACAGCGATGGCGTTCTCGAACTGGGCACGCTGCCACGCCAGGTCGATCAGGTCGGCCTGAGTGCTCTTGAGCTGGGTACGCGCCTGGGCCACGGCATCGGGGCCGGCAATACCAGCACGGTACTGGTTCTGGTTCATGCGCAGCGACCGCTCATAGGCGGCGACGGTGGCCTCCAGCAAGCGCTTCTGTTCATCGATCACCCGCAGTTGCAGGTAGTTCTGCACCAGCTCGGACTGCTGGCTCAGGCGCATGGCCGCAAGGTCAGCCAGGCTGGCGTCGGCGCTGGCTTCGTTGGCATTGAGTGTTTCGCGCAACTTGCCCCACAGGTCGATCTCCCAACTGACGCCCAGCTGAGCGTTGTAGGTATTGCGGATGCCGCTGCTGTTGGTAGACAAGCTGGAACTGGAACTGCCGGTGCCCTGGGCCGAGCGGTTCTTGTTAACGCTCAGGTTCAGGCTGGGGAACAAGCCGGCGCGGCTGCTGCGCACCAAGGCCTGGGCCTGGCGATACTGGGCTTCGGCCTGGGCAACGCTCTGGTTATTGCTGTTGAGTTCCGCCACCAGCGCATTGAGCCGGGTGTCGCCGTAGATCTCCCACCAGGCACCCCGGGCGATGGCATCGCCAGGCTTGGCGAGGGTCCAGCCGTCGGCGTGCTTGAATTGCGCCGTGCCGGCAAGTTCAGGGCGATGGTAGTCGGGCGCCAGGGTGCAGGCGCTGAGCAGCGCCACGCTGAACGCGGCACCCAGCAGGCGCGAGCCGCGCCCGCGGGTCAGCACCTGCAAGGCACGGTGCAGTGGAGTCTTGGCAAAAGTCATAGCGGAGTTTCCAGTGCCGCGTCGGTGCGCACACCGCGCCAACGGTTGAAGCGGTGGCGCAGGCGGTCCAGGTACAGGTAGACCACCGGCGTCGTGTAAAGGGTCAGAATCTGGCTGAACACCAGGCCGCCGATGATGGTCAGCCCCAGGGGCTGGCGCATTTCCGCGCCTTCGGCCTGGCTCAGCAGCAACGGCAGCGCACCGAGTATGGCGGCCAGCGTGGTCATGAGGATTGGCCTTAGGCGCAGCAGGCAGGCCCGGCGGATCGACTCTTCGGGCGACAGGCCCTGGTGCCGCTCCAGTTGCAGCGCCAGGTCGATCATCAGGATGGCGTTCTTTTTCACCACGCCGATCAGCAGGAACAACCCCAGCAGCGAGATCAGGCTGAACTCGCCACCGGTCAGGTACAGCGCCAGCAGCGCGCCGACGCCGGCCGACGGCAAGGTCGACAGGATCGTCAGCGGGTGAATGTAGCTTTCGTAGAGAATGCCCAGCACCAGGTACACCAGCACCAGCGCACCGAGAATCATGAAGGGCTGGCCTTGCTGGGTTTTGGCGAAGGCATCGGCAGTGCCACCCAGCTTGGCGATCACACCCTCTGGCAGCCCCAGTTTCGCCACGGCACGCTCCACGGCGGCCAGCGCCTGGTCGGGGCTGAACCCTTCGGCCACGTCGAAGGCGATGTCCTCGGAGGCGAACTGGTCTTCGTGGCTGACACGGTCGTTGGCCAGGCTGTTCTCGTAATGCGCAATGGTCGACAGCGGCACCCGCGCGCCGTTTGCAGTGATGACCTGCACCTGCTCCAGGGTGCTGGGGTCCCAGGCATACTTGGGGTTTATTTCCAGCACCACCTGGTACTGGTTGAGGCTGTCGTAGATGGTCGAGATCTGCCGCTGGCTGTAGGCGTTGTTCAGCACCGTGGTGACCATCTGCATGTCGATGCCCAGGCGCTTGGCCTGGTCCCGGTCGACCACCAGGGTCACCTGCTGGGTGCCGGCACCGTCGTGGGCGTCGATCGCCGTCAGTTCAGGCAAGGCGCGCAGCGCCGCGACAACCTTCGGGAACCACAGGCGCAGGGCAGCCAGGTCGCCGCTCTGCAAGGTGTACAGGTACTGGGAAGAGCTCTGGTCCCTGCCGCCCCCGCCCAGTTGCAGGTCTTGGTCGGCCATCAGGAACAACCGCCCGCCCGGCACCTTGGGCATTTCCTTGCGCAGCCGCTCGATGACCTTTTGCGCATCGAGCTTGCGCTCGCCGATGGGCTTCAGGCGCACCAGCACCATGGCGTTGTTGGTGCCACTGTTGCCGCCGATAAAGCCGGCTACGCTCTGCACCGCCGGGTCGGCGAGCAAGGCGCGGCGATAGGTTTCCATCTTTGGCTGCATCACGCTGAACGACAGGCCGTCATCCCCCCGGATGAAGCCCATCAGCTGACCGGTGTCCTGTTGCGGCATCAGGGTCTTGGGCACCACCACGTACAGCGCGATGTTCACGCCGATGGTGGCCAGCAGGCTGAGCAAGGTCAGGCGGCGATGGCGCAGGGCCCAACCCAGGCTGCGGTCGTAGGCGCCGACCATGCGCTGGTGCACCGCCTCGCTCCAGCGCTGCAGGCGGGTTTGCTCGGCCTGGTGCGGCTTGAGCCAGCGGGCGCAGAGCATGGGGGTGAGGGTCAGCGACACCAGCAGCGAGACCATGATCGCCGCCGCCAGGGTGATCGAGAACTCCTGGAACAGGTTGCGCACGATGCCACCCATGAACAGGATGGACACGAACACGGCTACCAGCGACACGTTCATCGACAGCAGCGTGAAGCCGACTTCCTTGGCCCCCAGAAACGCCGCTTTCATCGGTGGCTGGCCGCCCTCGATGTGGCGGGAAATGTTCTCCAGCACCACGATGGCATCGTCCACCACCAGGCCAGTGGCCAGGATCAGCGCCATCAGTGACAGGTTGTTGAGCGAGAACCCGCACAGGTACATCACCGCGAAGGTACCTACCAGGGACACCGGCACCGCCAGGCTGGGGATCAGCGAAGCGCGCAGGCTACCCAGGAACAGGTACACCACAAGGATTACCAGTACCACGGCAATCAGCAGGGTGTGTTCGGCCTCCTTGAGGGTGGCCTTGATCACCGGTGAACGGTCCATGGCCACGTTCAGTTGCACGCTTGCCGGCAGCAGCGACTGCAAGGCGGGCAGTTGCGCCTTGATCTGGTCCACGGTCTGGATGATGTTCGCGCCGGCCTGGCGGTTGACCACCAGCAGTACCGCGCTCTGATCGTTGAAGAAGCCACTGTTGTAGCGGTTTTCCACGCCATCGGTGATGGTCGCCACATCGGACAGCCGCAGGAGGGTGCCATTCTGCTGGCGGATCACCACCGGCCCGTAATCCTGCGCACGCTCCAGCTGGTCGTTGGCGCGCACCTGCCAACTGCGCTCGGCATCCTCGACGAAGCCCATGGGCCGGCGCTGGTTGGCGTTGGCGACCGCAGTACGCACCTCGTCCAGCGACAGGCCGTACTGGCTGAGCAACTGTGGCTCCACAGAAATACGCACGGCCGGCAACGAGCTGCCGCCAATCTGCACCTCCCCTACCCCAGGCACCTGGGCCAGGCTCTGGGACAGGATCGTGTCGGCCAAGTCGTACAGCTGGCCTTTCTGCAACACATCCGAGGTCAGCGACAACACCATGACCGGTGCCTGGGACGGGTTGATCTTCTTGTAGGTGGGCATGCTGCGCATGCCGCTGGGCAACAGGTTGCGGGTGGCATTGATGGCCGCCTGCACTTCGCGGGCCGCGCCATCGATGTCGCGCCCAAGCTCGAAACCGATGATCACCCGGGTAGAGCCTTGGTTGGAGCTGCTGGTGAGCGTGGTGACGCCCGCGATACTGCCCAGCTTGCGCTCCAGCGGGGTCGCGACTGTGGATGCCATCACCTCCGGGCTGGCACCGGGCAGGTTGGCCGACACCACGATTACCGGGAAGTCCATCTGCGGCAACGGCGACACTGGTAGCAGGCCGAAGCTCACGGCGCCCAGCAGCATGATGGCCAGGCTCAGCAGCATGGTGGCCACTGGCCGGCGAATGAAAGGACCAGAGAGGTTCATCGGCCACTCCCGGGCACTGGTGTCAGGGCGTTCATGCCGGCTCCTGCACCGGGCGCTGCCTGCCGAAACGGCGCGCCAGGCGGTCGAAGTACAGGTAGATGACTGGCGTGGTGAACAGTGTCAGCACCTGGCTGACCAGCAACCCGCCGACCATCACCAAGCCCAGCGGCTGGCGCAATTCGGCGCCGGAGCCCGTGGCCAGCATCAGCGGCACTGCGCCGAACAGCGCGGCCAGGGTGGTCATCAGAATGGGCCGGAAACGCAGCAGCGCCGCTTGATAGATAGCGTCCCGTGGGGCCATGCCCTGATGCCGCTCCGCCTCCAGGGCGAAGTCGATCATCATGATGGCGTTTTTCTTGACGATCCCGATCAGCAGGATGATGCCGATGATGGCGATCATGCCCAGGTCGTTGCCACTGATCAGCAAGGCCAACAGGGCCCCAACCGCCGCAGAGGGCAAGGTTGAAAGAATGGTCACCGGGTGGATGTAACTCTCGTACAGCACGCCCAGCACGATGTACATGGTCACCACCGCCGCCAGAATCAGCAGCAAGGTGCTGGACAGCGAAGCCTGGAACGCCTGCGCGGCGCCCTGGAAACGGGTTTGCACGCCCAAGGGCATGCCGATGGCCTGTTGCACCTGCTCGATCACCTGCACCGCTTCGCCTAGCGAGGCGCCATGGGCCAGGTTGAACGACAGGGTCACCGCCGGGAACTGGCCGATATGGGAAATGGCCAGCTGTGCCTGGCGTTGCTCGATGCGCGCCAGCGCCGAGAGCCGCACCTGGCCACCCTCGCTGGCCTTCACGTGAATCGACTCCAGGGCCTGCGGGCCGATCACCGCGGCGTCCTCGGCCTGCAACACCACCCGATACTGGCTGGCCTGGGTGTAGATGGTGGAAATCTGCCGCTGGCCGAAAGCGTCATACAGTGCGTTGGTGATCTGCGACACGCTTACGCCCAGGCGGCTGGCCAGGTCCCGGTCTATGACCAGGTACACCTGCAGGCCTTGGTCCTGCAGGTCGCTGGCCACGTCGGCCAGTTCCGGGCGTTGCTGCAAGGCCTGCACCAGCTTGCCGCTCCACTGGCCCAGCAGGTCGGCATCCGGTGAAGACAGGGTGAACTGGTACTGGGTACGGCTGACCCGGTCCTCGATGCTCAGGTCCTGCACCGGCTGCATGAACAGGCGGATGCCCACCAGCTTGTCGAGCTTGGGCTGCAGGCGGCTGATCACCTCGCTGGCGGTAACGTCACGGTCACCGTGGGGCTTGAGGTTGATCAGCAAGCGGCCGCTGTTGAGGGTGGCGTTGTCGCCGTCCACGCCAATGTAGGACGACAGGCTCTGCACCGCAGGGTCCTGCAGGATAACCCGGCTCAAGGCTTGCTGCCGCTCGCTCATGGCGGCGAACGAGGTGGACTGTGGCGCCTCGGAGATACCCTGGATAACGCCGGTGTCCTGCACCGGGAAGAAGCCCTTGGGCACCACCATATACAGGATCACGGTGAGCGCCAGGCTCGCCACGGCCACCAGCACGGTCAGCGGCTGGCGCTTGAGCACCCATTGCAGGGCATTGCCGTAGTGCTTGATCAGCCAGTCGATCCAGGCGCCGCTGGCACGGTAGAAGCGCCCCTGCTCCTCGGGCGTGGGCTCGCGCTTCAGCAGCCGTGCGCACATCATCGGGGTGAGGGTTAGCGACACCACGAGGGAAATCAGGATTGCCACTGCCAGGGTGATGGCGAATTCCCGGAACAGGCGGCCCACCACATCGGCCATGAACAGCAGCGGGATGAGCACGGCAATCAGCGAGAAGGTCAGGGAAATGAGGGTGAAGCCGATCTGCCGGGCACCCTTCAGGGCCGCCTGCATCGGCGTTTCGCCTTCTTCGATGTGCCGGGAAATGTTCTCCAGCATGACGATGGCATCATCCACCACAAAGCCGGTGGCGATGGTCAGGGCCATCAGGGTGAGGTTGTTCACCGAGAACCCTGCCAGGTACATGACCCCGAAGGTGCCGACCAGCGACAACGGCACTGCAATCGACGGGATGAGGGTTGCGCTGACCCGGCGCAGGAACAGGAACGTCACCATCACCACCAGGGCGATGGCGATCAGCAGTTCATGCTGCACGTCGCGCACGGCGGCGCGGATCGTCTGGGTGCGGTCGGTGAGCACTGACACGTCCAGGCCGGCAGGCAGGTTGTCGGTGATCGACGGCAGCAGGCTCTTGATGCGGTCCACCACCTCGATCACGTTGGCACCGGGCTGGCGCTGAATGTTCAGCAGCACCGCGTGGTTTTCGTTAGCCCAGGCGGCCAGGCGCTCGTTTTCGGCGCCGTCGACGATTTCGGCGACGTCTTTCAGGCGCAGGGGCGCGCCGTTCTTGTACGTGAGGATAAGGTTGGCGTATTCGGCGGGCGAGCGCAGCTGGTCGTTGGCGTCGAGCATGGACACCCGCGTAGGGCCGTCAAAGTTGCCTTTGGGCTGGTTGACGTTGGAGGCGCCAATGAGGGTGCGCACGTCTTCCAGGTTGAGCCCGTTGGCAGCCAGGGCATCGACGTTGACCTTGATGCGCACAGCCTGGCGCTGGCCACCGGCGATGCTCACCATGCCCACCCCGCTGATCTGCGCCAGCTTTTGCGCGACGCGGGTATCGACCAGGTCGTTCAGCTTGGGCAGCGGCATGGTCTTGCTGGAAATGGCCAGGGTCAGCACCGGGGTGTCGGCGGGGTTGACCTTGTTGTACACCGGCGGTGCCGGCAGGTCGCTCGGTAGTAGGTTGCTGGCCGCGTTGATGGCCGCCTGCACCTGTTGCTCGGCGACGTCCATGTTCATGTCCAGGTTGAAGCGCAGGGTAAGCACCGAAGCGCCACCGGAGCTGGTCGACGCCATTTGCTCAAGGCCCGGCATCTGGCCGAACTGCCGTTCCAGCGGTGCGGTGACCGCGCTGGTCATCACCTGTGGGCTGGCGCCAGGGTACAGCGTCATGACCCTGATGGTGGGGTAATCCACTTGCGGCAAGGCAGACACCGGCAGCAGGCGGTAGGCAATCAAACCGGCCAGCACGATGGCCAGCATGCTCAGGGTGGTGGCGACCGGCCGCAGGATGAACAGGCGCGAGAGGTTCATGCGCCCGCCTTGCCTGCCGTGTCAGCGGACTGCGCCGAACCCTTGGTGTCCTGGCCCTGCAGGTGCTGGCCAGGCGTGGCCGGTACCTTGGCGCTGTCGTCGACCACATCCACCTTGGTGCCTTCACGCAGGCGGTCGGTGCCCTCCAGCACCAACCGGTCCCCGGCGGCGAGGCCTTCGAGCACCACGCTGTTCTCGCCGTCGCTGGGGCCCACTTTCAGCTTGCGGATGTTCACGGTGTTCTCGGCATTGACCACATAGGCAAACGTGCCGTCGGTGCCAAACTGAATGGCCGCGGCAGGCGCCATTACCACTTGCTTGAGTGTGTCGGCCAGCAAGCGCACGTTGACGAACTGGTTGGGGAACAGGGCCATGTCCTTGTTCTGGAAGCGGCCCTTGAACTTCAAGGTGCCAGTGGTAGTGTCGATCTGGTTGTCGATGCTGCCCAGCACACCGGTAGCCTGCAGCTTGCTGTCACTGCGGTCCCAAGCCTCCACGGGCAGGCTGGCGCCGCTGCGGTAGCGCTCCAGCACCGTGCCCAGCTCGGTTTCAGGCAAGGTGAACGCGACGTTGATCGGCTCGGTCTGGGTGATGATGACCAGCGCGGTGGAGTCGTTGGCCGCCACGAGGTTGCCGAGGTCGAGCTGGCGCAGGCCGACGCGGCCACTGATGGGCGCGCGAATCTGGGTGAAGTCGAGGTTCAGCCGGGCGTCATTGACCTGCGCCTGGTTGGTCTTGACCAAGCCCTGGAACTGCGCCACTTGTGCCTGAGCGGTATCGAGCGTCTGCTTGGCGATGCTGTCCTCGGCGAACAGGCCCTTGTAGCGGGCCAGGTCAACCTGGGCGTTCTGCAACTGGGCCTGGTTTTGCGCCAGCGTACCTTCGGCTTGTTGCAGGGCAATGCGGTAGGGGCGCGGGTCGATCTCGGCCAGCAGGTCGCCTGCCTTGACGTGCTGCCCTTCCTTGAAATGAATCTTCACCAGCTCCCCGGCCACGCGGCTGCGCACGTTGACCGTATTCGTGGCCGTTACCGTGCCCAACGCTTTGTAGTACAGCGGGAAATCACCCACTTTGACGGGTTCGACACGTACCGGTACCGGGTCGCTGGAACCACCGAAGCCAGGGCGCCCGCCCTGCCGACCGGCGTCTTTACCGGGCGCGCTCGAGGCTGGCCAGAGCCACCAAGCCAGGGCTGCGATCAGCAACACGATCAGCAGGCCGACGAGCCAGCGACGGGAGGAGCGGGATTTGGGCGCTTGCATGGGTTGAACGAGCCTTGTTCGGAGTGACGACTTGGAGAGGATGAACGATAAGCACTATCGACGGCTAAGCAAAGGGCCTTTACCAGAGGTTTACCTTTGCCTGACGTTGGCAAGGCCCTGAACTTTAAATGAAAACGGCCCGGAAAGCGTTCCGGGCCGTTACAGGGTGTTGCGTGTGGCGCAGGGTGGCAGCACAAGCGCAGCCACCCTGCCCTGCCCCTTACTTCAGGGCAGCCAGCGCGGCCTCGTAGTTGGGTTCGTTGCCGATTTCGGCAACCAGCTCGCTGTGCAGCACCTTGTCATTTTCATCCAGCACCACCACAGCGCGGGCGGCCAGGCCGGCCAGCGGGCCGTCAGCGATGGCTACGCCGTACTGCTCCAGGAACTCGCGGCCACGCAAGGTCGACAGGTTCTTCACGTTTTCCAGGCCCTCGGCACCGCAGAAGCGCGCCTGGGCGAATGGCAGGTCGGCGGAAATGCACAGTACAACGGTGTTGTTCAGGTCATTGGCCTGTTGGTTGAACTTGCGCACCGAGGTCGCGCAGGTTGGCGTGTCAACGCTTGGGAAGATGTTCAGCACCTTGCGCTGACCAGCGTAGTCTTTCAGCGACTTGTCAGCCAGGCCTTCGCCGACCAGGGAGAACGCCGGCGCCTGGGCACCAGTTTGTGGCAGGTTGCCGTTGACCTGGACCGGGTTACCTTTGAGAGTCACTTGAGCCATGACGAAATCCTTTGTGGAGGGTGTGTAAAGGACAGTGAGTTAAGCATGAAGGCAGCCGAGTGCCTATGGGTTGGCTTGAAAATGTTCGATAGCCGCACAAAGGGTACGGGCAAAAAAATGCCCGGGCCGCTTGTCGCAGCCCAGGCACGGTTACAGCGTGCTGGTTAGCCCAGCAGGCCGTACACCACCGAGGTGAGCGCCACCAGGCCGATGACCGTGACAAACACGTTGGACAACGCCCCACTGTACTTGCGCATGGAAGGCACGCGGCGGATGGCGTACATCGGCATCAGGAACAGCAGCACGGCGATCACCGGGCCGCCCCACGACTCGATCATGCCGAGAATGCTCGGGTTGAGCGTGGCAACGATCCAGCACACCACCAGCATCAGTGCGGCCACCACACGGTCCAGCGCCGTGCTGCCCAGGCGCGCACCCGACTTGGCGAAGATGCCTTTCAGGCCTTCGCTGGCGCCGATGTAGTGCCCCAGGAACGACTTGGCGATGGCAATGAAGGCAATCAGTGGTGCCGCGAACGCAATGGTCGGGTTGCTGAAGTGGTTGGCCAGGTACGACAGAATAGACAGGTTCTGGGCCTTGGCTTCGGCCAACTGTGCGCTGTCGAGGGTCAATACGCAGCTGAACACGAAGAACAGCACCATCGCCACCATCAGCAGGTGGGCACGTGCCAGGAT
Organism: Pseudomonas sp. NBRC 111119; assembly: GCF_001320125.1. Classification (NCBI taxonomy): domain Bacteria; kingdom Pseudomonadati; phylum Pseudomonadota; class Gammaproteobacteria; order Pseudomonadales; family Pseudomonadaceae; genus Pseudomonas; species Pseudomonas sp. NBRC 111119. The sequence goes on from NZ_BCAV01000007.1 coordinate 267,000, forward strand.
CTGGCCGCTGCGGGCGTCGGCATGCTCACCGTAACGGCGCTTCTGGTCGACGGCGAAGGCCGAGATGATCGGTGAATGGTTGAACGAGAACACCATCACCGGTATGGCCAGCCAAACGGTGTGCAAGAACGCCGACCCGCTCGGCACCTGGTGGGCGCTGTCGAGGATGCCGCCCGTCCAGTGCGGCACCAGGTACAGGCCCAGCAGCGCCAGGGCGACGATGAAGGGGTACACCAGCAGGCTCATGATACGGACCGTGGCCTGCTCGCCGCAGCGCACGATCGCCAGCAGGCCAAGGATCAGCACCAGCGAGAGCACGGCACGCGGCGGTGGCGCCATGTGCAGTTGGTGCTCCATGAAGCTGCTGACGGTGTTGGTCAGGGCAACACTGTAGATGAGCAGGATGGGGAAAATGGCGAAGAAGTACAGCACGGTGATCAAGGCACCGGCCTTGATCCCGAAGTGTTCTTCGACCACCTCGGTGATGTCCCCGCCGTTGCGCCCGGACAGCACGAAACGGGTCAGCCCGCGGTGGGCATAATAGGTCATCGGGAAGGCCAGTGCGGCCAGCACCAGCAGCGGCCAGAAGCCGCCCAAACCGGCATTGATGGGCAGGAACAGGGTTCCGGCGCCAATGGCTGTGCCGAACAGGCCCAGCATCCAGGTAGTGTCGTGACGCGACCAGTTGCCAAGGGTGGCGGCGGTCGATTCTGCATGGCGTTGCTGAACGCCTTGGGCCTGCTCATTCATTCCGGGTGAAGCTCCACTCGCAAGACTGTAACAGGCTGAGAATGGCGAAATGTCGGCTCCGCCCAACTCAACCGGAAAAGAGGGGCGCGATTGTGCACTGAAAGGTTGCACTTGCGAAGCCTTTTTCGGAGGGGCGGTTGCACTTGTCTGTACAAGCGCAGTAGCGAGCGGCTCTGATCGTGCAGACTTCAGAGCCGCCCGCCGCAACGTTACTTCTGCACGGCAGCAAACGCCTCGGCAACGCGCTGCAGGTTCGCCGGGCGCAGGCCAGACATGCATACACGGCCGCTGTCGATCAGGTAGACACCGAACTCGTCACGCAGCCTTCGTACCTGCTCGACGCTGAAGCCGGTGTAACTGAACATGCCACGCTGGCGCAGGAAGAACTGGAAGTCCTGGCCGGGCAACAGCACGGCCAAGGCATCCACCAGGGCCTGACGCATGTCGAGGATACGCTTGCGCATGACCTCTACTTCGGCCACCCACTGGGCATTGAGCGCGGCATCACCGAGCACACCGGCCACCAGTTGGGCGCCGAAGCTGGGCGGGCTGGAATAGTTGCGGCGAACCGTGGCCTTGAGCTGGCCAAGCACGCGCTGGGTGGTGGCCTGGTCTTCGCAGACCACCGACAGCCCGCCTACACGTTCGCCATACAGCGAGAAGATCTTCGAAAACGAATTGCTGACCAGGCACGGTACACCGGCGCTGGCCATTTCACGGATGGCGTAGGCGTCTTCTACCAGGCCTTCGGCAAAGCCTTGGTAGGCAATGTCGAGAAACGCGATCAGTTGCCGTGCCTTGACCACTTCAACCACCTGCTGCCATTGGCGCTGGTCGAGGTCAGCACCGGTTGGGTTGTGGCAGCACGGGTGGAGCAGGACGATGCTGTGGGCCGGCAGGCCCTGAAGGGTGGCCAGCATGCCGTCGAAATCGACGCCGCGGGTGTTCTGGTCGAAGTACGGGTAGCTGTTCACCTTGAAACCCGCACCCTCGAAGATGGCGCGGTGGTTATCCCAGGTAGGGTTGCTGACCCACACTTCGGCCTTGGGGAAATAGCGCTTGAGGAAGTCGGCGCCAACCTTCAGTGCGCCGGAGCCCCCGACGGTCTGCACGGTAGCCACGCGCCCGCCCGTGACCGCCGGGTGGTCGGCACCGAACAGCAGTGCCTGGATAGCCTGGCGATAACTGGCCAGGCCTTCCATCGGCAGGTACAGCGATGCTTCATGGTCCTGCCCGGCCAGGCGCTTTTCGACGGTATCCACGGCAGCCAGCTGCGGCACCACGCCGGCCTCGTCGTAATAAAGGCCAATGCTCAGGTTGACCTTGTCGGCGCGGGGGTCGGCCTTGAAGGTTTCCATCAACGAGAGAATCGGGTCGCCGGCGTAGGCATCGACATGTTTGAACACAGCGTGCAGCTCCTTGGATCAGGACAGTTCGAAAAGGCAGGCCTGAGCATACCCGGAGTGCGTGCTCAGGAACATCCACTATCGTGCACGGTTGTGTGTGCACCCCTGCATGTTTTCGCTGCGCTTTCGCTCGCGAGGAGGCCGGGTCAGTCAAGCAGGGCTTTCAGCCCCTGCAACTCCTGCTTGGTCATGGCCACCCCTTCCCGCTCGGCCACTTCGCGCTCACGGTAGCGCCGCTCGCCCGGCATGCGCATCAAGCCCGCCGCCTGCATCTGCTCAACCAGCACCCGGCTGCGCTCGGCAAACGGTCGGCCTGCGCCCAGGCCTGGGTTGATGACGATAATCAACTGGCCAGTCCAAGGGGTCTTGGCGCCCGGATGCTCTGCCCAGTCGAATTCCCACGAAAAATGCCCACCGGTCAGGCCCGCAGCGAGCAACTCCACCATCATCGACAGGGCCGAGCCTTTGTGCTCACCAAAGGGCAGCAAGGCGCCCCCGTTCAGTACTTCCTTGGCATCGGTTGTAGGGGCGCCTTGGCTGTCAACGCCGATCCCCGAGGCCAACGGCTGCCCTGCGGCGGCGGCAAGCTGGATATCACCATGGGCCATGGCGCTGGTGGCCATGTCGAAGACGATCGGCGGATGCCCCGCGCAGGGCGCGGCGAACGCGATGGGGTTGGTGCCGAACAGCGGCTTGCGCCCGCCATGGGGCACCACGCAGGTCATGCTGTTGACCACGCTCAGGGCGATCAGGCCCTGTTCGGCGAACGGCTCTACATCAGGCCACAGCGCTGCAAAATGGTGGGAGTTGTGGATGGCAAGCACGGCGATACCGGCCGTCTGCGCTTTTTTCACCAGCAGTTCCCGCGCAGCGGCAAGCGCCGGTTGCGCGAAGCCGCCCCCGGCATCGACGCTGACGTACCCAGCTGCCAGGTCGCTGACCTGAGGTGTGGCGCGGCCGTTCACCCAGCCGCTGGCCAGGGTCGATACGTACCCGGGCATGCGGAAGATGCCATGGCTATGGGCGCCATCACGCTGGGCGCTGGCGCAGTTGCTGGCCAGTACCTGCGCCACCGCCTGGCTGCACCCGTGGCGTTCGAAAATGCCCTGCAGCAGTGCCTGCAGCTCGGTAAACGGAATGCGCGCAACGGCGCCGCCTGAGGGTGCGGACATCAGAACCTCCTGGTAGGTATTGTCAGGCCATGCTGGCGCGGCGCAGCGCGTGGGTCAATGCACCGGCATGGCTTCTTTGCACGGCTGCAATGAGCCGACTGCATCGTTAAATATTATTGACCACCATAGCTGGCAAACCCTCACAGGCACAGGGTTACGATCGTTTTCACACCGCCTCGACCCGTGATTACGGGCGGCACGCGCCTTAACGGTCGTTTGACATATTGAACGGCTCTGGCACTCTAGCCACAGGCCCCGACCGGCATCGTCGCCCATGACGAGCCGGCAGTGCTCGGGGCCACAGGCTGCACCCAGGGCCCCGCGCCGTGCGCCTGCACAACAACGACAGGTTCAGCCTGTCCCAAGGTGACATATGTCCAACAGCAACATTGGCAACAAGCAACCCTCCCTGCGCAAGCCCGTCGTCCTGATGACCATGGGTACCCAAGAGCGCAAAGGCCATGACTATCAGGTCATGACCCACAAATACATCACCCCGCTGGTCGAGTTCGCAGGCTGCGTCCCCGTGCTGGTACCTACCTGCTGCGGTACCGATGCCCTGGACACCTACCTGGACATGGCCGACGGCGTCTATCTGACTGGCGCGGGCAGCAACATCGACCCGGCGCTATATGGCCAGCAGAACGAAACACCGGGCAAAGGCCAGGACCCGAACCGTGACCTGTTCGATATACCCCTGGTCAAAGCCGCCATCAAGCGTGGGCTGCCCATCTTCGGCATCTGCCGTGGCATGCAGGAAATCAACGTCGCCCTGGGTGGGGACATCTACCAGAAGGTGTACGCCGAACCCGGTTTCAACGATCACCGGGAAAACCCGGAAGACCCGGTTGAAGTGCAATACGCCCAGGTACACGGGGTGAAGATTCAGCCAGGCAGCTGGCTGCAGCACACCTTGGGCACCGATGAAATTCGCGTGAACTCTCTGCACGGCCAGGGCCTGCGCAATTTGGGTGAGGGTATAGAGGCCATTGCCCAGGCTGAAGACGGCCTGGTGGAGGCCATCCATGCACCGAGCCTTTCGCCCTTCCTGTTCGCCGTGCAATGGCACCCGGAATGGCAGGCGGCGAAAAACCCTGATTCGATCAAGATCTTCCAGGCGTTCGGTGATGCATGCCGCGCCCAGGTACGCAAAGCACAAGGCAAGCGTCAGCAGGCTGCCTGAGTACTTGCATCCTGCTCGGACATGACCAAGGGGCGGCGCAATGCCGCCCCTTTCATTTGATTCTCTTCCACGCCCATAGACATACGATCACCTGACCACAGGTGAAGCCGCGTGATCCAGTTACTCCCATCCATCCCGCGCAGATTCACCGAGCGTTCTAAAAGACGCGCGCTCCCCGCCTCAGAAAATCTAAACGAAGGACTGGTCATCGTTTAGGTTGTACGATAACTTACCTCTCACAAACAGCACCCCTTTCACTCAAGCGTCTGGATGCCAATAACAATGAACCCACAAGAACTGAAATCCATCCTCTCCCACGGCTTGCTCTCCTTCCCCGTCACCGACTTCAACGCCAATGGCGACTTCAACCAGGCCGGCTATGTCAAGCGCCTGGAATGGCTGGCCCCGTATGGCGCCAGCGCGCTGTTCGCTGCGGGTGGTACTGGGGAATTCTTCTCCCTGGCAGCCAGTGAATACAGCCAGGTCATCAAAACTGCCGTGGACACCTGCGCCACGTCGGTACCTATTCTGGCCGGCGTCGGTGGTGCCACCCGCCAGGCCATCGAATATGCACAGGAAGCCGAGCGCCTGGGGGCCAAGGGCCTGCTGCTGCTGCCGCATTACCTCACCGAAGCCAGCCAGGATGGGGTAGCCGCCCATGTTGAAGCCGTGTGCAAATCGGTCAACATCGGCGTGGTGGTCTATAACCGCAACGTCTGCCGCCTCAATGCCACACTGCTCGAGCAACTGGCCGAGCGTTGCCCCAACCTGATCGGTTACAAGGACGGCCTGGGTGATATCGAGTTGATGGTGTCGATTCGCCGTCGCCTGGGTGAGCGTTTCAGCTACCTTGGCGGCCTGCCGACCGCCGAAGTGTACGCCGCAGCCTACAAGGCGCTGGGCGTACCGGTGTATTCATCGGCGGTGTTCAACTTCATCCCCAAAACCGCGATGGACTTCTACCACGCCATCGCCCGCGAAGATCACGCCACCGTCGCCAGGCTGATCGACGACTTCTTCCTGCCTTACCTCGACATCCGCAACCGCAAGGCCGGCTATGCCGTGAGCATCGTCAAGGCAGGCGCCCGTATTGCCGGTTACGACGCAGGCCCGGTGCGTACACCGCTGACCGACCTGAGCGCCGACGAGTATGAAATGCTGGCAGCCTTGATGGACAAGATGGGGCCACAGTAACCCCGTTAGCGGCCTGCCAGCGCCGCACCCGGAGCGAGCACGCCCCGCTCCGGCTACATCTCAATACCCCGCACAACAATAACTAGTGGGAGTACAACCGCATGCAAGCGACGAAGAAGACGCATGTGCGCTACCTGATCCTGTTCATGCTGTTTCTGGTGACCACGATCAATTACGCAGACCGCGCCACCATTGCCATCGCAGGCTCCAGCCTGCAGAAAGACCTCGGCATCGACGCCGTCACCCTGGGTTATATTTTCTCCGCATTCGGCTGGGCCTACGTGGCCGGGCAGATCCCGGGGGGATGGTTGCTGGACCGCTTCGGCTCGAAGAACGTCTATGCCTTCAGTATCTTCACCTGGTCACTGTTTACCCTGCTGCAGGGGTTTGTCGGCGGCTTGCCAGTGGCCTGGGCCGTGGTCACCCTGTTCACCCTGCGCTTTCTGGTCGGCTTTGCCGAAGCGCCGTCGTTTCCGGGCAATGCGCGGATCGTCGCGGCCTGGTTCCCGACCCAGGAACGAGGCACCGCCTCGGCGATCTTCAACTCGGCGCAGTATTTTGCCACTGCACTGTTCGCGCCGTTGATGGGCTGGATCGTATTCAGTTTCGGCTGGGAGCACGTGTTCGTGGTCATGGGCGCCCTGGGCATCGTGTTTTCCATGGTGTGGCTCAAGACCATCTACAACCCGCGCCAGCACCCGCGTATCAGCCCTGCCGAACTGGAGCACATCGAGCAGAACGGCGGCCTGGTGGACATGGACCAGAAGCGTGGCAATGACGGCCCTAAATGGGGTTACGTAAAGCAACTGCTCACCAGCCGCATGCTGCTGGGTGTGTACCTGGGCCAGTACTGCATCAACGCCATCACTTACTTCTTCCTGACCTGGTTCCCGGTGTACCTGGTGCAGGAGCGCGGCATGACCATTCTGAAGGCGGGCTTCATCGCGTCGTTGCCGGCCATCTGCGGGTTCATTGGCGGGGTACTGGGCGGGGTAATCTCGGACTGGCTGCTGCGCCGCGGCAACTCGCTCACCTTCTCACGCAAACTGCCCATTGTCTGTGGCCTGCTGCTGTCAACCACCATGGTGTTCTGCAACTACGTTGACGCCGAATGGATGGTGGTGGGCTTCATGACCCTTGCCTTCTTCGGCAAAGGCATTGGCGCACTGGGCTGGGCGGTGGTGGCGGACACCTCGCCCAAGCAAATCGCCGGGCTGTCCGGCGGGCTGTTCAACACCTTTGGCAACATCGCTTCGATCACCACCCCCATCGTTATCGGCTACATCATCAGCGCCACCGGCTCGTTCAAGTGGGCACTGGTGTACGTAGGGGCCAATGCACTGGTGGCGGTATTCAGCTACCTGGTGATCGTCGGCCCCATCAAGCGCATCGAGCTGCGCGAAGATCCACCCAAGCCACGCCCAGAGCCTGCGGCCAATCCGCAACTGGCCAGCCCGCCGCACTGAGTGAACACGCCCGGGCCGGCCAATGCCGGCGCGGGCGGATGTACAAAAGCCTGAGAACCTGAACAGTAGGGCCCGAACATGCAGCTGATCGAACACTCCGAATCGCCCCGCTACGTACGCCTGCACGACGACGACAATGTCGTGGTGGTGGTCAACGACGGTGGCCTGGGCGAAGGCGCACGCTTTGCCGATGGCCTGACCCTGGTCGAAGCCGTGCCGCAGAGCCACAAGGTGGCCACCGTGCCGATTGCCCGAGGCGAAGCGGTGCGGCGCTATGGCCAGGTCATTGGCTATGCCCTGGAGGACCTGCGCCAGGGTAGCTGGGTGCAGGAAAGCCAGCTGGCCATGCCGGCCGCGCCCGAGCTGGCCAGCCTGCCCCGCTGCGACGCCGTACCCCAGCCGCAGCCGCCCCTGGAAGGTTATACCTTCGAAGGCTACCGCAACCCCGACGGCACGGTCGGTACCCGTAACATCCTCGGCATCACCACCACCGTGCAGTGCGTCACTGGGGTGCTGGAGCATGCGGTGAAGCGTATCCGCGACGAGTTGCTGCCCCGCTACCCCAACGTGGACGACGTGGTCGCCCTCACCCACAGCTACGGCTGCGGCGTGGCGATCAATGCCCGCGATGCCTACATCCCTATCCGCACGGTGCGTAACCTTGCACGCAACCCCAACCTGGGTGGCGAAGCGCTGGTCATCAGCCTGGGGTGTGAAAAGCTCCAGGCCGGGCAGGTGATGCACGACAACGACCCTTCCGTCGACCTGAGCGAGCCCTGGCTGTACCGCCTGCAGGACGCAAGCCTGGGCTTCAGCGAAATGATCGAGCAGATCATGGCGCTGGCCGAAACCCGCCTGAAAAAACTCGACCAACGCCGGCGCCAGGCTGTACCGGCCAGTGAGTTGATTCTGGGCATGCAGTGCGGTGGCAGTGATGCATTCTCGGGCATCACCGCCAACCCGGCGCTAGGCTACGCGGCAGACCTGCTGGTGCGGGCCGGCGCGACCGTGCTGTTTTCGGAGGTGACCGAGGTACGTGACGCGATCTACATGCTGACTTCCCGGGCCCAAGACCCTCAGGTTGCCGATGCCCTGGTACGCGAAATGGACTGGTACGACCGCTACCTGCAACAGGGGGCAGCCGACCGCAGCGCCAACACCACACCGGGCAACAAGAAAGGTGGCTTGTCGAATATCGTCGAGAAAGCACTCGGCTCGATCGTCAAGTCTGGCAGCGGCGCGATCCAGGGGGTACTCGGCCCCGGTGAGCGCGTCAATGGCAAGGGCCTGATCTTCTGCGCCACCCCAGCCAGTGACTTTGTTTGCGGCACCCTGCAACTGGCTGCCGGCATGAACCTGCATGTGTTCACCACAGGCCGCGGCACGCCCTATGGCCTGGCGATGGCGCCGGTGGTGAAGGTGTGCACCCGCACCGAGCTGGCGCAGCGCTGGCCGGACCTGATCGACATCGACGCCGGGCGCATCGCCACGGGGCGCAGCAGCATCGAAGCGCTGGGCTGGGAGCTGTTCCACTACTACCTGGATGTCGCCAGCGGGCGCAAGCGCACCTGGGCTGAACAGCACCGCCTGCACAACGACATCACCCTGTTCAACCCCGCACCCATTACCTGACCCTTCCCCTCTAGGAGTTCCAGATGCCGGACATTCTTGGCCACAACTTCATCGCCGGGCAGCGCAGCGCCGCCGGCCTACAGCGCCTGCAGAGCCTGGACGCCACAACGGGCGAGCCCCTGCCCTACAGCTTTGCCCAAGCCACGGACGCCGAGGTGGACCAGGCGGCCAAGGCCGCACAGGCCGCATTCGTAACGTTCCGCCAATTGACGCCCGCCCGCCGCGCCGAATTTCTCGACGCCATCGCCGCAGAGCTGGACGCGCTGGACGACGCCTTCGTCACCATCGTGTGCCGTGAAACGGCGTTACCACCTGCCCGCATCCAGGGCGAACGGAGCCGCACCAGCGGGCAGATGCGCCTGTTTGCCCAGGTGCTGCGCCGGGGCGACTTTCTCGGCGCGCGCATCGACCTGGCCCTGCCAGATCGCCAGCCACTGCCGCGCGTGGACCTGCGGCAGATGCGCATCGGCGTAGGCCCTGTAGCCGTGTTCGGCGCCAGCAACTTCCCGCTGGCATTCTCTACCGCAGGGGGTGACACGGCCGCTGCGCTCGCGGCAGGCTGCCCCGTGGTGTTCAAGGCGCACAGCGGCCATATGGCCACTGCCGACCTGGTCGGCTGCGCCATTGAGCGCGCGGCGGCCCGCACCGGTATGCCCAAGGGCGTGTTCAACATGGTGTTCGGGGCTGGCGTGGGTGAACCGCTGGTCAAGCACCCCGCCATTCAGGCGGTGGGCTTCACCGGCTCGCTCAAGGGTGGCGATGCCCTGTGCCGCATGGCCGCCGAACGCCCGCAACCGATTCCGGTGTTTGCCGAGATGTCCAGCATCAACCCGGTGATCATCCTGCCAGGTGCGCTGGCCAAGCGTGGCGAAGCCATTGCGCGCGAGCTGGCCGGGTCGGTGTGCATGGGGGCTGGGCAGTTCTGTACCAACCCGGGGTTGGTGATAGGCCTGCAATCGCCTGCCTACAGCCAGCTGCTTGCGGACCTTGGCGGCCACCTTCAGCAACAGGCCGGCCAGACCATGCTCAATGCCGGGGGCTTGCGCAGTTACGTCAGTGGCCTGGAACACCTTCACGCCCATGCCAGTATCGAACACCTGGCCGGCCAGCCGCAGACGGGCAACCAGGCGCGGGCGCAGTTGTTCAAGGCCGAAGCCCGCCTGCTGGTAGAAGCGGACCCGCTGCTGCAGGAAGAAGTGTTCGGCCCGACGACGGTGGCGGTAGAGGCGCGTGACAATGAGCAGTTGCGCAGTGCCCTGCACGGCCTGCGGGGTCAGTTGACCGCGACGTTGATCGGCGAGCCAGAGGATTTTGCCGCGTTTGCCTGGCTGGTGCCGCTACTTGAGGAAAAGGTCGGGCGCATTCTGGTCAACGGCTACCCCACCGGCGTCGAAGTCTGCGACGCCATGGTGCACGGTGGGCCATACCCGGCCACCTCGGATGCCCGGGGTACGTCCGTGGGGACCTTGGCAATCGACCGGTTCCTGCGGCCGGTGTGTTACCAGAACTACCCGCAGGCGCTGCTGCCCGAAGCGCTGCGTGACGACAACCCACTGGGGTTGCGTCGGCTGGTGAATGGGGAGTGGTGTGAGGGAGGCCTTGAGCAATAACTGAGGCCGTTGGGGGCGGGTGAAATTGCGCCGCCCGGTAGATCGAGCGCCGCCCCCTTTACCCCTCGTTCCCCTGCACCCGTTCATGCACATGGCGCAGCCGCTCACGGCTGTTGCTCAGGTGCATGCGCATCGCCATCTTCGCCCCCTCGCTGTCCTGCCGCGCAATCGCCTCAAAGATTGCCTCGTGCTCATGCATCAACCGGCTCATGTAATGGGGCTGGTCATCGTGGGCCAGGCGCGCGGAGTTCAGGCGCGTGCGCGGGATGATGCTGGTGCCCAGGTGATGGATGATGTCGGCAAAATAGTGGTTGCCGCTGGCCTGGGCGATGCGCAGGTGGAACTGGAAGTCCGCTGACACCGCATCCAGGGCATGGGCCGCGCCCTCATTCAGCTCGTCCAGCGCCGCGCGCATGCCGGCCAGTTGCTCGTCACTGCGCCGCTGCGCTGCCAGGCTGGCCGACTCCACTTCCAGGGCAATGCGCAACTCCAGCACTGCCAGCACCTCGCGCAGGGTGACCACCGTGGCCGGATCGATGCGCAAGCCCGCGGCAGGCGAGGCGTCCAGCACGAAGGTGCCGATACCATGACGGGTCTCGACCTGGCCGGCAGCCTGCAGGCGCGAGATAGCTTCACGCACGACGGTGCGGCTTACGCCCTCCTCGGCCATGATCTGCGACTCGGTCGGTAACTTATCCCCGCGCTTCAGCTGGCCACTGCGGATGCGCTCGGTCAATACCGTGACCAGTTCCTGCGCCAGGCTACGCGGCTTGCGCCGGGCCCGTGCCTGTGGCTGTTGCTCTGACATGCCCTGTACTTCACCTTGAATGACAGCCACCATGATAGCGCAGGCAGTTGTACGATCACATACGCCTGACACGCTATCGGCGCTGGCACTGTACCTGCGCATTTTGCTAGGGTCCCAGGTTTCCACGGACGGAAGTGTACTGCATGAAACTGCTCGATCGATCACTGCTCACCTGCGGCCTACTCATCCCGTTTTGGCTGGCCATCGGGGTATGGCTGACCGCCAAGGCGTACCCCGGGTACAGCCACCTGCAAATGGCCATGAGCCAGCTGGGCGCCACCGGGGCGCCCACCCAGCAGTGGTCACCTCTGCTTAACAACTTCCCATTGGGCGTACTGTTCATGTTGTTCGCCTGGGGCCTGGCGCGACGCTGGCAGCATTCGAAACTGGCGCTGCTGAGCGCCGCATTGGTCTTGCTGCACGGCCTGGGCAGTTTCGGCACGGGGGTATTCCCCTGCGACCAAGGCTGCACGCCTGTACAGCCGTCCACCGCGCAACAACTGCATAACCTCTCCGGGCTGATGATGTTCGTCACCCTGACGCTGGCTAGCGCGCTCTGGGCCTGGCTAGGCATGCGCTTGGCAGGCTCGCGCACCCTCGCCTGGTTCTCACTGGCGTGCACCGTGCTGGCAGTTTTCACTGTGGTTTTGATGGGCCAGGCCGCTCAGCAAGGTGAGCTGTTCGGGCTCTATCAGCGGCTCAACTATGGTGAGGCGGTGCTCTGGGTGGCGGGCCTAGCTATCGCCAGCCTGAACGCAACTGAGGGCAAAGTGCTGGCCCCTGTACGAATTATCTGAAGGCAAACTTCTTTTCTCTTCAGATGCTTAGGACAGCAACATGCGAGTATTTCTAGCAATGGCGGCAGGGTGCCTGTTGGCCTCAGCTACCATGGGCGCGCAGGCTCGGCCGTTGACCCAGAATGATCGCCACACTTGCAAATGGGGTGCGCAGATTGCAGCCGAGGCGCAGAAGGCGAAGCTTTCAGGGGTAACGCTGTATGCCTCGCGCAAAAAGCTGCAGGTGCGCAGGTTCGCCAAGCCCTGGATGCGCATGACCGCCTTCGGGATTACGGAGCAGACGTTCAACAGCCGCTCCAGGCTCAAGCCTGCGGCCATCGGGCAAACCTACTATGAGCAGTGCGTGCAGCATGCTGTTGCTAGAAAATAACTTCCTAATCATGGGGTTATGGCTAGAAGTTAATGCCGATTATCATTTTAGGAATCAGCGTTGAGTGCTGCATTGGGGCGCCCAGCGGTCGCCCCGCGCATTAAGAATCTGTCAGCAGCCGGTCAGCGTTACCGGGCGGCGTTCCCCGGCGAAAAAAATCGGGCGAAGGCGCACACCAATCACGTTCCCCAGGTAAGCCGCGACCAGCCAGAGCCAGCCGTGCAGGCTACCCGAGGCAATGCCGCTGAAGTAGGCGCCGATGTTGCAGCCATAGGCCAGCCGCGAACCGTAGCCGAGCAACAGCCCGCCGATCACTGCTGCTACCAGTGAAGGCAATGGGATTTTCAGGCTAGGTGCGAACCGCCCCGCCAGCCCTGCTGCCAGCAGTGCCCCCAGCACGATGCCCAGGTCCATGACCGTGGTGATGTCCTGCCACAGTGGGGAGGCCAGGGCCTTGGCGTTGGCAGGCGCTTGCCAGAACACCCAGGTACCCACCTGCACGCCTGCCGCGTCCAGTACCTTGGCCCCCCACAGGGCGAAGGCAGATGTAATACCCCAGGGCCGGCCTGCTAGCGCCAGCGTGGCATAGTTGAGCAGCGCCAGGGCAATGGCGCCCCACAGCAAAGGCCACGGGCCTCGCAGGAACCGCCGCAAGCCTTCATGCTCGCTGGGCACGGGCTTTTCAAGCGCACCGTGCCGGCGTTTTTCCAGCACCACCGTGGCCCATGCAATCAGCGCAAACACGGCCACGCTCACCACCAGGGCGGGCGCGAGCCCCCAGGCCTGCACGATCGACGTGGCCGGGAACGATGGCAGGGCGAACCACCAATCCGCGTGGTGGGTAGCCGTCACCGAACCGATGATGAAGAACAGCAGCGTGACCAGCATGCGCGCGTTGCCACCCCCTACGGTGAACAGTGTGCCCGAGGCACATCCGCCGCCGAGCTGCATGCCAATGCCGAAGATGAACGCCCCGAACACGACCGAAACGCCCGCAGGCGCTACCAGCCCATTGACAGGGTTGCCAAACAGGGTGCCCGCCGACAGCGCCGGGAAGAACAGCACCACGGCCAGGGCCAGCATGACCATCTGTGCCCGCAAGCCTGCACCACGGCGTTCATTGATGAACACCCGCCACGCTGAGGTAAAGCCAAAGGCGGCGTGGTACAAGGTCAGGCCCAAGGCAGCGCCAACCAGCAGCAACAGTACCTGCTTGAACCCTGCGTTCAAATCAAGGAACCAGGCGCCGGCTACCAGCAGCCCGAGCGCAACAAGGGGTGCGCCCAGTCGGCGCGGTTCAGGTGAAGCGGTTGCAGAAAGACCCATCGAAATACTCGGATAACAGTCAAACGGCCGGTGAGTATACCTTCAAGCGGCCGACAGGTCGCGGCTGCAGTGGCGTAGCGCTACCCCCGCAACCCGTATTTGTTAAGCTGATGGCCGCCACCTTCACAGCTGATGGCTATTCGCCCCATGGATGAACTTCGCAGAATCGACCTCAACCTGCTGCTGGCCTTGCACGCCCTGCTGAGCGAAAAGCATGTGACGCGCGCAGCCCTGCGCCTGCACCGCAGCCAACCGGCAGTCAGCCACGCCCTCGCCCAACTGCGCAAACACTTCAATGACCCGCTGCTGATACGCCAACAGGGCAAGATGGTGCTCACGTCCCTGGCGCAGACCCTTGAGCAACCGCTGGAAGACGCCTTGGGCAGCCTGAACGGCCTGTTGGCCGCCCCGCATTTCGACCCGGCGCTGGCCCAGCGCCGCTTTCGGCTGTCGTTATCGGACTACGCCTCGCGCATCATCCTCCCGCCGCTGGTACGCCATGTGCGTCGCGTTGCCCCTGGGGTCGACCTGGCCATCAGCCAGGCCAGCCGCGAAACGATGCTTGCCCAGTTGCTGGACGGCGAACTGGACCTGGCACTCGGGCTGTTCCCGGAATTGCCGCAAGCGATCACCGCCCAGGCGTTGTTCCAGGATACCTTCGTCAGCGTGGCAGACCGGCGCGTGCTGCCACCCTCAGGTGGCCTCACACTGAACGACTGGTTAACGCGCCCTCATGTGCTGTTGGCCATGCGCCCGGACGCTTTCGATGAGATCGAGCGCACCCTGGCCGAACAGGGTTTGCGGCGGCGCATTGCCCTGGCCTTGCCGCACTGGAGTGCAGCAGTGGAGGTATTGACAGGTACCGACATGGTGTTGACTGTGGCTCAGCGTGCCGTGGGGTGCCTGCAACAGCAACCGTACCTGCAGGCGTTCCCCCCGCCCCTGAACATCGCGTGCTTCGACTACCAGCAGGCGTGGCACACACGCAAGAACAACGACCCGGGCCATCGCTGGCTGCGCGAAAGCGTGTGGGCGTGCAGCCAACCTGGCGCCTGATCAGCCATTGGGCTGTTTGATCACCGTGTCGGTTTTGGGGAGTGGACCTGTGGCCCAGCCACCCTGCACCAACAACACGCCGCCCAGAATCAGCAGCAAGCCGGCTACCCGCCCCCAGCCAAGGGGCCTGCCGGCCAGCCCCATCCACCCGAAATGGTCGGCCACCACGGCCATCATCATTTGCCCCGCAACCACCAGCACCAGAAAGCCTGCCGCCCCTAATTTGGGCGTCAGCGCTGCTGCACCGGCCACGTACAAGGCACCCAGCACGCCACCGATCCATAGCCACCACGGCCCCTGCAGTGCCCTGCCTACCTCTGGCGCCGGCACGCGCAAGATCAACAGTGCCGCAATCACTACGATGCCGCTGACGGTGAGCGACGCGAACGCCCCCCACAACCAATGGCCCAGTGCGCGGCCCGCAGCGGCGTTACCGGCCGCCTGAAACGGCAGCATGGCGCCTGCAAGCACTGCCAGGGCTACCGGCACCGCCACCATGAGCATGGTTTTACTGAACATGACCTTCCTCCATCATCAAACACGTGACGACAGGATGGAGTGATCGATGGGGCTTATGGAAATCGAAACTATGCACGGCTGGCATTCGCCATTTAAATACTGGCCATCATCTGGAGTGGCATGGATCACATTCAGAACGTTGCATGCCATGGGCAAACCATGGGCATGCAACAAAGGCAATGACTGGCCGTATCAGTTACGCGTTACCCGCCATACGGTGTTGGCCAGATCGTCAGCGATGATCAACGCCCCCCGCGGGTCCACGGTCACACCCACTGGCCGCCCGCGAGTCTTGCCATCTTCGCCGCGGAAGCCAGTGGCGAAGTCGATCGGCTCGCCCGCCGGCTTGCCATTGCTGAACGGCACGAAGATCACTTTGTAGCCCACAGGGTTCGGGCGGTTCCAGCTGCCGTGTTCGCCCACGAACACGCCATCGGTGAAGCCTTCGCCCATGGCGGCTGTGGAGAAGTCGACCCCAAGGGCTGCCACGTGCGAGCCCAGGCTGTAGTCCGGTTTGATGGCTGCGGCAACTTTGGCAGGGTTCTGCGGCCGCACCCGGTCGTCTACATTCTGCCCCCAGTAGCTGTAGGGCCAGCCATAGAAACCGCCTTCGCGCACCGACGTCAGGTAGTCCGGCACCAGGTCGGGGCCCAGTTCGTCACGCTCGTTCACTACGGTCCACAGCTGGCCGGTGCCTGGCTGGATGGTCAGCGCCGTCGGGTTGCGCAGGCCGGTAGCGTACGGGCGGTGGGCACCGGTCTGGGCATCCACCTGCCAGACCATGGCGCGGTCGATTTCAACCTCAAGGCCGCGTTCGGTGATGTTGCTGTTAGAGCCGATGCCCACATACAGGTAACGCCCGTCTGGGCTGGCGGTGAGTGCCTTGGTCCAGTGGTGGTTGATCTCGGCGGGCAGGTCGGTGACCTTGGCAGGTGCGCCCTCGGCCTTGGTCTGGCCGTCCTTGTAGTCAAAGCTCACCAGCGCATCCTGGTTGGCCACATAGACCTTGCCGTTTGCAAATGCAAGGCCATAAGGGGCGTTGAGGTTTTCGGCAAACACTGTCTGCATTTCATAACGCCCGTCACCATCGGCATCGCGCAGCAGCGTCAGGCGGTTGCCACCCTTGACCTGGGTATTGCCTTTGGCCTTGATCTGGCTGGCGATCACGTCCTTGGGCTTGAGCTTGGCCGCGCTACCGCCCCGCCCTTCAGCGACCAGGATGTCGCCATTGGGCAGCACCAGGGTTTGCCGCGGGATCTTCAGGTCGGTGGCGATGGCCGTGACGCTGAAGCCGTCTGGCACGGTCGGCTTCTGCTGGCCCCACGCAACCGGCTGGGCGATCTTCATGCTCGGCAGCAGGCCGCGCTGGGGTTCAGGTAGTTTTGGGTCCGGGCCATGGGCCTGGGTGGGCTCGCCATCGCCGCCACAAGCGGCCAGCAGCAGCGAAAAGGACAACAGGCTCAGTGCATGTAGACGTTTCATGCTTCACCTCGCGCGCGCAGGTTGCTCAACCCGAGAAAGGCCGCCACCACGGCAAGCACGGTCACGATCACCGACAGTACCAAGCCCGACGGCATCACGGCCCAGGCATCCTTGGCATGCTCGAACGCGTTGACCAAGCCCAGCGACCAGGTCACCAGCAACAACACGAAATACAGGGTCGGCCGGCCGGCTTTCTGCCGCGCCCGCACCAGGTTGACGAAAGCGAACAGCAACGCCAGCCCGCAGAACACCAGGCCACCGGCGATAAGCCAGGCGGCGAAATTGCTCCACTGGATCTGGTAGCTGTTGTAGTAGGCGATGTCGCTCAGCATGGCGCCAAGGAACAACGGCACGCTGCCTGCCAACAGCAGCGCGTGCAGCGGGCCGGGCCTGCAGCGGTAGAGGGTTTGGTCGGTTACGGTCACGGTGCCTCCTTTTCATTCGGTGACCCAGCTCTGACGGGCAAAAGCCCACAGGGGCGCGCAAGGTGCGCTAAACCAATGAGCACCCTGGAGCGGTGATAGTTCACCGCTTCAACCGTTTGAAACATCCTGCAAGAGATTTGCAGCCAATGACCCTCGGCCACGCGGGGCCTGCCCCGCCGCGCATGGCCTCACACCCTCAGGCCATGCGGGCCCGCGCTGCGTGCAGTTTCTTGTAGCTGTCGAGCAGCCGCAGGTGGCGGTCCAGGCCTTCGAGCTTCATGCTGGTCGGGGTCAGGCCGTGGAAGCGTACGCTGCCGTCGACAGACCCCAGCACCGCGTCCATGCGCGCGTCGCCGAACATGCGCCGGAAGTTGGTTTCGAAGTCGGCCATTTCCAGGTCGTCGTCCAGCATCACCTCCAGCACCACGTTCAGCGCCTGGTAAAACAGGCCCCGCTCGACGGTGTTGTCGTTGAACTGCAAGAACGCCTCGACCAGCTCCTTGGCATCCTCGAAGCGTTGCACAGCCAGGCAGATAAGCAATTTGAGCTCGAGAATGGTCAGCTGGCCCCACACCGTGTTGTCATCGAACTCCACGCCGATCAGCGTGGTGATGGTGGTGTAGTCATCCACCTCACAGTTGTCCAGGCGCTTGAGCAACAGCTTAAGGGAGCGGTTGTCGAGGCTGTGCAGGTTGAGAATATCGGCCCGGAAGCTCAGGGCGCGGTTGGTGTTGTCCCAGATCAGGTCTTCCACGGGGTAGATTTCCGAGTACCCAGGCACCAGGATGCGGCAGGCGGTGGCACCGAGGTTATCGTACACCGCCATGTACACCTCTTTGCCCAGGTCGGCCAGGATGCCGAACAGGGTGGCGGCTTCCTGGGCGTTGCAATCCTCGCCCTGGCCCGAGAAGTCCCACTCGACGAATTCGAAGTCGGCCTTGCTGCTGAAGAAGCGCCAGGACACCACACCGCTGGAATCAATGAAGTGTTCGACGAAGTTGTTCGGCTCGGTCAGCGCGTGGCTTTCGAAGGTCGGCTGCGGCAGGTCATTGAGGCCCTCGAAGCTGCGGCCCTGCAGCAGCTCGGTAAGGCTGCGTTCCAGCGCCACCTCCATGCTCGGGTGTGCACCGAACGAGGCGAACACGCCCCCTGTGCGCGGGTTCATCAAGGTCACGCACATTACCGGGAACTCACCCCCGAGCGAGGCATCCTTGACCAGCACCGGGAAGCCCTGCTCCTCCAGCCCCTGGATGCCAGCCACGATGCCGGGGTAACGGGCCAGCACCTCTGCCGGCACATCCGGCAGGCACAGCTCGCCTTCGAGGATCTCGCGCTTCACGGCCCGTTCGAAGATTTCCGACAGGCACTGCACCTGGGCTTCAGCCAGGGTATTGCCTGCGCTCATGCCGTTGCTCAGGAACAGGTTTTCGATCAGGTTGGACGGGAAGTACACCACCTGTTCATCGGACTGGCGCACGAATGGCAGTGAGCAGATGCCCCGCGCCGTGTTACCTGAGTTGGTGTCGTACAGGTGCGAGCCGCGGAGCTCCCCATCGGGGTTGTAGATGGCCAGGCAGTATTCGTCGAGGATTTCCCCTGGCAGCGCGTCACGCGGGCCGGGCTTGAACCATTGCTCGTTCGGGTAATGCACAAACGGCGCATTGGCGATGTCTTCGCCCCAGAACTGGTCGTTGTAGAAGAAGTTGCAATTCAGGCGCTCGATGAACTCGCCCAGGGCCGACGCCAGGGCGGCCTCCTTGGTGGCGCCCTTGCCGTTGGTGAAGCACATCGGCGACTGCGCGTCACGCACGTGCAGCGACCAGACGTTGGGCACGATATTGCGCCACGAGGCGATTTCGATCTTCATGCCCAAGCCCGCCAGAATGCCGGACATATTGGCGATGGTCTGTTCCAGCGGCAGGTCCTTGCCGGGGATACGGGTGCTGGTCTGCGCCACCGGCATCAACAGCCCCTGGGCGTCGGCATCCAGGTTGTCCACCACCTCGATGACGAACTCGGGGCCGGTTTGCACCACCTTCTTCACCGTGCAGCGGTCGATGGAACGCAGGATGCCCTGGCGGTCTTTCTCGGAGATGTCTTCGGGCAACTCGACCTGAATCTTGAAGACCTGGTTGTAGCGGTTTTCAGGGTCGACGATGTTGTTCTGCGACAGCCGAATGTTCTCGGTCGGAATATCGCGGGCCTGGCAGTACAGCTTGACGAAGTACGCGGCGCACAGGGCCGAGGACGCCAGGAAGTAATCAAACGGCCCCGGCGCCGAGCCGTCTCCCTTGTAGCGGATCGGTTGGTCGGCAATCACCGTGAAGTCGTCGAACTTGGCTTCGAGGCGCAGATTGTCGAGAAAATTGACCTTGATTTCCATGCGGGTTTACCGTGATTTAAACGTGCAGAACAGAATTGGCCGGCATTATCCGGGTTTTCGCCGTGGAAATCCTCCCCGGTACCCGCTGCGCCGCGCCAGGCGGCTTGCGCTTGCGTATTCCGGGGGAATGCTTGCCTGATCCTCTGGACCTGCCTGCTGCTCGGATGGCCGGTCGACACGATGTGCTAGCGTTTGCGGACGGGGGCAACGTACCTCCGGTGTATCTCAGAACAGCGACAGCAACCGATGATGGGCAGGTGAACCATGGAATTACGCATCAACGGCGCGGCCTACCAGGTCGAAGCGCAAGCCGACACGCCCCTGCTGTGGGTGCTCAGGGACGACCTGGGCCTCACCGGCACCAAATATGGCTGTGGCCTGGCCCAGTGCGGGGCGTGCTCGGTACTGGTCGACGGTGTGGTGGTGCGCGCCTGCGTCACGCCAGTGGCGGGTGTGGAGGGCCGCGAAGTGTCCACCATCGAGGCGATCGAGGACGACCCTGTCGGCAAGAAGGTGGTCGCGGCGTGGGTTGAGCACCAGGTGGCCCAATGCGGGTACTGCCAGTCAGGGCAGGTGATGGCGGCGACCGCGCTGCTCAAGCACACCCCTAACCCCAGCAATGAGCAGATCGATGCGGCCATGGTCAACCTGTGCCGCTGCGGCACCTACAACGCCATCCATGCGGCGATGCACGCGCTGGCGCAAGGGGAGAAAGCCTGATGGATACGTTCCCTGAGTTGGCCAAATTGCAGGCTGGCGAAACCGTGAACCTGTCACGCCGGCGTTTTCTTGCCGGTACTGCGGTGGGTGCACTGGTGCTCGGCTTTGGCCTCCCGCTTGGCATCCCTCGCGTGCAGGCAGCCACCCATGCCGAGCGTGGTACCCAGGTGCCCGCGTTTCTGGAGATTCGCCCTGACGGCACGGTGCGCCTGCTGAGCCCGTTCATGGAAGGCGGCCAGGGGCCGTTCACCGCCATGGCGCAGATCGTTGGCGAAGAGCTCGACGTCGACCCCGCCAACTTCGTGGTCGAGAGCGCGCCGCCGGGTGAAGCCTATGTGGTGATGGAGAACGGCATGCGCATCACAGGTGGGAGCATGTCGGTGCGCATGAGCTACCCCACCATGCGCCGCCTTGGCGCCCTCGCCCGGGCCATGCTGCTGCAGGCGGGCGCCGAGAAGCTGGGTGTGCCGTTGGCAGAGCTGTCCACCACCCCGGGTACTGTAGTACATACCACGACCGGGCGGTCCATACCCTACGGCGAGCTGGCCGGGCGGGCCATGGACCTGCCGGTACCCGACCCCACCACCCTGAAGCTCCGCGACCCGGCCACGTTCCGCTGGATCGGCAAGCCTGTCATGCGCCTGGATGCCCGTGACAAGTCCACCGGCAAGGCCATGTACTGCATCGATATCACCGTCGAGAACATGCTGCATGCCGCTGTCCAGCACGCACCGCGCCTGGGCATGACCGTTGGCGGCCTGCGCAACGAGGCCGAGGTCAAGGCCATGCACGGCGTGCACTCGGTGCATCAACTGCCAGGGGCCGTGGCGGTGGTCGCCCAGCGCTGGTGGCACGCCAAGCGGGCCGTGGAGGCCCTGCAGGTGGACTGGCAGGAAGCGGCGGCTGGCGCCACCGTGCGCGCGATGCCTGCGGACTTTTCCAGCGACCGCTGGGTAGAGCACTTGGGCGCGACGCAAGGCCCGGCCCGGGATGAAGAGCAGGCGGGCGATTTCGCAGCTACCCTCGGCAGCGCACCAACCAAGGTAGAAGCCAGCTACCACAACCAGTACCTTAACCACGCCCAGTTGGAGCCTCCCTCTGCCTTGGCCCGCTTCAACCCGGACGGCACCCTGGAAGTCTGGTTGCCGAACCAGGCGCCCGACATGTTCCGCGACGACATTGCCAAACGCACGGGCCTGGACGCGAGCCAGATCACCCTGCACTCGCCCCTGCTGGGCGGCTTCTTTGGCCGCCATTTTCTGTATGAGTCCGCCAACCCTTACCCGCAAGCCATCGCGCTGGCTAAAGCGGTCGGCCAGCCGGTGAAACTGATCTGGAGCCGGGAAGAAGAGTTTCTGCGCGACGTGCTGCGCCCGGTTGCTGCCGTGAAGTTCCGTGCCGCGCTGGATGCCGACGGTATGCCCATAGCCCTGGAGGCGGTCAGCGCCACCGAAGGCCCGACCGAGGCACTGGCGGGCAAGCAGGGCGAGAAGATCGACCCCACGGCGCTTGAGGGGCTGTCGGGCAAGGCCTATGCAATCGCGCACAAGCGCATCGCCCAAGTCTATGTGAAGGGGCCGGCGATGCTCGGTTACTGGCGGTCGGTGGGCAATTCGCTGAACGACTTCTTCTACGAGTCCTTTCTGGACGAGCTGGCCGACAAAGGTGGCAAGGACCCGTTTGAACTGCGCCTGCACCTGCTGCGTGACAACCCGCGGCTGACCCACCTGCTGCAAGCCGTGGACGAGTTGTCTGGCGGCTGGAAGCGCGGGCCGTTCACCGCCGAGGACGGCAGCCGACGGGCGCGGGGCGTGGCCATGGCGTCGCCGTTCGGTTCCGAGGCTGCGGTGATCGCCGAAGTGTCGATCGAGAATGGCCAGGTGAAGGTGCATGACATCTGGCAGGCCATCGACCCTGGCAGCATCGTCAACCCAGCCATCATCGAGCATCAGGTCAATGGCGCCGTGGCGCTGGGCCTTTCACAAACGCTGGTGGAAGAAGCTGTGTATGTGGACGGCATGCCCCGGGCGCGCAATTACGACCTCTATCCGATCCTGCCGCCGTCGCGCATGGCACGGGTGCATGTGCGCATCATCGAGAGCGGCGCGAAGATGGGTGGCATCGGCGAGCCGCCCTTGCCAGCGGTGGCGCCTGCCGTGGCGAACGCGGTTGCCCAGCTCACCGGCAAACGGGTGCGTAGCCTGCCCATGAGCCGCCATACCTTCAGCTGACCGACAAGGACGCCGCGATGACACGCCGTATGAAAACAACCCTTGGCTGGTTGCTGCTGCCCTGTGCAGTGGCCGCGGGCCTGGTGACGTGGTACGTCACCCGTGAGCCGGCCTCGCCTTTTGAACGTTCACAGGCAGCCATCGATGACCCGGCCCTGGTAAGCCGAGGCGAATACGTGGCGCGCCTTGGCGACTGCGTGGCCTGCCACAGCCTGCCAGGGCAAAAGCCCTTTGCCGGCGGGCTGGAAATGGCGACGCCATTGGGCGCCATCCATGCCACCAACATCACCCCCGACGCTGACACCGGCATTGGCAGCTACAGCCTGGCGGACTTCGACCGCGCCGTGCGCCACGGGGTGGCGCCGGGTGGGCGACGGCTGTACCCGGCCATGCCCTACCCGTCCTACGCCAAGCTCAGCGATGAAGACGTCAAGGCCTTGTATGCGTTCTTCATGCGCAGCGTGCAACCGGCACGCCAGCCCAACCAGGCCAGTAGTATCCCGTGGCCGCTGAACATGCGCTGGCCCATCGCCCTGTGGAACGGCCTGTTCGCTGCCACCGAGCCTTACGCCGACAAACCCGGGCAGGATGCGCTCTGGAACCGGGGTGCCTACATTGTGCAGGGCCCCGGCCACTGCGGCAGCTGCCACACACCCCGCGGGCTGGCGTTCAATGAGAAGGCGCTGGATGACAGCGGCGCACCGTTCCTGGCGGGGGCGCTGCTAGACGGCTGGTATGCGCCAAGCCTGCGCGCCGATCACAACACAGGCCTTGGCCGCTGGAGCGAGGCCGATGTGGTGCAGTTTCTGAAAACTGGGCGTAACCGTCATGCCGTGGTATTCGGCTCCATGACCGAGGCGTTCAACAACTCCACGCAGTTCATGAACGATCAGGACCTGTCAGCCATCGCTCGTTACCTCAAGTCGCTACCGGGCGACCCCGCACGCGACGGCACGCCCTGGCAGTATCAGGATGAGCCTGGTGTCGCCCAGCTCGATCGGCCTGGGGCGCACACTTACGTGACCCGCTGCGCTTCCTGCCACGGCATGGACGGCAAGGGCCAGGGCGAGTGGATGCCACCGCTGGCCGGCGCTACCTCGGCCTTGGCCAAGGAGAACGCTTCAGCCATCAACATCACCCTCAACGGTTCACAGCGCGTGGTGGCTGCCGGCATGCCGGACGCCTACCGGATGCCAGCGTTCAGGGCACAGTTGAGCGATCAGGAGGTTGCCGAGGTACTGAGCTTCGTGCGCAGTGCCTGGGGTAACCATGGCCCGACGGTGGACCCGGCGGCGGTGGCGAAGCTGCGGGACCATACCGACCCGGCCAGTAGCAGCCCGATCATCCTGCAGATGCGGTAGCGAGGCTGCGTTGCCTCATTCCTGCCGTCGCTGCAGGTTCTGCTTCAACAGTTGATCAGGCAGTGCTCCCGCGGTGACCGCCTTCATCTCGCGAGTGAGCGCCTCGATCAATGCGGGTTGATTGCAAGGTGAGGCGCGCGACATCGCCAGATAAAGCCCCTCGCTGGATACAGGCGGCTGCAGCACCAGCAGCTCGCCTTCAATACCCAGCGTGCGGGCCAGCGCCATTCCGGGGTATTGCTCGTAAACCACGTAATCACTGCGTTTGTGCACCAGCTTTTCAAATGCCTGCCTGGCGGTGGGCACGGCTTCGAGGGTGAGATATTGCCGGGCGTAGTCATCGAACTGCTGGCCGTGGCTGTTGTTCACCAGCGTGCCGCCTTTGCGCCCCCTTAGGTCGGCCCATCGCCGGTAGTCAAAGGTGCCCTCCCGGCGCACCCAGACCACGCTCGGCGTATGGAGGAAGGGGGGCAGCACGAAATCCATCTGCTGCTCACGTGCATCGGTGATGAAATAACCGGCCAACAGGTCGATCCTGCCAGTGCGCACCTCTTCCTGGGCGCGGGACCACGGCCCGCCATACACCACATCGATCTCAAGGCCCAGGCGCTCGGCCAGGTGCTTGACCAGGTCGGCATTGGCGCCGATCAGTTGCTGAGGGTTGGCAGGGTCGCGCCATAGATAAGGGGGGTATTCAGGGTTACCGGTGGCGCTCAATCGCTGGCAGCGCTCGGCCGGCACGACGAAGCCTGGCAGTAATGCCAGGCAAGACAGAAGCAGCATGACGCGGCGAACGCAACGCATGGCCTTCTACCCTCTTCGCTATCTGGGGAAGCAGTTACCGGGCGGGTGAAGCAGCAAAAGCGGCAGGGCCTGGGCGATGCGCGGCTCAGCCCGACAGCTCGGCCCGGGCGCG
Source organism: Pseudomonas sp. NBRC 111119 (assembly GCF_001320125.1). Lineage (NCBI taxonomy): Bacteria > Pseudomonadati > Pseudomonadota > Gammaproteobacteria > Pseudomonadales > Pseudomonadaceae > Pseudomonas > Pseudomonas sp. NBRC 111119. The sequence goes on from NZ_BCAV01000007.1 coordinate 291,807, forward strand.
CTCCGCAGCGCGCTGGAACACCTGGTTGACCTCTTCTGCCTTGGCCTGGGTTACCGACCTGGCAGCCAGTAATTCCTCGACCACGCGCTGGCTCTGCTGCAGCGCCGTGGCCAATTGCTCAGTATCGGAAGCGTCCGCGATATCACCCAGATAGGGAGCGATGAGGTACACGTAACGGTCCTGCAGCTTCAGCGCCTCCAGGGCGTCGAGGGCGGACTGGAACCGGTCGGCAGCATCTGGGCTCATGCTCAGTTTATCGAAATGAATCAGGCTCACACGGTCAGTGGCCATCTAGACGAATCTCCGTTTCCTGGTACAACCCGGGCCGCTGCAAGCAACGTGTCCACGCTGCTCGGGGTTGCAGGCCCAGGTGATGCCGTTCAGGTTAACAGAACGTGACAAAGAAAGGGTCATCCTGCCACCAACTAAAATGACAGTGAGATCCTGCAAGGGATGCCACACGTCTCAAACGGGACTTGAACGAGTCGCTGCCCTGACAATCGTGTGGAAGTCGGCCCCGCCACACATCGCAACATGCTGTAGATATTTCCGAACCCAGTCGCTGAACCAGCTTACAAAAAAAAGGTCTTTGGCTGACGGTCAACCCACCGACCGGTTCACCGGCCCCGTCCCCGGCCTACTTTTGTCCTGTTTCAGCGAAGACTCAAAATGCCCGATTCCCGCCCAACTGCCTACGCCCTCACTGCCCTGCGCAGTGGCCTGTTCGCCGCCACGGTGGCCCTTGCCGTGCCGGCGCATGCCGAAGAGCCTGCCAGCGATGCTCGCTGGGTGAGCGACAGCCTGAGCACCTATGTGCGCAGCGGCCCGACAGACGGTCACCGTATCGTCGGCACCCTCAAGTCTGGCCAGAAACTGACCTTGCTCAGCACCCAGGGTAACTACAGCCAAGTGCGCGGGCAGAACGGCGACGTGGTGTGGATCCTGTCCAGCGACTTGCAGTCGGTACCTGGCCAGGGCGACCGCTTGCCGCAGCTGGATGCGCAGGTTGCGGAGCTTACGGGGCAACTGAAGACCATCGACGACAGCTGGAAAAACCGCGTCCAGGGCATGCAGGAAACCCTCGATTCGCGCAAGCAGCTGGTGACCGAGCTCGAAGCGCGCAATAAGTCGCTGAGCGAGGAGCTCGACCAGAGCCAGTCGACCTTGCGTGATACGCAGGCAAGGTTGGGCGACGAGAACAAACAGGTGATGATGCGCTACATGGTGTACGGCGGCAGCATCGCGGGTGCCGGCCTGTTGGCGGGCCTGATCCTCCCCGCCCTCACCCGTGGACGCAAGAAGAACGATCGCTGGTTCTGAGGCGAGGCTGGCGAGCCGTGTGCGCTGGTAAGTGGTGCCCCCTTCTACCAAAGGCCCAGTTGCCGTTGCCGTTGATCTTGATCTGCTCTTGATCTGCTCTTGATCTGCTCTTGATCTGCTCTTGATCTGCTCTTGATCTGGCTTTTGATCTTGAGCGACTTCAGGAGGCCGAACGAAGGACTTGCGGAGGGAGGTGACGGGCATGGATGCCCGTCAAGCGCTGAGGCCCCAGGATGGGGCCTGCAGCGC